>CAZSBF010000013.1:0-56835 GCA_964605185.1 uncultured Planctomycetaceae bacterium
CTCGCCGGCCTCACCGAAATCCCCGCCATCGTCCGCCCCGTCGCCGACAACGACATGCTCGAGCTAGCCCTCATCGAGAACATCCAACGCCAGGACCTCAACCCCATCGACCGCGCCCGGGCTTACCAAGCCCTCATGACCCGCCACGGCCTCACCCACGACCAGATCGCCGCCAAGACCGGCGAGGATCGCGCCACCATCTCCAACTTCCTCCGACTCCTCGGCCTCCACAATGAGGTCCAGGTCATGCTCATCACCGGCGAACTCTCCACCGGCCACGCCAAGGCACTTTCCGGCATTACAGACAAGCAACTCCAATATACCATCGCCCGAAGTGCGGCCACCGGTGCCTGGTCCGTCCGCCAGGTCGAGGCCGCCATCGCCAAGACCAAGCAGGGCACCCCAGCGCCCGCGCAACCCGAGGCCCGGTCTGTGGTAAAGGATGTGGAGGACGCGCTGTCCAAGGTCCTCGGCCTTCGCGTGCGGATTCACGAGGGGCGCCGAAAGCACACCGGCAAGTTGATCATCGAATACTATAACCTTGACGACTTCGAACGAGTCACCGCCCGGCTGGGCCTGTCGCCGGAGCCGGCGTGAACTGTGCCAAATGAGTGGCACAAAATCTGACCGAGTGGAACGCGGATGCAATCACTCCCACAACCCGATGCCATTCTGCCGAACCCGCCGCGAAGCGGGCCGTGGGGCCACATCCTCGTGGCCGCGTCGGCCTGCGCGCTCACGGTCTCAATCGTCGGATCGGCCGTGTTTCTCACGCACCGGGCCTGGTCGCGATATGAATTACAGGGAAAGATTCGTGATTTTCTCGTCTCCATCGAAAATCGCACGCCCGACGAGTTGCAGCAACGGCTGGATCAGCTTGGCGACCGGCCCAAGCTGGTGGAGCAGATGCTGCCCGAGCTGATGGAAACACTGCGCAACCCGCGCTCCGAGGAACAGCTCGTCGCCGCTCTGCACATCATCAAACCCTTCATGAAACACACGCGCGTGATCAACGCACTGGTTCAGGCGCGGAGCGACCGACGCGAGCGCATCGCCGCCGCCGCCGTGGACGCAATCGCGAAGATCGACCCGCCGACAAAGGCGGCCGAACTGCTCGGCCAGTGTCTCGACGACGCGGCAGGGGGGACGGTCGGTCCGGCCGCGGTCGATCGGGCCTGCGCGGGCCTGTTCGACCTTGGGCGCGTTGGCATGGACGTGGCGCGAACGCGCGTCGGCAAGCTCAGCGTGGATCGGCGCGTCTGGATCGTGACGTATGTAAATGAAGTGGGGGGGCCGTATCGGTCGGCATGGCTGGACATGATGGCGACGGACACGGACGAGCGGGTGAAGCTGGCGGTGGCCGCGGCGCGGGCGCCGGCTCCAACGGCGACGGCGAAGCAGGGGTAATTCGAGCGTGCAGGACTTTTTCTTCGCATTCATCGGCAAGTTTTCCTACGTCGGCCTGTTCGGCATTCTGATCGCCGCGGGCCTGGGGATTCCGCTGCCCGAGGATATTCCGCTCATCGCCGCCGGCTGGCTGGTGCATAAGGGCCAGGCCAATCTGTATGGCATGATGGCGACCGGCCTGCTCGGCGTGATGGTGGGGGATTCGCTGCTCTTCTTCATGGGCAAGCGCTACGGCGATCACATCTTCGAACACAAGTGGCTCAGTCGTATTGCGAAGCCGTGGCTGATGGAAAAGGCCCGGCTGAAGTTCGAGCAGCACGGGGCGAAGATCCTGTTCGCGGCGCGGTTCATGCCGGGGCTGCGCTCGGTGCTGTTTCTGACGGCCGGCGCGTTCAAGGTGCCGTACTGGAAGTTCGCGGTGATCGACGGCTTCGCGGCGTTGATCTCGGTGCCGCTCTGGGTCTGGGCCGGTTGGAAGTTCAGCGGGCGGATCGAGGAGTTCATCGGCGAAGCAAAGATGGCGACGATGATCGTCGGCGGCGTACTGGTGCTCTGCCTGATCGCATGGGGGATCTACGAATATCGCCACAACCTCAGCAAGCGCGCGGCCGAGCGCATCGCGGCGGAGGTGAAGGAGAAGGAGGCAGTGCTTGCGGAACGGCGCAGCAGTTCGGGGTTGCTTCCGATACCGGGAAACATTGAAACGCCGAAGGGTCGGAAAATCGAAACAGGCGGTGCCGGCAGGAGTTGAAACCGCAGATTTCGCAGATTGGCGCAGAGCGATGCGAGGACTTGAGGCGGGGGATACATTATTGATATAATGGGGGGCGAATGGTGCCGGGGGGCCGTTCGTAAAGGAGCGACGCATGGGCCGGGTGGGTTTCACGATTGTCGTTGCGGTGATGGTTGCATTTTGTGCGTGCGCGGAGAGTGCGCGCGGGCAGTGCACGTATGACTGGGGGAAATCTGATGGAATCCCAGGACTCGATGGCCTTCCGGTTACTGCCGCAGTTTGGGATCCGGATGGAGTTGGCTCGGGCAGCGATCTACTTGTCGTTGGCGGCAGCTTTGAAGTCGCGGGGAAGGTCTTTGCACACAACATTGCGGCGTGGGATGGACAAGAATGGATGTCGCTTGGGGCGGGTGTTGATTTTCAAGTGCGCGCTATTACGAGCTACAACGGAGATCTCGTCGCAGCCGGGCGGTATTTCGATACTGGCGATGTCAATCGGAACTGCGTGGCAAGGTGGGATGGGGTCAGTTGGCAGCCGCTTGGTATCGGAATAAACGCAGGTGATGCGAACTCTGTTAATTACCTGATCGCTTGGGATGGCGACTTGATTGCTGGGGGTAACTTTCAAAGTGCGGACGGAATTCCTGTAAATAACGTAGCACGGTGGAACGGACACCTATGGAGTGCGATGGGCAACGAGCTGGGCACATGGAATAGCTCAGTAGGTGCATTTGCCATCCACAATGGGGAGTTGATCGTGGGGGGCTCCTTTTCGTTTAACGACGATACCCCTTCCTTTCAGGTGGCCCGATGGAATGGCGTTGCATGGCAACAGCTTGGGACTGGCATGACCCTAGATGAATTTGGCTCGCCGGGCGGCGTTGCGAGTTTGATGGTCTTTGAGGGGCAACTATATGCTGGCGGCAATTTCATTTATGCCGACGGAGTATTCGCACCAAGCGTCGCGAAGTGGAATGGTTCAAATTGGCAATCCCCAGGATCATGGCTGGACGGTCCCGCGAGCAGCCTGACTGTTTGCGGCGGAGCATTGTTAGCAGGCGGAGATTTTTCTTCCGGAGGCGGGCAAACACTTCGTTCCGTGGCGCGACGAAGCGGATCAAGTTGGCAACCGATGGGGAGTGGAGTCACGGGCTCGGTAAGCGAATGCGTTTGCTTTCGAGGAGACCCGATTGTTGTTGGCCAATTTTCATCTTCTGGATCATCGGCAACGAGTTATGTTGCACGGTGGGATGGCTTGTCGTGGGTTTCACTCGGAGGAGGAGCAAACGACGAAATATTGGCAACAGCAGGTCATGGGAATGACTTGATTGCGGGAGGCCGCTTCTTGATGCTGGGCGGTGCCAGTGCGAGCCGAATTGCCATATGGAACGGCACATCATGGGGATCGCTCGGAACGGGAATGAACAACGCCGTAAACGCCGTCCTTTCCCATAGCGGACAGGTAATTGCGGCGGGGGACTTTACGACAGCGGGCGGGGTCACAGCTAGTCGCGTTGCGACATGGACCGGATCAACGTGGCAGCCAATGGGCTCCGGTTTCTCATCAACAGTTTTTGCACTAACGGAGTACAACGGGATGGTTGTTGCTGGAGGCAACACCTCCTCTCGTCGAGTTGCGCGGTGGGACGGGGGTTCTTGGAACTCGATCGGTCCAGCTCCGAACAGCGCCGTCAAAGCACTGTTTGTCTACCAAGGTGAATTGATTGCAGGGGGCCAATTCTCAAGCATCTCATCAATGCCTATGAACAGAATTGCGAAGTGGAATGGATTATTATGGCAATCAATGGCCGGTGGTGTGTCAGAATCAGGCCCGGCCGTCCCAACTGTAGATGCACTTTGTGCATTTCGAGGAGAGCTAATCGCTGGCGGAACATTTTCGTCCGCCGGAGGAACACCAGCGAAAAATATTGCGCGGTGGAACGGCGCTTCGTGGGCCCCGCTTGGCGACGGAGTCGATGGTCCCGTCAATAGCCTTTGCGTATTTGAGGATAGTCTCTTTGTAGGGGGTCGGTTTAGTAATGCGGGAAGCGTGTCCACGCAGCGAATCGCCAGATGGGACGGAGAAACTTGGCACAACGTTGGAGCGGGTGTCGGCGCATTTCGCTATCTGGCAACGGTGAACAGCTTGTTTTCATATCAGTCGTCACTGATCGTCGCTGGGCGGTTTTCAGCGGCCAATAATGAAGTAGCAGGACACTGGACTCAGCTGACCATTGCCGATCCGTCGCCACTATTGGAGGAACATCCTTCATCGCCAACAGTCTGTACCGGTAGCAGCGCATCACTCCGTACCACCGCCACGGGCGAGGGCGAACTTTCGTATCACTGGCGGAAGAGTGGCGTGGAGTTGGTCGATGGCGGGGAGATGATGGGAACCCAGACGAACACGCTTGTGTTTGTTCATGCGGGGATGGCCGATGCGGGGGAGTATGACTGTGTGGTGAAGCTGAATGACTGCACGCAGGCCACCAGTAATAGTGCGATGCTGACGGTCTATCCGACGAACACAGCCGATGGGAATGGCGACGGTGTGGTCGATGGGCGGGATGTGCAGGGGATGGTGGATGCGCTGGTTGGCTTCTCGCCAGTGAGCGCGGGGCTTTGTGCGTATGAACTCAATGGCGATGGAATCGTGAGCGAGGCGGATGTTGGGGCGTTTGTGGAGCGGGTGCTCGGAAGTTGAAACCGCAGATTGGGGCAGATGGGATTGGGGCGGGGGATTACAGATTTGAAATTTGAGATCTCAGAGATGACTGCTTCCGGCTGGGTACATTCATGATATCTAGAACGGTCTACGTATTGCTGAATCGCAGCCCTGAAATTCAAACCCGCTTCCTTACGGGTGCGGCTCGGTTTGAGTCGAAAAAGGAGGCGCGGGGATTACTGATTTGAAATTTGAAATCTCAGACGTAAGTAGGGCCTGCAACGAGAGTGAAATCGAGATTTCGAAAGTCGGAATGCCTTCGGGTGCCAACCTGAAGACCGCCTGAGCGCTGAGCGTGGTGCTATTTCTTTGTGCCCTTGCGCGGGTTTGTCGGCGGCGCGATGGCGATGTCGGGGTCGAATGTGGGGTGGAGGACGTGGATGAAGGCGCGGGCGGCGGCGGAGAGGCGGCGGCCGCGGCGGAGGACGATGCCGTAGTCGCGCTTGGGCAGGAACTTTGACATCGACACCACTTCCAACCGTTCGCGGCCGGTGAGGCAGACGGACGTCACGATCGAGACGCCGAGGCCCAGCTCTACATATTTCTTGATGATCTCCCAACCGCCGGCCTCCATGCGGATGTCGTAGTGCAATTCTTCCTCGGCGAAGGCCATGGCGATGATCGGGCGCGTGGTGGAGTGGCGCGGCGGCATGATGAGGGGAAACGCGCTGATGTCCTTGAGCGTGACGCCTCGTTTCTTGGCGAGCGGGTGGCCGCGCGGGGTGATCAGCACCGGGTCGTAGTGGAAGATGGGTTGATAGATGATGTCGGATTGCTCATCGCGCATGGAGCCGACGGCGAGGTCGACCTCGAGGGCGCGGAGGCGGGCCAACCCTTCGGAGCCGGCGACGTTGTGCAGTCGAAGCTCGACGCCGGGGTGCGCGTGGCAGAAGCGTTTGATGTAGGGCGGCAGGATGTAGAGGATGGTGGATTCGCCGGCGGCGATGTCGAGCCGGCCGATCTCGATCTTCTTTCGGCGCGAGGCGAAGTTGGCGGGGAGGGCGTCGAGTGCTTCGACGAGGGGCGCGGCGATGTCGAAGAGGGTGCGGCCTTCGGGAGTGAGGGCAATGCGCGGCCCGCGGCGTTCGAAGAGGTTGACTTTCAGCTCGCGCTCGAGGGCCTGGATCTGAAGTGAGACGGCAGGCTGCGAGAGGGAGAGGCGTTTGGCAGCGCGGGAGATGCTGGCGGCGCGGGCGGTGTGATAGAAACCGCGGAGTTGCTGAAGGGTGTTTTGCTTGTCGTAGTGTTCGCCGGTCTGTCCCATAAGCACTCCATCATAAGCATTGCTTATAGTATAGATTAAAAGAATTGCGCATTCCAATGATACGGCGCGGGGTATGCTTAATCGATCAGAGCCGGGGGCGGTCGGTCCGGGCAGTTTGCCTGTGCCGCACGTCGCGCTATTGGCGCGGGCCACACCCTCCGCTCGGCCAGGGGAGGCGTGATGAAGACGGACGCCCGATCGCAGCTTTCCGGTATCGACCTTCGCGGTGCGCTCTTGCCGGGGTATGACGAGATCCTCAGCCCTGAGGCCATCTCTTTTTTGGCAAAGCTGCATCGCACCTTTGACGCGACGCGCCGCGAGTTGTTGCAGCGGCGCGTCGAGCGGCAGGCGATCATCGACGCGGGGTGGCTGCCGGATTTTCTGCCGGAGACCAAGACGGTTCGCGAAGGGGCGTGGACGATTGCGCCGTTTCCCGCGGAATTGAACGATCGGCGGTCGGAGATCACCGGCCCGGTCGAGCGGAAGATGATCATCAACGCCCTGAACAGCGGGGCGAAGGTGTTCATGGCGGACTTCGAGGATTCGAACTCGCCGACATGGACGAATTGCGTGCAGGGGCAGATCAATCTGCGCGACGCCGTGCGGCGGACGATTACGTACACCAGCCCCGAGGGCAAGGTCTATAAGCTCGGGGCCAATCCGGCGGTGCTCTTTGTTCGGCCGCGCGGGTGGCATCTGCACGAGAAGCATTTCTGGGTCGACGGCCAGCCGATGAGCGGGGCGTTGTTTGATTTCGGCCTTTACTTTTTCCACAACGCAATCGAGGCGCTGTCGCGCGGGACGGGGCCGTATTTCTATCTGCCGAAGTTGCAGAGCCATCTGGAAGCGCGGTTGTGGAACGACGTGTTCATCTATGCGCAGCAGACGCTCGGTGTTCCGCGCGGGTCGATCAAGGCGACGGTGCTGATCGAGCATGTGCTGGCAGCATTTGAGACGGAGGAGATTCTTTACGAGCTGCGCGAACACTCGGCGGGGCTGAACTGCGGACGCTGGGATTACATCTTCAGTTTCATCAAGACCTTTCGAAACCGCCCGGAATTTGTGCTGCCCGACCGTGCCCAGGTAACCATGGCCGTACCGTTCATGCGGTCCTATTGCCTGCAGGTCATCAAGACCTGTCACAAGCGCGGCGCGCATGCCATGGGTGGCATGGCAGCATGGATCCCCAATAAGGAGGATCCAGTTCTGAATGACACCGCCATCGCCAACGTCCGGGCGGACAAAGAGCGCGAGGTGGGCGACGGACACGACGGAACGTGGGTCGCCCACCCCGGCCTCGTGCCGGTGGCGCTGGAGGTTTTCAATCAGAAGATGCCGCGGCCGAACCAGATTTCCCGGCAGCGGGACGACGTGCATGTGACGTCGGCGGAGTTGCTGGCCATTCCGCGTGGAGACATCACGGAACACGGGCTTCGCACGAACATCCGCGTGGGGTTGCAGTATCTGGAGGCGTGGCTTGGCGGAAATGGGTGCGTGCCGCTGTATCACCTGATGGAGGACGCGGCGACGGCGGAGATCTGTCGTACGCAGATCTGGCAGTGGGTCAAGCACCCGACGGGCGTGCTCGTGGATGGTCGACGGATCAGTCGCGAGTTGTTCTGGCAGATTCTTCGTGAAGAGACGGGGCGGATTCGGGAAGCGATTGGGGCAACACGATTTGATTCCGGCCATTTTGGATTGGCCGGCGATTTGTTTGACCGACTTTCGACCGCGCCGGAACTGGTCGAGTTTCTCACCATCCCGGCCTATGAACACCTGGACTGAGGGAGGGCACGACCATGTTCGACGATTTTCTGGCACAAGCGGAATCCATCAAGCGCGAATGGCACTCGGAGCATCGGTGGCGCGGCATCAAGCGGCCATATACAGCGGAGGATGTGCTGAAGCTGCGCGGGTCGATGCGCGTGGAGCACACGTTCGCCATGAAGGGGGCGGAGCGGCTTTGGAAGCTCCTGCACTCGGAGGATTTTGTTCATGCGCTCGGGGCGCTCACCGGCAATCAGGCGGTGCAGATGGTCGCGGCCGGTTTGAAGGCGATTTATCTGTCGGGATGGCAGGTCGCGGCGGATAACAATCTCGCCGGGGCGACGTATCCGGATATGAGTTTGTATCCGTCGAACAGCGTGCCGCAGGTGGTGCGCCGGCTGAACGCGGCGCTGCAACGGGCCGACCAGATTCACTATTCGAGCGGCGAGCCGACGGATGTTTATTGGTTTGCGCCGATCGTGGCGGACGCGGAGGCAGGGTTCGGCGGCAATCTGAATGCGTATGAGTTGATGAGAGAGATGATCGAGGCCGGGGCATCGGGCGTGCACTTCGAGGATCAGCTTTCATCGGCGAAAAAGTGCGGGCATATGGGCGGGAAGGTGCTGGTGCATACCGGGCATGCGATTGAGAAGTTGATCGCAGCGCGGCTGGCGGCGGATGTGCTCGGGGTACCGACCGTGCTGGTCGCGCGGACGGACGCCGACAGCGCGAAGCTGATCACGAACGATATGGACGAGCGCGATCATCCGTTCATCATTCGCGAGCGGACGGTGGAAGGGTTCTTCCGTTACAACGGCGGCACGCAGGCGGCGATTGCCCGCGGGCTGGCGTATGCGCCCTATGCTGATCTGGTCTGGTGCGAGACGGCGCATCCGGATATCCAAGAGGCCAGGATGTTCGCCGAGGGCATACATAAGAAATTCCCGGGCAAGCTCCTGGCGTACAACTGCTCGCCGTCGTTCAACTGGCGGCGGCACCTGGACGACGCGACGATCGCGAAGTTTCAGCGTGAGTTGGGGGCGATGGGGTACAAGTTCCAGTTCATCACGCTGGCGGGCTTCCACGCGCTGAATCTCACCATGTTCGAGTTGGCACGAGCGTACAAGACCGAGGGAATGACGGCGTATGTGCGGCTTCAGACGCGCGAGTTCGAGGAAGAGGAGAAGCACGGCTACGGCGCGGTGAAGCACCAGAAGTTCGTCGGCACGGGGTATTTCGATCAGATCCAGACGCTCGTGACCGGATGCAATGAGATCAATGCGCTGACCGGCTCGACGGAAGAGGAACAATTCACGGCGGGCAGACTGCCGACGCATCATTGAATGCGCCGGAATGAACTGACGCGAGCCGGATCACCGCGGAAGGGAGGCGGATCATGTCTCCTATCGGACGCGTATCGGTACTGCTGAGTTGCATCAGTTTGCTATCGGCGGGCTGTAATTGGCTCGTGGTGTTCGATGTGTTCGAGCAATGCGAATCACGGCCCGGCTTGGGGGTGCTGGTTCAGGATACGTCGAGCAATGTTGCGGCAGATCCACAGTTTCAATCAACGGCCGGATGCACCATCGTTATAGATGTGAAGCAGAAGAGCATGCTCGAGGGGAGCATCTTCGATGGGAATGGTGAGATCAACAACAAGTACACTCCGCTCTCGGGCCACGATTATGAAGTGCGGGTTGAACCGCTGGAGCCGGATGGCCGACTGGAGACCGGTGTGCTCGGGGCGGATGGACGCGTGACGATTCCGACGAGCGGAGGGCATACGTCGGTGATGTTGACGGTCTATCTGCCGGATGATCGGGTCGAGGGTGGCGTGATCGAGGAGCGGGTGATCGTACTTCTGAATCCGCCATCTGAATGAAGGGGCGGGTTACTCTTCCGACGCGACTTCTTCGGTGTCGGCGGATTCTTCGACGATCTTGGATTTCACTTCGCCGCCGAGGCCGAGGCGGAGTTCCAGATGCTTGCCCGTGCGCGAGCAGGTCATGTGAATCGTGGTCTCGGGCATGTCGAGGACATGGGATTGCTTGCAGGCGGGGCAGTCGAAGCGGACTTGCATGGGGTGTGGGCTCCCTGAGTGCTTTATTTGATGAAGGGAACGTACGCGAATGTGTACGGGGGGGCAAGCGCGGGGCAATGCACGGGAGAGGATTCCCGTCATGGTGCGTGCGAGAAGGGTTCTCGCGCGAGCGAATGGCTGCGAGGAGGCAAGCGTATCCTCCACCCCTTCAGGGTGGAGAGAATATTGGGTCGCGCCTTTTTCCCAGGGTAGGGCTGCGCCCAACCCTGGGCTATTTTCCGTTACCCCGTTGGGGTGGTCGCTGAAACGCAATCACGAGCGCGCGTTGGTTGGTTTCACGGTCGATGGCGTGGCGGCGGGTGCGGTGTCGCTGACGGTGCGGAGGGTGACGGAGCCGTTGCTGCTGCGGGCATTGATGCGACCGCCGCCGTTGTTAAGTTTGGCGCGGAGCGACGAGCGGTGCGTTTCGAGGTCGGCGACCTGGACGCCCTTCAACTCGGAGTAAACGCGGCCGTTCGCCGTGTGCAGATCGACGCTGGCGTTGATGTTGCTGGGGATTTCCACTTCGACATTTCCATTGCTGGTAACGACCTGGATGTCGGGGCTTGGCGGGACGGATTTGCAGTGCAACTCGATGGAGCCGTTGCTGGTGCGAAGATTGGCTGCGCCGGTGGCGTCGACGATGTGGATGCGGCCGTTTGATGTGACGGCCTTCACGGTGTTCTTTCCGACGCGTTGGAGGTCGAGGCTGCCGTTGGATGAGCGCACGTCGACGTCGCCCTTGACATCCCACACAGAGACTTCGCCATTGGAGGTTTCGGCGACGAGCGAGCCTTCGCAGTCTCGGATATTGACGCGGCCGTTGCTGGTGTTGGCGTTAATGTTCTTGTCGCAGCCGGCGGCGGAGATGCGGCCGTTGCGGGTGTCGAGCGTCAGTTCGGCATTGGGCGGCATGACGATTTCGAACTTTGCGGCCTGATTTCGGTTGGCATCCACCACGGGCATTCGGGCGGCGATGCGCAGCGTGTCGGGGCGCGTCGGATCCTTGCCGACTTCGATCTCAATCTTCTCGGCGAATTCGCGGGCATCTTTCTCAGATATGCCGCGGGCCGAGCGCGTGGTGTTCACCTCGACCTGCTTGGCGGCCGGGTCGCAGCGGACATCGATGGCTCCGTTGCGGGTCTCTACCGCGACGCGCTGCATGCCGTCAAGAGAGGCGGACTGGTGGTCCTGCACTTCGACGCGGACGGGGTAGACAATGCAGCCGACGGTGTTGAGCAGGAGGCCGACGATGAAAAGACCGCACCAGCGCGAGTGACGAATCATGGTGATACTCCCAAAAAATGGCGGGGCGAATGCCGCGCGCGAACCCTTTACCCAGAAAGAACGGTGCCGTGGAGGCCGTTCAACGGTTGTATTCCACCGGGCCGGGCGATTATTTTGCGGAGCGGTCATCCAAGGCAAAGGCGGGCAGGGACGCCCGCCCCACTCTTGGACTCCGCCGCCACGCTTGGGCTCCGCCTCGATATCATGCGAGGGAACGGAGACCCTTTATGCCCCTGCACATCGGCGATTTCAAGCCGCATTTCATCGATCCGACGGCCGACCCCGGCGACCCGGCCGTGGCCAGGCAATGGTATGACACGCTGGAAAAGCAGCCGTTAGGCAGCCCGTCGGCGCTGGAGGCGTGGCTTCGCGACTGGTCGGAGGTGGAGGCGTGGCTGGATGAGGAGATGTCGGTTCGATATGTCGAGTCGACCTGCCAGACGGACGATCCGGCGCGGGAGAAGCGGTATCTCGATTTCGTGGAGAACGTGACGCCGGTCATCAAGACCGGTAGCGACAAGCTCAACCGGAAATTGCTGGATTGCCCGCACATCGGGACGCTGCCGAACGATCGATACGAGGTCTTTGTCCGATCCATTCGAAATCAAGTCGCGATCTTTCGCGAGGAAAACATTCCTCTGCAGACGGAGGATGAGAAACTCCGGCAGCAGTATCAGAAGGTCGTCGGTGGGATGACCGTCATGCACGACGGGCGCGAACAAACGCTCGAAGAGATGGGGCGCTATCTGGAGGAGCCCGACCGCGCCGTGCGACAGGAGGCATGGGAGAAGGTATGCGGGCCATGGCGCGCAGCGCGCGGCGAGATCGACGACATCTACGACAAGATGGTGTCGCTGCGGCAGCGCATGGCCGCGAACGCGGGGTTTGCCGACTATCGCGGGCTGGCGTTCGCGGAGATGGAACGGTTTGACTACACGCCGGCCGATTGCGTTGGGTTCGCCGACACGATCGAGCGCGTGGTCGTACCGGCGGCGCGGAAGTTGGCGCAGGAGCGCAAGGCGAAGCTGGGTGTATCGGCGCTGCGGCCGTGGGATATGTACGTGGATGTCGAGGGGCGGCCACCGCTGAAGCCATTCAAGGGCGCGGAGCAATTGATGGATGGCGTGGGGCGGATCTTTACGAAGGTCGCGCCGGAATTGGGTGAACAATTCGGGCGGATGCGCCGCGAGGGATTGCTCGATCTCGAGAGCCGCAAGGGCAAGGCGCCGGGCGGATACATGATGATGTATGAGGGGCGGCGGCTGCCGTTCATCTTCATGAACGCGGTGGGCACGCATGATGATGTGCAGACGATGCTGCACGAAGGTGGGCACGCGTTTCACGGGTTCGCAGCGCGGAATGAGGAGATGATTGCGCTGCGGGATGCGCCGATTGAGTTCGCCGAGGTCGCGTCGATGGGGATGGAGCTGCTGGCGGGGCGGTATCTGGAGGAGTTCTACTCGCCGGGCGACGCAGGCCGGGCGCGATCGGAACATCTGCAGGAAACTGTGAAGTTCTTCCCGTGGATGGCGTGTGTCGACATGATTCAGCACTGGGTCTACACGCACTCGGGACACTCGCGTGCCGAGCGGAACAGCGCGTGGCAAAGCCTCAACACACGGTTCAATGATTGGGTGGATTATTCGGGGTACGAGGATGTGATTGCCGATTCGTGGCATCGCAAGGGGCATCCGTTCACGGTGCCGTTTTACTATGTCGAGTATGGCATTGCGCAGTTGGGGGCGCTGGGCGTGTGGCGGAATTCGCGGAGCGACTATTCGGCGTCGGTGGCGGCGTATCGCAAGGCGCTGGCGCTGGGCGGGCGTCGGCCATTGCCGGAGTTGTTCGCCGCGGCGGGGGTTCGGTTTAATTTTTCGGAGGGGACGGTGGGACCGCTGATTGCGGCGGCGCAGGAGGCAACGGCATATACTTTATTGATGTGAATTGCGGGCTCCAGAGGGAACATCGCGACAAATAGTCCGAACCCAGGGAGTTGTCCACTTGCCGAAACTCATGCGACTTTTCTCTAAGCCTGGTTTGCTCGTCGGACTCCTGGTCGTTGCGTTATTAGCAGTATCGGGCATCTTTATTGTCAGTAGAATATTTGCGCCGACTTCGAAGAGGGAAATCTGGATTGCGAAGAACGGCAAACCCACGCCAGACAAGTTCTGTTACTTGCTCGTCCCACGCGGGTCAACCTGCGAGCTACTGAACCGAGATGGGAGCTCGACCAATCGTGTCCTTGATCGCGCCGTGATGTGCTCTTGGAAAGAATTGGCTGCAAACGGACGGCTATCTGTGTGGGATCAAGGAACTGAGTTCTACATTGAAAAATCAAAGTTGACCCACGATCCCTCGGGACCGCAGTTCAACGCCTTTGTCACTAATTGGAAGCGGACAGTTACTTCCTGGGGAGACGAGACGGACTGGCCGAACGTGGATGTCCAGGCAGAGAGCGTGGCAATGGGAGAGGCAAGAGTTTCACTGACTCGACGCCATCGCAAGGGGGACATAGACACTTTTGTTTATCTTGTGAGAGGTGGGGCCGCCATTCCCGAGTCTTGGATTCAGTCAAGGGCCTTATTCGATTTTGCTCAGGCCAAGTAGGTAGGGTCGAAGCTTAAATATTCATCAAATGATCGGGGTGCTGGCGGGCGAATTGTTCGACGCCGGTGGCGTAGAACTGCACGATGTCGGGAACGATCTTTGTCTCGTCCTCATGGCCGGTCGGCTTGTAGAGCACCGGGGTTACGAGAAGCTGGTAATAGAAATTCTTCCGTGAGACGACAAAGGCCTGCAGGATCGGTGCGCCGGCGCGGAAGGCCATTTGCACCGGCCCGGTGAGGAAGTCGCGCGTCTCGCCGAAGATCTGAACGGGGCAGGTCTTGAGATGGTCGTCGCGGCGGCGGCCAATGTCGAGCAGGCTGGCGACGATGCCGCCGGATTGGAATTGGCGGTAGATCTCGCGCGGGAATGCACCGCTGTAGAAGAGTCGCATCTTGGCGACTTCGGGAAAGGTCTCGCGATACTTGGCGCCGATATAACGGCGGACGTGGCTTTCCTTGGGGTCGCGTACGCCGACGATGTCATAGCCGAGCAGGGCACCGAGCAACCCGGCGACGTGGAACGAACCGAAGTGGCAGAGGGCGACGTAGGCGCCTTTGTTTTGAGCGAGGGCACCTTCGATGTGCTTGCGGCCCTTCATTTTGATGCGGTTCATCAGTTTGGCGCGGGGGATGCGATCCATGATGGTGTAGAACATCTTGTCGCAGCGGATCCGCATGAAATAGCGCCACGCCATCTTGCGGTGCCATGCGGTGGGGAACTCATCTTTGAACATGTCACGCAGTTCGCGGCGGACGCGGCGGCGGCGGCGGTAGTCGATGAAGTATTCCACTGATCCGAAGGCGCGGCCAAAGAGATACAGGCCGGAGAGGCTGAAGCACCGGATGATCAAGACGAGAAAGGTGCGAACGATCCAGATGCGGGCGCGAACCATCGCCGGGATGGGCTTCTCCGGCTGCGGCGCAGGAGATGGCCGATCACGGTCGTTCTCGCTGGTTGGCATTTCCACGGCGACGTTCGGTGAGGGCATATCGGTTGGGATTATATCGAGTGGGGGGAAGAGAGGGTTCAAGGGTTCAAGGGGCCGAGGGGCCAAGTAGAGGATTGAGGCGATTCCTACGGACTGAGTGGCAAGCGCTGTTCACGAGCGCGCAACACCTTGATACCGAGGACGGTCGGGTGGGCGGCGAGGTAGTCCTCGAGCGGCACTTCGTGCACGGCGGGTTTGCCGGCGTGCAGCATGGTGACGCGGCCGGCGGCGTCGTGGAAGAGGAGGCCCATGTGCGAGACGTATTGGAGTTTGTCGTTGCCTTTGACGAGTTCAACGACGTCGGCGGCTTTGATTTGGTCAAGGCAGTGGCCGAGCTTCGAGGTTGGAATGTAAATACCCGCACAGCCATTGATGGCGATTTGCTTATGAATGCCGTGCTTGGCGAAGAAGGCGGCACGATCGATCTGCGTGTTCATCGGAACCGAGTTGCCGCGTGAAACGGGGCGCGAGACTTCGTCGAACAACCACGTGTTCGCCGGGTTCCAATCGGCCTCGACGAAGTGATTGCGCTCCTCAAACGCGATGATGGAGTTTCGATAGCGCAACCGCGTGAGATTCTTCGCAAATGATGGCCAGTCTTCAGACAGGGCCATCGCGTAGGTCTGCTCGACGAAGGTCACACAATCGCTTGCTTCGAGGCAGACCAGCGGGTCGGGGTCGGTGAGTTCGAAGGGGTATTCGCCGAGCGGGCCGAGTTTGTAGGGCTGGCCGATGGACTGGCGGGCGAGAAGGCGAACGCGATCCTGGAGCGAGAGATTTTGTGTGGAAAGGTGGCGTAGGCAGGCATCCAACTCCTGCGGCGTCAACGTGTGGATGGGGGCCTTGGCGAGCGTGTCGATGGGGCGGGGTGTGCGGGTCGGTGCGGCGCAGCCGACGAGGGCAAGGGAGATCAGAGGGCCAATTCGCCACATGCTTCCAACGGAAGGGAACATGGGAGGGGATTGTACTTTGCCGTTCAAAGCCCGGCTAAAGCCGGCTCATGTCGATACAAATTGCACCGGGTTCCACCAACTGAAGTTGGCGGCAAACGCCGGCCGGCTGAAGCCCGGCCTTCGGAGAGCGCTTTCTCCCTTGCCGCACACTTCCTTAGTTGTTGATGATACTGCGAGCGATATATAATCAATGATGATGCGACCGCCTGGGTCCTCTTCGCTAAGCAGTCTACTATCGCTATGCAGTCTACTGATGCGGGTGGAATTTCTGGTGGATGGACTTGAGGCGCGTGGTGTCGACGTGGGTGTAGAGCTGCGTCGTGGCCACGTCGGCGTGGCCGAGCAGCTCTTGAACGATGCGCAGGTCGGCGCCGCCTTCGAGCATGTGCGTCGCGAAGCAGTGGCGAAGCGTGTGCGGCCCGACGTTGCCGGAAAGGCCCGCTTGCCCGGCGAAGCGGCAGACGAGTCGCCAGATGTTGGTGCGGTCCATGGGGTTGCCGGTTCGGCTGACGAAGAGGGCGTCGATGGGGCCGGACTCGGTGAGCACGGCGCGCAGCCCGCGGGTGTATTCGTTGACGGCGTCGATGGCGTGCGAGCCGATGGGGATGATCCGCTCTTTGCCGCCCTTGCCGAAGACGCGGGCATAACCAACATTGAGGTTCACATCCTGTACGCGAAGGCCGGCGAGTTCGCTGACGCGCATGCCAGTGGCGTAAAGCAATTCGAGGATAGCGCGATCGCGCGAGTAGAACGGATCGCCGGGTTCTGGTGCCGCGAGCAGGGCTTCGACCTGGCCGGGACGAAGCGTGTGCGGGAGCGTGCGCCATTTCTTGGGCGTTTCGAGAAGCGTACTGACATCCTCAGTGATGACCTGCACGATGTGCAGATAGCGGAGGAACATCTTTACGGAGACGAGGTGTCGCGCGATGGATGAGAGCGCGAGGCCGCGCTCGGAGAGACGCATGAGGAAGCCGCGTACGACGTTGGTGGTAATTTGTGTGGGAAGCGTGATGGTCGCATCGTGAAGGTGGACGAAGAATTCCCGCAGATCGCGCGTGTAGGCCTCGATGGTATTCCGCGCGAGGCCGCACTCACTGACAAGATAGTCGGTGAATCGCTGAAGGAGCCGCGGCCAATCAAGCAGGCCGGAGGCGGGCGCGGTCCGTGTGGGAATGGTTTGTGGTGCGGTGGCTAGCGAGGTTGTCATGAAGACTCGGATGGCGACGTAGCTCTATCGGCGGGGGGTTGGGAAATGGTTGAGGGGCGCACTTTGTGCGCCGCGATGCGCGACAAGCGCGTGTTCCAGCTATGAATTATGGGCTATCGCTGAACGAAGTTGCCGCGACACTGCATTCGGATCATCCGCTGAGAGAATCGCGTGGCTCACCGCCAGCGCTGTGCGCGGGGATGCTGTTGTGATATCGCGGGCGTTGGATGCGTTGATGCCGCCGATTGCGGCGAGGGGGAGAAGGGTGATCGCGGCGATCTCCGAGAGAAGCTTCGGACCCTGCACGGCAACGTGCGGCTTGGTCGGCGAGGCGAACATCGGGCCGACGCCGAGGTAGTCGGGATTGGTCGACAATGCGGCGCGGGCCTCAGCGACGCTGTGCGTGCTGACACCGATGAGGCGATTCGCGCCGACAATTTCTCGCGCGGCGGCAACGGGCAAATCGGTCTGGCCGAGGTGTACGCCGTCGGCGTCGGCGAGGCGGGCGATGTCGGGGCGATCGTTGATGATGAGCAGTGCGTTCGCGCGGGCTGTGATTTCGCGGAGTGTCTTGGCGCGGACGTGTAGTTCCGTGTCTGGTAATTCTTTCTCGCGGAGTTGGATGATATCCGCGCCGCCGGCGAGGGCCGCGGTGCAGACATCGAGCCACGAGCGTTTGCAGAGCGAGGCGGTGACGAGGACGTGCAATCGCGCGGTGCGCAGTCGGGCGCGACGCGGGCCGCCGATGAGGATGTCCTGTTCGAGGGTGTAGGTGCGATAGCGGAGTTGTTCGATGGCCGTGGCGGCTTGTGCGTTGGCGATCTTGCCGTACTCCTCCAGACAGCGGAGGGATTCGCCCGCACGCTTCGCGGCGGCGACGGCGACGGATTGCGTGTCAGCGCGGTGCGACTCGGCGACGGTGGTGATTGTTGTGCCGACGTCGTGCTCCGTATCGCGGGCGGCGAGGAGCGAGTCGGCGTCGAAGTGATTCAATGCGGTGGCGAGTTCGTGGCGCAGGTCTTTGACGCGCTGGGTGAGCGGCCCGTCGTCGAGCACCATGCGGCAATGCTCCTCCAGCACGCGCATCGCCTCGCGGGCGCGGTTGGCGTTGGCGTCGAGGATGCGGGCGACGTGGGAGTCCATATATTGTTAATGATATCTGTATCGCAGGGGTACGACACAATTGATGATTTGCTCGCGTTGGTACGCCATCACACGTTCGCGACCCCACCCTTTCGGAGCTTCCTCCTCGGGCGCTCCTCAATCCCCTTCGCAAGGGGAGGGGATACTGGGAAGCAGTTGGCTCCGTTGAGGATCGCGTGAAAAACGACGATAATTCGCGTTATGAGTATTCCATCCGCCGCCCAGATTCGCCAGCAGTTCATCGACTTCTTCGTCAGCAAGTGCGACCACACGTTTGTGCCGTCCAGCCCGTGCGTGCCGCAGGATGATCCGACGCTGATGTTCACCAACGCGGGCATGAACCAGTTCAAGTCAATCTTCCTCGGCCAGCAGGCGCCGGATGTGGATAAATGGCCCGGCGTGAGGCCCGGCATGGCGACGCGCGCCGCCAACACGCAGAAGTGCATCCGCGCCGGCGGCAAGCACAACGACCTCGACGACGTCGGTCACGACACCTATCACCACACGTTTTTCGAGATGCTCGGGAATTGGTCCTTCGGCGATTACTTCAAGAAGGAAGCGATTGAGTGGGCGTGGGAATTGCTGACCAAGGTGTGGGGCATCGACCCGACGCGGCTGCATGCGACCTATTTTCAGGGCGACGCGGCCGAGGGGTTGGAGCCGGACACCGAGGCCCGCGATTTGTGGGGCAAGATTCTGCCGCCCGAGCGCATCCACCCCGGCAACAAGAAGGACAACTTCTGGGAGATGGGCGACACGGGACCGTGCGGGCCGTGCAGCGAGATTCATATTGACCTGACGCCGGACAAGAGCGGGGCGAAGCTGGTGAACGCGGGCGATGCGCGGGTGATGGAGATTTGGAATCTGGTGTTCATCCAGTTCAACCGCGGCGGCGATGGGAAGCTTTCGCCGTTGCCGGCCAAGCATGTCGACACCGGCATGGGCTTCGAGCGCATCACATCGGTGCTGCAGGCCAACGCGCATGGCAAGCTCGGGCAGTTCAGCAATTACGACACGGATGTGTTCACGCCGATCTTCGCGGCGATTCAGAGGGTGACGGGCGCGCCGGGGTACACGGGGTTGTTGGAGGAGGAATCTCAAGCCTCAGGCCTCAAGCCTCAAGTCTTCAAGGATATTGCCTATCGCGTCATCGCCGATCACATTCGCACGCTGACGTTCGCACTGACGGACGGCGCGGTGCCGAGCAACGAGGGGCGCGGGTATGTGCTGCGGCGGATTCTGCGGCGCGCGGTGCGCTATGGGCGGCAGTATCTCGGCACGCACGAACCGTTCATGTGCAAGCTCGTGCCGGCCGTGGTGGAGGCGATGGGGGTAGCGTTTCCCGAGTTGAAGAAGAACCCGCTGCGCGTCGCGGATTTGATTCGCGATGAAGAGGCGTCGTTCATCAAAACACTGGATCGCGGCATCGCCCTGTTTGAGGAGGCGGCCCACCACGCGAGCAAGCATCACCACGGGCGGATCGCCGGGGATGATGCGTTCAAGCTGCATGATACGTACGGATTTCCGATTGATCTGACGGAGCTTATGGCGGAAGAGCGCGGGCTGACGGTGGATATCGGGGAGTATGAGCGGAGGATGGAGGAAGCGCGGGAGAAGGCGAGGGCGGGTCAAAACGTTGACGCCCTCAGCGAACTCCTCAGTATTCCAAAAGAGCATCTGACAAAGGAGACGGACGACTTACCCAAGTACTCGTCCGCATCTGTGAAAGCGAAGTTTCTCTTTTCCACTGGTTTCGGAGAAAGCGGCGTAGACTTTTGGACTACACACCATCTCACAGGCTTGGTTTTTGAGCGCACGTGTTTCTACGCCGAACAGGGCGGGCAGGTTGGCGATGTTGGCAGAATCGAGTTTGAAGGGGTCCCGCCACTCTCCGTGCAAACTACCAAGCGATCTGGCAGCCTCGTGATTCACTTAGTTGATCCGAGCCCATTAAGTGGAACTGCCGGAGTTAGACCAGAACAGCTGGCGACGCTTGCAATTGACACGCAGGCTCGAAACAAAACCATGCGCAACCACACCGCCACGCACGTTATGAACTGGGCGCTGCGGGAAGTGCTAGGCGATCACGTGCAACAGAAAGGATCGCTGGTCGATCCGGACAAGACTCGGTTCGATTTGTCACACAACGCGTCGATCACAGAGGAGGAGCTTTCGCGGATTGAGCAACTGACCAATGAGCAGATCGCCAAGAATCTGCCGGTGCATACCAACGACAACGTGCCGGTCGATCAGAAGGCGGCGATGAAGATCAAGGGGCTGCGGGCCGTCTTCGGCGAGAAGTACCCGGAGAAGGTGCGCGTCGTGTCCATCGGCGCGCCGGTGGCCGATCTACTGGCGAAGCCTGACAACCCGGAGTGGATGAAGTACTCCATCGAGTTCTGCGGCGGCACGCACGTGAAATCGACCGGTGAGATCGGCAGGTTCCGGATCATCGAGGAATCGGCCGTCGCCAAAGGGATTCGCCGGCTGGTCGGCGTGACGGGCGAGCGCGCGCAAAAGGCGGAGGACGATGCGACGGCCATCATGCGAATGCTGAAAGAGGCGTCGCAGTCGAGCGAGGACGCACTGCCGCAGCGCGTCGCGGAGATCACGGCGGTCATGAGCCAAATGGAGCTGCCCATCGTCGAGCGCAATCAACTTCGCACCGACCTTGCACACCTGCAGGAGCGTGCGAAGAAGGCCGCCAAGCAGCAGGCCAAGACCGGCGCGGCGGATATCGTGGCCAAGGCCGATCAACTGCTGGCCGATGCGCCGCGCGTCGGGGCGACGGCGATCATCGCGGGCGATCTCGGTGTGGCGACGGTCGATCAGCTTCGCGGGGCGTGCGACAGTCTGCGCAGCCGGGCGGGGTCGGCGGCGATCCTGCTGGCGGCGGAGAACGAGGGCAAGGTGGTGCTGCTCGCGGCGATGACGGCGGACGTGGTCGGCCGGGGCGTGAAGGCCGGCGACCTGATCAAGGAGATCGCCCCGATCGTCGGCGGCAAGGGTGGCGGCAAGCCGGACCTGGCGCAGGGCGGCGGGTCGGACACGACGAAGATCGGTGAGGCCGTGACGAAGGCGAGCCAATGGGTGACAGCGAAACTATGAAAAAGAAAACAACAACGAAAAAGCTCGCGGCCAAGCGCAAACCGAAACCCGGCAAGATCATGTATGGGCGAAAAAACGGCAGACTCATCATGGCGCAGATGACAACGCTCGATGATGACGACGGTAGTTTTGACCGGGAGTTTTGGCGGCGCGCCGGGCCCAATGGTCGATGGGCCGCGATGTGGCAATTCGTGAAGGAATACCGGGCACTTCGAGGCGAAAATGGACCTGAACCCAGACTTCAAAGAACTGTTGAGAGTTTTGAACGAAACGCGCGTCAGGTATCTCGTCGTCGGCGGGTACGCGTATAGTCACTATCAGTCGCCGCGTAATACCAAGGACTTGGACATCTGGGTTGAAGCGAACCCTGAAAACGCAATCAAGACTTGGACCGCACTAAAGCAATTTGGCGCACCGCTGGCCGATATGAAAGTAGAGGACTTTGCTTCTCAGCGGTTCATCTATCACATGGGGCTTGAACCCAACCGAATCGATGTTCTAACGACAATCGACGGCGTGGATTTTGGCTCCGCGTGGCGAAACCGGGAGCGAACCGTTTATGAACGCGTGCCCATGCTCTTGATCAGCAAGGATGATCTGATCAAAGCTAAGTTGGCTGCAGGAAGACCGCAGGATCTACTCGATGTCGAGATGCTGAAGGCCAGCGGAAAACGTCGCAGAAACGCTCGCAAGAAATGAGTTTGCGAGCCATCCTTGGGGATAGTTATAGGAGCCCGTTACACTCCGCCCATGCCCCACGCCGCGCGTGTCAAAAGAAACGCTGAACCTGCCCCATCGCGGGCCGCGTCTGATCTTCTTTTTCCGCTCCTGATTCTCGCGCTCTCCTTCATCGCCTTCGCTCCTGCCATTCGCGGCGACTTTATCTGGGATGATCATCAGTACCTCAGTGAGAACAAGAATGTCTCCGAGCCGGGCGGGCTCGTGCGGACGTGGACGCAGCTTCGCACGAACCCGCAGTACTACCCGCTGGTCTTCACGACCTATTGGATCGAGCATCAACTCTGGGGGCTGAGCACGCCGGGCTATCACATCACGAACATCCTGCTGCACGCGGCGACGGCGATTCTGCTGGGGCGGTTGCTTTCGCGGTGGCGCGTGCCGGGGGCGTGGCTGGCGGCGATGCTTTTCGCGGTGCATCCCGTGCAGGTGGAGACGGTCGCATGGATCACCGAGCGCAAGAACACGCTCTCGGGGTTGTTCTATCTGCTCTCGCTGACGTACTTCTCGCGCTTTGCTGCGCTGGATGAAGATAAGGCTCCCACGCCGCGCAACTGGAGCCTCTACGCCTTCGCGCTGGCGTGCTTTCTCGGCGCGCTGCTCAGCAAGACCGTGACGGCCACGCTGCCGGCCGTGCTGTTGCTGATCGTTTGGTGGCGGCGCGGGCGCTTGGTGCGCGACGACTTGCTCGCACTGGTGCCGATGTTCGTGCTGGGCATCGCGTTTGGATTAATGACGGCCTACATGGAGCAGCACCACGTCGGGGCGAAGGGCGAGGAGTGGAACCTGTCGATGCTGGAGCGCGGCCTGCTCGCCGGGCGGGCGGTGTGGTTCTACGCGGGCAAGCTGATGTGGCCGTACCCGACGATGTTTGTATATCCGCGCTGGGTGATCGACGCGGGGCAGGCGTGGCAGTTTGCGTTTCCCGTCGCGGCGATTGGACTGATCGTCGTGCTGTGGGCGATGCGCGGGCGAATCGGGCGCGGCCCGCTGGTGGCGGCGATGTGCTTCGGCGGGACGCTCTTTCCGGCGATTGGTTTCCTCAATGTGTTTCCACATCGTTATTCGTTCGTGGCCGATCACTTTCAATATCACGCGAGCGTGTTCGGGCTGACGTTGATCGCGGCGGTGCTGGCCATCGCGGCGAAGCGCATCGCGGGCGGAGTGCGCGGGATGGTCGCCGTCGCCGCGGTGCTTTTGTTGGCCGCGCTTTCGTTTAATCAGTCGAAGGCGTATTACGACCTCGGCACGCTCTGGCAGGACACCATCGCCAAGAATGATGGGGCGTGGATGGCGCATGGCAATCTTGGCGATTGGTACAGCGGGCAGGACAAGTATGCCGAGGCGATCCCTCATTACGAGAAGTCGCTCGCAATGCGGCCGCAGTCGGAGGAGATTCATTTCAACCTCGCGCTCGCCCTGCAGCGGGTCAATCGCCGTGCCGATGCGATGGCACACTATCAGGAGGCCATTCGACTCCTGCCGAACTATGCCAAGGCGCACATCAACATCGGAGCCATGATGCTCGACGAGGGCAAGGCGGCTGAGGCGATGCCGTGGATCGACAAGGGGCTGGAACTCGATGCGACGCTCGTGCCCGGCCATTACGCGCGGGGCAATGCACTTGCCAGGCTCGGCCGTAACGAGGAGGCGCGGCGGGCCTATGCCGAGGCGATGCGGTTGCAGCCCGACTTTTGGGAGGCGTGGATCAACGATGCGAATCTGCTCTGGGCGCTGGGGCGGCGCGATGAGGCCATCAACCAGTATCGCGAAGTGACGCGGCGAAACCCCAAGAGCGTCGAGGCCTTTGTGAATCTCGGTTCGGTGCTGATGCAAAAGGGGGATACGCCCGGCGGCATCGCGGCGCTGCGCGAGGCCGTGAAGCTGGAGCCGCGGAACGCCGCATCGCGGATTCGCCTGGCGCAGGCGCTACTGGCTGGCGGCAATCGGGATGAGGCGGCGGCGACGCTGGAGGCGGGCAAGCGGATTGATCCGAAAAACGCGGACATCGCGGCGATGTTGAATGAGCTGCTGGCCACGCCGCGACCATGAGCGGATACTAAGCACGCGACAAACACCAACGACGGAGTACCCACACCATGAAAGCGGAGACGATATTGGCGAAGTTGAACGAGCTGCGACATGAGGCCGAGGGCGATGAGACGGATATCGAGTGGCTCACGCTGCATCATGCGTTTTGCTTCATCTCGTACAAGATGGGGGAGTTTCAGAAGTACCTCAACGAAGTCTTGCCCGAGGACAAGTAACCTGCGAGGCCCGCGTGAATCGAATCGCAGACATTGCGCTGGTCGTTCGAGAATACGACGAGGCCATTGCCTTTTACGTGGGCGTGCTGGGGTTTGCATTGCTGGAGGACACCGACCTTGGCGGCGGGAAGCGATGGGTGCGGGTCGCGCCGCCAAGCCGTGAGGGCGCGACGCAGGCTATGGCGGGGACGGCGCTCTTGCTGGCGCGGGCGGTGACGCCGGAGCAGGCGCAGCGGATCGGGAATCAGACGGGCGGGCGGGTTTTTCTTTTTATTCATACCGAGGATTTCGATCTGGACTACGCGGCGCTCGTGGCCAAGGGCGTCGAGTTCGTGCGCGGGCCCACCGATGAGGCGTATGGCCGAGTTGCCGTGTTTCTTGATTTATATGGGAACAAGATTGATTTGATTGGGGAGCGGGATGAGGCTTGAGGCCTGAGTCTTGAGGGTTGAGGCTTGGGAAGTGGAACCGTGGAGCGATCCCGATGGGCCAGCCAATGGAAGAACATGTAGTTCCGCAGATCGTGTTTCTCGCCGAACAGGACGGGGAGTCAGAGCGGAATCTAAAAGCAAAGCTCGTTTCGCTGTTTGCTACGTCAGGCAAGGTGCTGAGGGCGTATCTGGCGCTTGTCGAGTATCCGGCCGAAAAGAAGCGCGCGGTAGCGCTTTGCCTGGTGATGAACCGTGCACTTGACGTGTCGTATGCGCAATCCATTCAGCAGGTGTTCGCCGACATGTTCAACAGCGAAATGAGCCTCGATATCTTCGCCGTTACACCGCAGCAGGAACTGGAATTATTGCGGGTGTGCAGGCCGTTTTATGACCGACGGCCGTTTGTTGTGCGGATGTTTGATCGAATTGGGCGGTATGTGTGGCACAAGCGGTGGGGTTGATCTGTGCCGGATAAGTGGGATTGTAACGGCGGGTGGAGGTCAACCTGCCCGGCGAACTACGAACTCGCCGGCATCATTTTGAGTCCCATTAGGGTCGGCCCCCTTGACCCATTACCCCTTATTCTGATATATTCATTTCCTGATTAATCGTGTCGACTGGAGCGGTTGTGCCCGCCGGCTTATGGCCGGCGCGGGAGGGGCCCCAACGATGGCGAAACAACACCATAATTCAATCCTGCACGTCCTCCGCTGGAATGCGGCTCTGGCTTTTTTCCTGTTTGGAGTGACCCTCGCGGCCGCCGATGCGCGCGGCAGTCCTCCGCCGTGGAGCGACGTAACCATCGGCCCTGGGCCGAATTCTTCCGTCATGGCCTACGACTCGGGCCGCAACAGAACCGTCATGGTCACCGAGGGAAAGACTTGGGAATGGGACGGCAATTCGTGGATGCTCCGGGCCACGACTGGACCCGCCTCCCGCTCGGGACATGCGATGGCCTATGACTCGGCACGGGGGGTTACCGTTTTGTTCGGAGGTACATACTTCGACGACACTTGGGAATGGGATGGCGTAACGTGGACACAGCGATCAGTCACCGGCCCATCCGTTCGCTACGGTCATGCGATGGCCTACGACTCGACGCGTGCGCGAGTGGTCTTGTTCGGCGGGAATATCACATCGATCCCCTTTTATTCAGGCCAAACATGGGAGTGGGACGGCAATGCATGGTTGCTGCGCTCTGCCTTTGGCCCGTCCGGTCGTGGCTACCACAAGTTGGCCTACGACTCATCCCGTGGAATCATCGTGTTGTTCGGCGGCTACGGACTAGGCGGCGGCCCCACGGCTGCTCCGCTCGGCGACACGTGGGAATACAATGGGACCTCTTGGACACTCCGATCCGCAAGCTCATTGGGAAGCCGTTATGGGCACGCCATGACCTTCGACGCAGCGCGGGCCCGCGTCGTCCTTTTCGGCGGCGACAACAACAGCTCTGTCTTGGGTGACACATGGGAATGGGACGGTACATCTTGGATACAGCGACTAATTGCAGGCCCGCCCGCTCGCTCCGGTCATGCAATGGGCTACGATTCTGTGCGGGGCAAAGCTGTTTTGTTCGGCGGAAATGACCGAATTTCACTTCTCGGAGATACATGGGAATATGATGGATTGACCTGGGTTTTTCGAGGCGCGAGCGCGCCGGGAAGACGCCATAGCCACGCGATGGCATACGACTCGACCCGACGTATTACTGTGTTATTCGGCGGCGCCAACAACGCCTCTCTTGGCGATACTTGGGAATGGAACGGTACGTCTTGGACCCCACGGTTCGTGACCGGTCCGCCGCGTCGCGATGGCCATGCGATGGCTTTTGACCCATCCCGCTCTCGAGTTATCGTGTTTGGCGGAAGATCCGCAATCACGAGTATCCAATATCTTAACGACATGTGGGAATGGGACGGCGCAACTTGGAGCCAAGTCACTCCAACGGGGACCCTTCCACCGCCTCGGGCCGGACACGCAATGGCCTATGACACCTACCGAAATCGCCTGGTGATCTTCGGAGGGAACAACGGGGCCAATCTCGGCGATACTTGGGAGTGGGATGGCGCGGCTTGGACTCAACTTGCGATGGGCGGAAACTCGCCCGCGCCGCGTGCTTTCCACAGCATGGTTTTTGATATAGCTCGGGGGTATGCAGTTCTATTTGGAGGGGCGCCAGGACCGTTTCCCACCTTCGACGATGATACATGGGCATGGAATGGATCGTCTTGGACGCTGCTTTCGACCGGCGACGCGGATCCTTCATTGAAGCGCCAAAACTCCGCGATGGTCTATGACTCTAATCGGGGGCGCATCGTGATGTACGGAGGCTTCGGCGGCTTGATCAGCACGGCGACTTGGGAGTGGAACGGGACATCGTGGGCGCGTGTTTTCAACGAAGGCCCGCCGTATCGATATTCCCATGCCATGGCGTTTGATTCATCGAGAGGCAAGGTGGTTCTGTTCGGAGGGCGAAACCCCATAGGCCAGAACAGCCCTCCATTAGGGGACACATGGGAATACACGCGGCGATTGTCCCAGCCCCCTACGAATCAGGCCCTGGATGACGGGAACAGGATTGGCAATATCGACGGGCTTGAGGATCAACTATTCACCCCAGCGCTGATGCATGAAAACATCAATGTGAATAACAGCGACAGCGTCGCCCCGGATGGCGTGGAATAATTTGTGGCCTAATTTCAGAGTAGCAGGCAGGGACGCCTGCACCACTAATCTTTTTTCGTTGGCGTGGCACTCGGTTGTTTCGGCAATGCCGGCGCGGGCCGCTCTTTTTCTGCCACCGACTCATCCTTGAGAATCTGGCCGGACATGATGCCGCCGTAGTTGGCGCCGAACCAGGTGCCGCAGTAGAAGCCGCGGTAGATCATCACGCGCGCTGAGTACGTGCCGAGGCCGGGCATGGACAGCTTGTCGAGCGTGATGACCGGCGTGTCGCCGGCCCAGACGACGCGGACGGTGATGGGGATGGTTACGTCCTTGTCGGCGTATTGCACGCGGGCGTTCACAATCCAGTAGTCTTCGCCGGCCTTCGAGATTTTGCCGACGGTGTACTTATCCTCGCGGGCCTCGGAGAGCGGGGCCTTTCCGGCGAGGCCTTCGGGGCCGGTCATGGCCCAGGTGCCTTTGAGGGTGCTGTTCTCGAGCATCTGTTGGAAGTCACGTTCGAGGGCCTTGCGCTTTTCGGCTTTGGAGAGGACGGGTTGGGTGGTGGGTTCGTCGGCGGGGAGGATGGCGGTAAAGGTCAGGATGAGGGCGATGGGAAGAAGGCGTTGCATGGGATTGTCTCCGTGTGGTTGGAAGGATTATCCGGTTGGAACGGGGCCGGGGCAAAGCGGGTTCGTGGAGAAGCGTTTCGACAGGTTAGAAAACCTGTCCCACATTTGGAAATCCTATATCACACCAAAGGACACACAGACAGGTTGGAAAACCTGTCCCACATGGCAGGCGTGAAACCGGGGCGGGGCGAGCGTTTAGCCTTCATGGACGCTTTGTGCGGAGGGTGGGTATACTATGGCCATCCGTCGCCGGTTTGGCCCGCCTGACGGTTGGTTCTATCCGTGTAACACACAGTCAAAACGAGGGAGTTGGCTCATGCTTTCCAGGTTTGTTCGGTCGAGGTCTGTATCCGTTGTCGCTTTGCTGGCGTTTGTCGGCTGTTCGCAGAGCGGCTCGCAGTTTCCGAGCACGCGGCTTGGCTACCCCAAGGCGAAAAAGGTCGAGCAGATCGACGATCTGCACGGCACGAAGATCGCCGACCCCTATCGCTGGATGGAAGACCTCGACTCGCCGGAGTTGGCGAAGTGGGTGGCGGATGAGAACAAGGTCACGTTCGGCTACCTGAATGAAATCCCGTCGCGCGAGAAGATCAAGTCGCGGCTGACGAAGGTGTGGAACTACGAGCGCTACCTGCCGCCGTACAAGGATGGCGGTCGCTATTTCATTTCCAAGAATGACGGGCTGCAGAATCAAAACGTCGTCTACACGATGAAGACGCTGGAGGATTCGCCGAGCGTGCTGCTTGATCCGAACAAGCTCTCGGCGGACGGCACGGTGGCGCTGGGCGGCTACTTCGTGAGCGACGATGGCAAGTATGTCGTCTATGCGGTGAGTGAGGCCGGCTCGGACTGGCAGCAGTTCCGCGTGCGCGACATCGAGACGGGCAAGGACACGAACGACCTGATCAAGTGGAGCAAGTTCTCCGGCGCGGCGTGGACGAAGGACTGCAAAGGGTTCTTCTACAGCCGATATGACGAGCCGAAGGATCAGAACCTGATGAGCGGGGTGAACTACTTCCAGAAGCTGTATTACCACCGGATCGGCACGCCACAAGCCGAGGACGAGTTGGTCTATCAGCGCGACGACCAGAAGGAGTGGGGCTTCGGCGGCGGCGTCACCGAAGACGGCAAGTATCTCGTGATCAGCGTGTCGAAGGGCACCGAGCGAAAGAACCGCGTATTCTATAAGGACTTGCAGGCGCAGGATGCGAAGGTGGTCGAGCTGCTCAACGAGTTCGACGCCGAGTATGACTTCATCGAGAACGACGGCACGACCTTCTACTTCAAGACGGATTACACCGCCCCGCGCGGCCGGGTGATCGCGATTGATATCACCAAGCCCGAGCGAAAGAACTGGAAGGAGCTGATCCCGCAGTCGAAGGACACGATGCAGGGCGTCGGCATCATCAATGACAAGTTTGTCGTGTCGTATCTCAAGGACGCTTACACGCAGGTGAAGATCTACGAGATGGGCGGCAAGTTCATCCGCGACGTGGATCTGCCGGGCTTCGGCACGGCCAGCGGCTTCTACGGCAAGAAGAAGGATACCGAGACGTTTTATTCGTACACCGGGTTTGCGACACCCGCGACGGTGTATCGATACGACTTCGCCTCGGGAAAGAGCAGCGTCTATAAGAAGCCGACGGTGGACTTCAATTCGGAGGATTATGTCACGCGGCAGGTGTTCTATAGCAGCAAGGACGGTACGCAGATTCCGATGTTCATCACGCACCGCAAGGATGCGAAGCTAGACGGCAACAACCCGACCTATCTCTACGGCTACGGCGGATTCAACATTCCGATCACGCCGACCTTCAGCCCGAGCAATCTGGTCTGGATGGAGATGGGTGGCGTGTTTGCCGTGGCGAACCTGCGCGGCGGCGGCGAGTACGGCAAGGAGTGGCACGACGCGGGTCGGCTCAAGAAGAAGCAGAACGTGTTTGATGATTTCATCTCGGCCGGCGAATGGTTGATCGCCAACAAGTACACCAGCAAAGAGAAGCTCGCGATCGGCGGCGGCAGCAACGGCGGCCTACTCGTCGGCGCGTGCATCACGCAGCGGCCGGACTTGTTCGCGGCAGCGGTGCCGGCGGTGGGCGTGATGGACATGCTCCGCTTCCACAAGTTCACGATCGGCTGGGGCTGGACGAGCGACTACGGCTCGCCGGACAACCCGGAGGATTTCAAGGTGCTGCGGACGTATTCGCCGCTGCACAATATCAAGACGGGCACGGTCTATCCGGCGACGATGATCACGACGGGCGACCACGACGATCGCGTGGTGCCGTCGCACAGCTTTAAGTTCGCGGCCACGCTGCAGGAAGCGCACGCGGGCAAGGCGCCGGTGTTGATTCGCGTGGATGTTCGCGCCGGCCACGGTGCGGGCAAGCCGACCTCGAAGAAGATCGAGGAGGAGACCGACAAGTGGGGCTTCCTCGTGCGGAACCTGAAGGTGGACGAGAAGCAGATCAAGGGATAGGCCGCCGTTCGCACGATTATGTGACTGATCATGCAGGAGCACCCGGCCCCAATGGGGATTGGGTGCTCCTGCTTCGTTTTCATGGTCGTTTGGGGCGAACTGGCGGGGTGGATTGCTCGTATATCACGGGTTGCGGGGGCCGAATTACAACTGAAAAACGGGGATGTTGCCCATCCGAATCCGCCGCTTGCAAGTCGGGCGGCGAGTCAGACAATGGTGCGCTTTGATCCGCACTAGGATTCGAACAAGAAGAGAGGAAATTGAGCCATGTCCACTGCGCATCGTCGTCATGAAGCCATCGCCGCCATCGCGGCCCAGAGGTTGCCCGAGCGGACCATCCCGGCCGATGCGCCGCCGGTCACGGAGGTCTACGGCAAGAACGTATTCAGCCTGTCGGTGATGCGCTCGACGTTGACGAAAGACTCCTATCAGAAGCTGCTTAAGACCGTGCGCAACCATGAGCCGCTCGATCCCGGCGTTGCCGATGTCGTCGCCAATGCGATGAAGGACTGGGCCATGGAGCACGGCGCCACGCACTATTGCCACTGGTTCCTGCCGCTCACGGGTTCGACCGCTGAGAAGCATGACACGTTTCTGACGCCGACGGAAGACGGCGGCACGCTCGTCGAATTCTCCGGCAAGATGCTGATCAAGGGCGAGCCGGACGCGAGCAGCTTCCCTTCGGGCGGCGTGCGGTCGACCTTTGAGGCGCGCGGCTACACGGCGTGGGACCCGACGAGTCCGGCGTTCATCGTGGATGGCGTCAATGGTAAGACGCTTTGCATCCCGACGGCGTTCTGCAGCTACGACGGCACGTCGCTCGATCGCAAGACGCCGCTGCTTCGATCCATGGCGGCCGTCTCCAAACAGGCGATCCGCATGTTGCGCCTGTTCGGCAATCAGACAGCGCGCTCGGTGAGTTGCACGGCCGGTCCCGAGCAGGAGTATTTCCTGATCGACCGGCGGCTGTATTTCCTTCGCCCCGACTTGATCAATGCGGGCCGGTCGCTCTTTGGGGCGCGGCCGCCGAAGGGGCAGGAGATGGAGGATCACTATTTCGGAAGCATCAAGGAGCGCGTGCTGGCGTTCATGATGGATTGCGAGCGGACGCTGTACGAACTGGGCATTCCGATCAAGACGCGGCACAACGAGGTCGCGCCGGGGCAGTTCGAGATTGCGCCGATCTTCGAGACCGTCAACGTCGCCACCGATCACAATATGCTGCTCATGGAGATCCTCAAGAACACCGCGCTGAAGCACGGGTTCAAGTGTCTCTTCCATGAGAAGCCCTTTGCCGGCATCAACGGCTCGGGCAAGCACAACAATTGGTCGGTCGCGGATGATGCGGGCAACAACCTGCTCGACCCCGGCCACACGCCGCATGAGAACGCGCAGTTCCTCGTCTTTCTGACCGCGGTGATTCGTGCGGTGCACACGCATTCGAAGTTGCTCCGCGCGGCCGTCGCCACGGCCGGCAACGATCATCGACTTGGCGCGAATGAGGCCCCTCCGGCGATCATCAGTGTTTATCTCGGGGATCGGCTGACGGAAGTCGTGAACGGCTTGATCGCGGGCAAGCCCGAGGCGGGTCGGGCGAGCGGCGTGTTGCAGATCGGCACGAGCAGTTTGCCGCCGCTGCCGCGCGATGACTCGGACCGCAATCGCACCAGCCCGTTTGCCTTTACCGGCAACAAGTTTGAGTTCCGCGCGGTGGGCTCCAGTCAGTCGGTGGCGATGCCCAACACGATTCTCAACCTGATCGCTGCGGACTCGCTCGACGCCCTGGCGAATGAAATTGAAAAGGAGATGGCGAGCGGCACGAAGTTTGATTCAGCCGTGCAGAAGGTTGTCCAAGAGAACCTGAAGAAGCACCAGGCGGTGCTCTTCAACGGTGACAACTACACAGCCGCGTGGGAGGCCGAGGCCGCCAAGCGCGGGTTGCCGAACATCAAGAGCAGCGTCGATGCCCATAAGGCCTTGATCGAGGAGGAGTTCATCACGATCGCGGAGCGCCACGGCGTTTACTCGAAGATGGAGATCGAGGCGAACTACAACATCGCCCTCGAAGCCTACATCAAGACGATCAACATCGAGGCACAGCTCACGGCTGACATGGCCCGGACGCTGATCCTTCCGTCCTGCCTGCGCTATCAGACGGAGATCGCGGAGTGCCTTGCGACGACAAAGTCGGCCTCCTCAGCCGCGGATTCATCGGCTGCGGAGAAGGCGTTGAAGAACGTCTGCGCGTTGACCGCAAAGCTTCAATCAGCCCTCGACACCCTCGATGAGGTGCGGTCGAAGGCCGATCACGGCGGCGGCGACCACTACAAACATGCCTGCACCTATCGCGACTCAGTCAAGCCGGCCATGAACGACGTGCGCACGGTGGCCGACCAGTTGGAGTGGATCGTGGACGACAACCACTGGCCGATCCCGAAGTATCGCGAGATGCTGTTCATGTATTGATGAGCATCGCCGCGCGAGCGGAAACCTGAAATGCAGTACGGGGCGAGTCGACGACGACTCGCCCCGCTTCGTTTAGGGAATGCCGACTACTTGTAATAGCCGGTCAATCGTTTGAGGACCAGGCGATCACAGTCTTCCCGCGATTTGGGCTTGATCGACTGGAAGTCATTGTGGTGGGAGTTCTGGAAGTCGACGAGTACCCACTCGCCCTGCCGGTCGCAGATGGCGAAGTGGACCGCGCCGACATTGTCCTTGCCCATCAGGTAGTCGGCATACAGAACGTAATCCGTATCGGGCTTTGCCTTGCGCACACGCTCACGGAATGCGCGGGCCATGCCCCATAGAACCTTTTGTTCGTTCATGTCCGGCTGCACCGCGAATTTCTCACCGTGCGCCGCGGCGGATGCCTTGGCGAGGCCGGCCTTGTTGATCATCGCGACGACGGCGGTGGCGCTGTCAGAGTTCAACGCGTCGCCCGCGTGCACGGGATAGACAAGCAACGTTGACGCGGCCGCGGTCTTCTTGAATATGCCGAGGCGCTTCTTCATCGCCTCTTGTTCGGCCTTATCGGGAACGCCGGTGTCTGTTTCCCATTTCTTGGCGATCTTCCCTTCCGGGGCATTCGCGCGGGTCGGATCGTCGAGGCTCAGTGTCGGGCGGAGCCTTTCCGCCACGAGGAGGCAGCACTGCATCGGCTCAGCAGGCTTGATCTTCTTGAACGCCGCGTCGCTGCCTGTTTGCGCGTCGCTCCAGACGATTTCGCCGGACTTGGTGACGACGATGGTGCGCACCTCGGTGAACTTTCGCTGCGGGGAGGCGATGAACTCGGTGTAAAGGGCGTAGTCGGTCTCGACGGGATGGCTCTTCACGAATTCGCCAAATGCAGCGGCGGTGGTTGCGAGATCAGCGCCGGCGGCCGGGCGAAACTCGGCGTCCGAGGTTTGCAAGTTGGTCATGCCTGCCTTCTCGAGCAGCATGGCGACGACCTCGCCGACTTTCACCACAGGCCTTCCCGCGAGATTGGTAGGCAGGACCGTCATCGAAGCGGCCTTTCCCAAATCGCGAAACGCCTTGAGCTGCGGCGTGTCGGCGGCAGGCGGCTCGGTTGAGTTCGCGGTCTGGGCGCAGCCGGGCAACGCCATTGCCATGGCCGCAACGAGGTATGTGATTCGGTAAATGTGTTGAACGTGTGTCATGGTGGTACCCTTTCGTGTAACGTATGTGTTCACTTACATTATACTCCAACGGACGCCGCGGCGAGGTCTTTCGCTAGGCGGCGGAATGACTCAGTAACAGTTCCCCCATGTGGCCGATCAGGCGGCGGCGCTGGGTGTCGGTCAGCAAGTCCAGCTCCCGGCTGATGTTGGCGGCAGTGCCGAGGCCGAGCATGGCCCATGCGACCATGGAGGGGTCGGCGGACGTTTTGGACGATTTTCGGCCGCGACTAGTCTCGATCTGATTGGCGAGGAAGCGCTGAAACCGCCCGAACATGCGGCGGAGGGCGGTGCGAATCTCCGGATCGTCGGTCTCGCTAAGCCCTGCAAACACAATGCGGTAGTGGCCGAATTCGCCGTGATGGCGGGCTTCATACTCCAACAGGCGGCTTGCCCCCTCGGCGGGCGTTTTGCATTCGGCGAGGATGCCGCCCCAGGTTTTCGCGGAGAGGTCGAAGACGTAGTCGATGGCGGCGATGAACATCGCCTTCTTGTCGGGCCAGAGGCGGTAGAGGATGTTTTCGCGAACATCGCAGCGGCGGGCGAGTTCGGCCGTCGTCGCGCGGCGGTAGCTCAGTTCGGCAAAGGCCTTGGCGAGGATCGGCAGGAACTCGCGGCGTTTTTCGTGGCTGAGGCTTTTTCGAGGCATGGCGGCCGGTGGCTCCCGTGGGCCGTAAGGTAAGTATCTACATACATTATGACACAGGTTGGGGATGCGTCAAGGGGATTCTTGTCGCAGGGAAATTGTGTTTCGTGCGAGAAAATGGGGGTTAGACCCGAGCCTGCATGAGCCAGTCCCACGGGTAGGGGTCCTTCATCCACTTGGGGGGGGCGTCGAATTCGGTGGACCAGGGGTATTCCAGCTTGCGAACATCCTCCACGCGGAAGCCGGTGGCGGCGAGTTCGACTTCGAGTTCTTCGCGGAGGTGGTGTTTGGTTAGCACGCGGTTGAGGCGTAGGTGGCCGTTGGCGATCTCCGTGCCGGAGTGGTTTGCGAATCGGACCGAGCCGGGCATCCAGCCTGGTGTGGATGGGGTAGCAGCAAGGCGGGCGCGTTTGGCGGGCACGGAGGCCCGCCCCACTTTTCTTGTTGTCGTGCGGCGCTTCCACTCCAGTCGGCGGTGATGGGTCAACAAGGCCGACTCGAATGAAGGGGCAAGAAGAAGCAGCCGGCCGCGCGGTTTGAGGGAGCGGCGGATGTTCTCCAGCATGATGCGGCGCTGTCGCAATGACGGCGCGAGCAGGACATTGGCACAGAGGGCGACATCGACGCGAGCCAGCGGATCGCGCGGACGGCCGAGGTTGTGGGTGTGATACTCGATATTGGCGAAGCGGCGGCAGGACTTTTGCGCAACGGCGATGCACTCGGCGGAATGGTCCATCGCAATGACGCGGCCGAATCGCGCGGCGAGGGCGGGGAGGTACTTTCCGACGCCGCAGCCGAAGTCGCCGACGGTTTTTCGTTTTGATCCGAGGCGGTTAAGCAGCGCGGTCATGTGGCCGCGACGGTCGGCGGCGAGAGAGTCGAAGACGATGTCATCGTAGTCGGCGGCGACGTCGTCCCAATGTTTCGCATCCATGCGCGACTTTCGTGGTGCGACATCACCATCGCACATTCCAAAGCATATTGTCGCGCCATCGCGGCGACAACCGGGTGATGCGCCAACGTAAAAAAGAAATCGGCCCTCCGCACTTCCGCGAAGGGCCGATTGAGATCAACACTGCATATGATCGACGCTGGGCCGATCAACACCGAAACGAAATCACGGACAAATCGGCTTCGGCACCGCCAAGAGCAGCGCAACGAACGGCGGCACATCCGCCAGGGCCACGCCGCCGACACCGTCGATATCCGCGCAGAGGCACGGGCATGCCAACGGACCCGGCACCGGGTTCAACAGGCAGTTAATAAACCGTTGAATGTCCAAACCATTGATAACACCGTCGGCGTTGATATCGCCTTCACAGGTGCAGGTCTGCGGCATGTTCGGCCAATCGGCATCGCTATGGATGTCGAGGCCGAGCCGATCGTCCACGCGGTGCGACACGAAGCGAAGCTGGCCGATGGGCACGCCCGGATTGCTTCGATCCACGATGATCACCTGGCCCGGGGGATAGTTGCCCGTGTAATTGGCCATGGTCGGCGGAACTTCCCAAATCTGCGATTGAACGTGGGCCGGCTGCTGGGTGATCAGATTCTGGAAGCCCGGAGGGGCGCCCGGCAACTGAACTTCCACGAATACGTCGAAGAAGCTGTCCAATTGGAAGGGATCGCCCAAGGGGCCTTTCGACTGCCCGGGGCTGACCATATCCGGCCGTTCAATGACCGTAACCGGGCCGAATATGCTGTTGCCGGTGAGATTCATCGCGATGATCTCGGTATCGATGATCTCCTGCGGGCCCGATGGGAACGGGTTTCCGCGGCGAACGACCGTTGGGCCCGTCAGACCTCCAAGCGTAACAAACCCCGGCGGGCCGAAGAACTCGATCCCGACCTGTGCCGTTGTCACGGCAAGTGTATCAATTCCCGCCGGCGGGAGTTTTCGCGTCGGTGGCGGGAATGGCGGCGGGGGAACCGGCGGCCCGCCCATGATCGGTTGACACCAGAGCGTGCGATCTTGTCCGTTCTGATCGATACCGAACAGATAGAACGACATGTCCATCGACGCGGTGGGATCATCCGCACAGAACGTGAAATTGGCCCAGTGCAGATGGTTCATCCAGTTGTACAGCCAGTTCATGTTGCAGCCCATGCCGAGCATGCCCACGAAGGCATCATCCATGTTGTGATAGCCGGGCGGCGTCGTGTGCCAACCCCAGAATGGTTGAGTGATGGGATTCCCCGGTACCGGAACGGCCTGCAAGCACAGGCAACCCGGGCCTTGAACCGGTGAATGACCGACTTCGGCCTGCACGCTCATCCAATACACGGCGCCAGGGACCGGACGGAAGCGCCAACATGGACCGAAGATAGAACCGATGACCTCGCCATTGCCCAACGGAGGCTGCGTGTTGTCATGGGCGAGACATCCATTGAAAAGATCAACGTCATAACAGTAAATCGGGTGATTATCGCATCCAATCTTGCCCGTATTGGTTCGAATGACCGCGGGGTCATTGAACTCCCATTGAGCGAGCAACCGTCCCGGCCGGCTCACCATCGTGTCGCATGGCAGGTACTGGAAGACACAAATCGTGCCGAGCGAACCAGCCGCGCAAGGTGGACAACTGGTGTTCCACGTTGCACAGACGCGTGTGCGCGTGCCGATTGCCGGAACCGGAGGAGAGGCGAAACCGCAGCACGCGCCGGCGCCGATAAGGTAGAACCCAACGCCGCCGTCGGGAATGAACCTCGGGCAGGCCACGGTTCCGCCGATCGTGCCGCAGAAGTCAAAGTTGGAGTTCGGCGGGCATGGTTGCGCTGGCTGATCCTCGTGGAAGCCGACGGACCAACCGTCAATCGGTCGAACCGGCGGAGGATTCGACGGCTCAAACTGCGGATCGAGGTACGAGCCGTACCATCGCAGCTTGTCAATGATGAGTGGTTGTCCGGTGAGCGGCGGGCAACAATTCGCACCGCCTAATACGAAGCATTGAACGATGTTCTGGTCCTGATTGTTGACAATTCCATCGCAATTCACGTCGGCCACCGTACAAGGGCCGACAGCCGGGCCGAAGCAGCCCGCCACAAAGGCGATGTCCAGCGTGCTGCACAGCCCATCGCCGTTTACATCGCAGCGGCATTGCGGGCATCCATCGATCCTGAAGTCATCCGCGACGACTCGGTTTTTGTAGCAGTTGACGGTCGTGCAATCGGTTCCCGGCTCACGCCACGTGCCGCCGGCGGCCAGGCAAGCCGACTGAGTCAGTACCTGACAGGTATGGTCGGGCAGGCAACAGGCGCGAACTTCGCGAACCTGCCCGCGAATCTCGCCGGCACCGCAGGTTTGCGAGTGGATGTTGACATAGTACCTTGAGTTCAGCAGGTCTCCTTGTTGCGCGGCCGTCAGCACCGGAGAGTTGCCGATCTTGGGAGAACCAAGGGGCAAACCAAAGACGATCCCGGCGGTAACGGGGGGAGTCCCGCCGCAATCACTTGCCGGGCCATGGAAATGGGCGGCGATTTCGGGAGAGGTGAGTCCTCCGATAGTGATGTTGTAGGCGGCGATGCCGGTTGCCGTGTCGAGTTGCACCGTGCCATTGCCTGTTCCGGGGGAGCCACCGGCCGGACACGGCGGACACTCTTGGCCGAGCGTCACAATGAAGTTGTGGATGGTTGCCCTGGTCGTTGCGGTGAGCGCGAGACTCAACAGCGCAAACAGCACGAGCCATCTGCCTCGTCTCAGCAATTGGTTACGAACGGGAAGTGGGATTACTTGTTTTTTCATACAACAATTCATAACTGTACCTCCGGCTACAAGGACTCGCTTGCTCCCGCTCGAAAGAACAAGTCACAAGGCCACCCGGCAACGCGCAGGGTCGACCTCTGAAGAACGAATGATTCCCAAATAATTTCTCCTGCCGCCATGGGCGTCGGGTCAGGAGCAATTACGATCAATTAAACGATGCACGGCACTGCGGCCATGCGAACATTCAACCGCATCAAGAAGTCGGTGAAGCCGGGTGTGTGCACCGACATGACAATGAGGTTCCCCCCTCCGGAGACATGCAGGGGTACTGAACGACCTTATTGTGACGATTCCAAGGCTATCAAGTCAAGTTAATTGGGTACGAAGATTGAAAGGTAACGAGGCCGAACCGGCTTGCGATAAGTGTGCCCTCGACCGATGGTTAGATGGAATCCGGGGTGCCGTTAACCGCGAATTAACGTTGATTTATTAGAAGCGCCTGCGTGTCTTTTCGCAGCGACTCGTTTTTAAGGCCGGCCTTTTCGGCGGCGCGGAGGGCCTCTTCGGCCGCACACTTTCCTGATAATCCGAGATACACCCCGTAGGCCGCGCCGGCGCGATTGCCGCCGGCGCAGTGCAGGAGAATCTTTTCGCCCTTGTGTTTCTCGAAGCCGTCGACGACGGCCTTTGCCTGTTCGGGCGACATCTGATCGGACTTCATGGGGATGTGGATGTAATTAAGACCGAGCGATTCGGCGGCGGCGCGTTCCGCCGCCGCGCCTTCCTGTTCGCCGCGAAGATCGATCACGGTGGTGACGCCGCGCGATTTCATTTCGCGAAGGCCGGCTTCGGTGGGTGCGCCGGCGATGTAAACGCGATCATCCTGAACGACGTTCTTCACGCCGGCGATCTCAATGGGCTGGGGATTGAGTTGATGGCAAGCGGTGAGTGCCGCCGCCATCAAGCCAAGCAATGCTGCCTTCAAGGTACGCGACATAGCCGCGTACTATGGACATCCGCCATTGAGAATGCAATCGACGAAGTTGGGGACATCCGCATCATCCACGAGTTCGTTGGGAATTGCTTCGAGGTCCCCGGCGCAGCGTTCGACGGGAATGGCGCCGCCGTTTACGACGATCTCGCTGAATCGGGCGATGTCGCCGCCATCGACGAGGCCGTCGCGGTTCACGTCGCCGCGAATGCAGGTGAGCGAAACCCTGAACGCGCCCGGCAATGTCGCCGTCTGCAAATCGGGATTGGTAAGGACCACATCCCAGTTGCCCGGTTCGGCAGCCGTCAAATCGAAGTTGCAGGTGACGCGATCATTCGTGACGACCGCGGTGCCGGATGCCACGATGTCGGGCTGCCCGGTCAACGCGAGCTTGACCGTGGTCGTTCCGGAGAGCTGGAAGTTCTCGCCGTCGAGGTCGGTGATGGCGACGATGGAACCCGAGTCGCCGGAATCCGGGGTGATCGCGTTGAGAATCGGTGCGGCGGCCTGGTCGGAGACATCACCGGTGACAACGAGGGCGAAGCCCTGGAGGCCGAAGTTCACCGCGGCGGCCTTCACGCGAACGGTCCACTGACCGACGGGCGGCGCGTTGAGCATGACCATTTCGACGTTGTTCTTGGCGTCCTTGGTGCCGCCGACGGTGGAGACGCCGTTCGTGATCTGATTGCCGAGATAGAGTGTGCTGATCGGGGTGACGACTTCGAGGTCGAGATCATTGATGACGGGGTTGCCGCTGCCGACCGAGGCCGAGGCTTCCTTGTCCGTCCAAACCAGCGTGATCTTGAGCGGCTCGGTGGAGCCATCGACGTTAATGGAATACTCCAGCTGCTGGCCGGTGGACATGCCGTCGGCATTGCGGATGTCGGCGGGGACGATGAGGTTTCGCGTGTTGCCGGAGAAATAGAGCGAGTTTTCGAGGAGGAGTCGGCCCCATCCTTCGCGGACGCCGGGATAGCCTGCGGCAGTCATGTCGACTGTCCCGTTCAGCAGGGTTGCTTTGATAAGTGCGCCGCTGGGCGTGAAGCCATCCGGGGCGTTGGCGGTGCCGGAGGGGTAATAGCCGTTCATGTAATACTGTCGCACAAGCATTCCCGCGCCAGCCACCGCAGGGCAAGCCATTGAGGTGCCGGTGAGCTGAGCGGTCGAGCACGAGGTGCCCGAACCACTTGCGGAATTGGTGTTGCAGCCGGGGGCCCAGATTTCAGGCTTGCGGCGACCATCGACCGTGGGGCCGGCGCCGCCGGTGCAAAAGTTGCCCTGGGTCGGCGTGTCGTTTGAATTGCCTACGGCGAGGACGTTCTTGGCGTTCTCAGGGTTCTTCAGGGCGCTGAGGTTCGTCACCGCGAAACAAACGAGCGCCTCTTCCTGATCATAGGAAATGCGATCGATGCCGCGACAGAGGCCGTCGTAGTTTGTCGTTCCGTCGTTGCCCCAACTGTTGGTGAAGATGCGTGCGCCCTGGCCAAACTGCGTATTGGCCGCGTTGTAAAAGCCGGTATCGGAAAAGGCCGGCGTCGGGGTGTGAACCAGCTTTCCGCCATAGGCCATGCCGCGCAGGTTGCTGGTAGTGCCGTTGAAATCCTCGCCGACGGACGTGCCGGCGGTGTGCGTGCCGTGTTGGTTGTATCCAGCCGTGGTGTTGTAGGCGACGATTTTGCGATGGAGCGGTCCAATGGGATTTATGGGGTCGATGAAGGCACAGTGGGTCTGGTTCACCTTGCCGTCCATGTGGCCGAGGATCTGGCCGGTGCCGGTGAGGCCGTTGGCCCAGATGGTCGTCGAGTCGGTGACGTTGGTTTGGATGACCCAACGCGTGGTGGCGTTGCGATCGGTGATCTCGGGGGCTTCTTCAACGTAGTGCACGTCGGCGATCGCGGCGAGGCGGGCAACCTCTGCGCTGGGCACAGTGGCCGAGATGACGAGTGTTCCGCCTTCATCCTCGATGTAATGAATCTTGTTTCCGCGCATCGCGCCGATGGCATCAACGGCTTTCGACGTCCCGTGGCCGGCGAACATGGTGACAAGGATCGGCGTCATGCCCTGTGCGGCGAGTTCCTGCCGCTCCTGCGTGAGGTGGGCGCGCGCGCCGAGTTCGGGGTCGACCTTCCAGGCCGATTGGAATTCGCCAATCCAGGTGACGAACGGCAGTTGGTTGATCGCGGCCGGCGCGACACCTTTGAGGTCGGCGACGTATGCGAAGGACGGCAGGTATTCACCGAGCACCACGCCTGCATTGCGAAGCGATTCGGCGCGCTGCTTTGTGAGGGGGCCGTCCAGTTGAACGACATGCATGCGATCCGTCGCAAAGGCATCGGCGCGAACATGCTTAAGGTTTTCGAGGGCGGCGGTTTCTTTGACGCCGACATTGAGGAAGAGCTTGCCGGCCTGCGCATCTTCAGCGCGGGCGGCGCCGGCCAAAGCGGCAAGTAGAGACAACGCGAGCACGGCCCCGGTGATTCGGGTATTCATGAAAGATTCCTGATTGAATAACGGGCGATGGTTTCCGCCGTAAATACAGCGGATCTAAGGCGATCGGTTCCCTGCTCCTCCACCTCCAAAACGCCCTGGACAATCAAATAATGATATCGGCGCGGCTGTGGAAATGCGAGCGCCGCGTCAGGAAGAAGATGAGGATTGTCCCAAAATAGGGGCTGTCCCCGTGTGGTAATACACACGGAGACAGCGTTCATCCTGCATATTATTCCGCACAGCGGACTCTGCGGAATCACAATGCCATTACGGACAGGCGATGCCGAGAAGGCAATTGACGAAGCTTGTAACGTCTGCAACGGTGAACGCATTGTCCACGTTCATGTCGGCGCAGATGCAGCCGGAGGTCAGCGGCGTTCCCGTCACGAAACAACGCGTAAACAGGGCGATGTCGGCGCCGTTCACGCCACTCGATGCGGTCATGTCGCCCTTGGCCACGGGGCACGGAATGGCGCAATTCGCGACGATTCGCGACATCACCGTCTGTCGATCGGCGGCGGAGGTAATCGCCTCAAACGGGAAGCCCATGTACACCGTGCGATAGCCGAGTGCGGTCTTGTAGATCGCCGCATCGCCCGAATTGCCGGTGAACGCCAGTCCTGTCGCGGGGCCCGTCGGCGAGACGCGATCGCTGAAGTTCGTGAAGGGATAGCTCAGTGCGTACGGGCCGAGTCCGGCGAACGGACCGCCGGCCGAACCCGTCACCGTTGTTTGTGCGACGTCGGAGGTGGCGGGATTGGCCAGGCCCAGATAGGCCGCCATGAAGGTCGTCGGCGTGTTATGCCCGGCGCCGCCGCGATCCCAAAGATAATCCTGGCTGGAGATGAAGAAGCATTTGCCCCCGGAGGATAGCCAAGTGGTCAGCGCCGCTTCGCCGGCCGTGCCGGGACCACAGGCTCCGCCGAACTCGTCGCCGGTGAACCAGATCACGAGGGTGTAGGGCGACAGATCGCCTGCGGTTGGTTCGGTGTCGGTGTTGTTGGTGTTCCAGACGTCATACGACCAACCGAGCGAGTCCAGCGCGGCGGTGTAAAACGAACGCACGTCGGGACCGTTGTCGTCGTCGTCGACCAACAGAATGCTCGGTGACAGTTTGGTGATGAAGTAGAACGGAGCCGACCATGCGCCGGTGCCGCACAAGTTTGTCGAGCGTGATCGCCAGTAATACGTCGTGCCCGTTGCGAGTGACGGCGTGACGTTGAAGGTCCCCGTCGCGAGGCCGGTCGCGCTCGCCACGATGTTTGTGAAGCCGGCATCGGTGGCGACCTGCACGTCGTGTGTCACCGCCTGTGCGCTGGGTGTCCAGGTAAGCGTCGGCGACAGCACCTGATTCGCGGCACCGTCGGTCGGCGTGCTGAGTGTCGGCGGGGTGGGGGCCGCGGAATAGAGCTTTAATGTCACAGCTGCCGAACGATTGATGATGCCCGAGACGCCGTTGATGGTGACGTTGTATGTGCCCGCGACGGCAGCGCCGGTGTTGGAAATGGTCAGGGTGCTGCTTCCCAGCGGCAACACAGGATTTGTAGAGAAGTTCGTTGTCGTGCCGACGGGCGCCCCGCTGACCGAGAGGGTGACGGGATCGGTGAAGCCCATGACTTGGCCGACATTGATGTTGTACACGGCGTCGGACGGGGCACAGATGCTCACGGACGTCGGCGACGGCACAAGCGTGAAGCCCGGGTTCTGGGCGCAGTTGTAACAGACAAACGCGAAGTCCTGATCGGTCGCATCACCCTGATTCGGGATGCCGTCGGAGGAAATGTTCGTCGCCTTGACCGTCACGGTGTACGTGCCCGGCGCGGTAGGACCGACGAAGATGCCCTCGGTATTGTTCTTGTTGTCCGCGACGCCGCCGGTGGTCGACCAGCCGCTCGCGTTGAAGACGTTTCCACGATAGGTGTTGCCGCCATCGACAACTTCAAGATCGAGGTTGTTGTTCCACGCCGGCGTTGCGCCGCCGAGGCCGTGGCCGGGGGCGTCGGTCCAGACGAGCATCATCTTGACGGGCTTCGATGGGTCGGCAGCGGCGACGGTGACGCTCCACTGCTCGCCGGTGTTATCGAAGATCTGGGGATTGTCGAAGTAGCGCACGGATACGGATGGAGCGATGACCGCATCGAGATCCATGCGGCCCCAGCCCTGCTTGCTGTCGAAAGGGTGCCCGAGCACGCCGCCGTCGGCATCGAGGTGCGTGGCGAGATCGTGCGCCACGGGCAGGAACGCAGCCTTCACCAACGCGGGGCTTGGGTCCGAGGTGAAGCCGGGGAGGCCGCGGTAATACTGGAAGAAGAGCGCGACCGCTCCGCTGACATGCGGCGATGCCATGCTGGTTCCGCAGAGCAACGTATATGTGCTGGTCGTCGTGGTCGAATCAACATAGCAACCGGGGGCGACCATGTGCGGAATGGTGCGGCCGTCGAGGGCGGGGCCGTGGGCACTGTTCGACGAGACATCGTCGATCTGCAGAATCTGTGTGCCGCTGCCGCTGTTCTGCATCTTGGTCGAGCCGATGGTGAACATGTTCTTGCCTTCATCGGGCGTGCCCTGTGTGCTGGTGCCGCCATTGCCATTCATGAAGGAGAGGACAAACGTGAGCGGTTGATTGCCCGCAGCGCCCGGGTCGGCATCGCGCACACCGACGTCCACTTCACGGGTGTCGTCGTCATAGCCGAGCGGCGAACCAGCCGGGCCCCAACTGTTGCCGGAAAGCTCCGCACCGTTGTTGTAGGACTGGGTCATGAGCAGGAGCATTCCGCCCGGATTCTGAAAGGTCGGGCTGTAGAGTTGCTCGACCAGATTGGCGCCCGGGGCAACGCCGAGGCCGCGCTTGAAGCCTCGCACATCGAGCGTTCCGGAGGCTGCGTCGCCGGCCATAATGCCGGCGGTGTGTGTGCCGTGGCTGCTGGAGGTCGCGCCGCCGCAGGTTGAACCAACACACGCGACAATACGGCCGACCAAGTCGGCGTGATTGTTCTGCACCCCGCTGTCGACGTTGGCGATGACGACGCCCGCGCCATTGATCCCGAGGTTGGTGAGATACGTTTGATAGCCGACGAAGGCGAGGTTGGTGCCGTCGTAGTTACCGACGTTGATCTGATCGCTCATTTCGCCGCGGAGGCCGCCATCGGTGGGGATGGGGCGCAGCGAATAGACACCGGAAACCGAAACCGCGGAGGTGAGCTTGTCGGCCGGGAGGACAAGCCTCACGGATTCAAAAGTCGCATCGATGATTCCGCGACCCTCGATCTTCGCGCCCATCGCTTCAATCTCGGCGATGACGCGGTCAACGTCGGCGCCGCGATAGATCATGATTCGAGCGTCGATCTCTGAAGCGGCGGTGTTGCGCCACTGCGGCTGCACCTTGTAGGCGGGGACGAAATCGCCGGTCCAGCGGATTTCGGAGGCGGCACGATTCGCGGTCAACGCCGCCGTATCGCACCAGACGACATAGGTGTATGGATGGATGTATTGCAGGACGCGGACGCCGTTGTCTTCGAGCCGGGAAAGCCACTCGGCGCGGGTCGGGCCGACGAACTGCACCAAGCGCAGGTCAGCGCCGGTCGCGCGGGACACGTCCCAGCCGGCCGGCAGAGTCGGAGCGCCGCGCAGCGGGTCGAACGAAACGCCGCCGAGCTGCAGTGCGAAGGTGTTGGTGTGATCCTCGATCTCTTCGGGCGACAGGGACAGCGCGGCGAAGTCGGCCTCGGACAATTCGAGCCAGCGAAACGTGCCGTAGTCGTAGGCGTTGATCGGCGACAGCGACGCCGTGGCAGCGCGGGCCGACGGGGTATTCGCCACTTTGACGAAGCGGCCGCGCACTGGTTGTGTGTCGTTTCGTCCGGCATGGGCGGACACGGCAAGCGCCAGGACGACGATAACGGCGCGCAGCATGGAATGAGAAAAACGCATCACACCCTCCGATTGCACGGGAACTCCGGAGCGCCCTCCGCTCCATCCATCAGAATGACGGACTTGGTCCCACGAGTACTAGTATACCGAATTCAAAGGGTGCGACACAACGATGATGCGATGGATCTTCAACAGCCGCCGGCGAGGATGCATTGGGCAAACGCATCGGCATCGTCCACGTCGATAATGCCGTTGGTAGGCGCCGCGATATCGCCCGCGCAGTGTTCAACGGGGAAGCCGATGTCGCCCATCAGGATATCGATGAATCGCTGAATATCCGCACCGTCAATGAAGCCGTCGCCATTTACATCACCCTTGGTGCATTCGACGTTGACGGTGAACGCGGCGGGCAGCGTCGCGGATTGCTGATCGGGGTTCGCCACTTCGACATCCCACGCGCCACCGACCACGCCGAAGAGCGGCAGATTGCAAGTGATCTGCGTGCCGCTCACAACATTGACCGCCGTGGCGCTGACATCAGAGAAACCGGTGCGCTTGAGCTTCACCGTTGCGCCGACCTGGAAACCGGTTCCCGAGAGATCGGTAATATTCACGATGTTCTCGCTGTCGCCGGAAGAAGGGAGAATTGCACTGGCCGTCGGCGCGGCCCAATTCGGGAACACCGCGCCGGTGAGCACGATCGCGTAGCCCTGAGTTCCGACATTCACCGCGGGGGCCTTGACCTTCACGGTCCACAGGCCGGTTTCGGGCGAGTTCAAGTGAACTTGCTCCACGTTGTTCTTGTCGTCCTTCGTGCCGCCGGTGACGGATTCGCCGCCGGTGAAGACGTTTCCGAGATAGGTGACGGCCGACGGCGTCGTTACTTCGAGGTCGAGATCGTTGATCGCCGCGGGGCCGCCGCCGGTCGCCGCCGACGCGGGTGGATCGGTCCAGACCAGCGTGGCGCGAAGTTGTTCAGCCGATGGGATCACACGGAAGACGTACGACTGCTCTTGCCCCGTGGAAAGGCCGCTGACGTTTCGAACGTCGGCGGGTACGTAGGAGCGCCGGGCGTCGCCGGGGAAGTAGCAGGCACTGTCGAGCAGGACGCGCCCCCAGCCTTCCTGAAAGCTGGGGTATCCGGCAATGCCGGTGGCGTCGACCGATGCGTTCAGAAGTGCGGCCTTTAAGAGTGCGGCCGATGGGGTGTAGGCGTTGGCGGGCGTGGCGATTCCCGTTGGGTAGAAGCCCTCCATGAAGTACTGCCGCACCAGCGCACCAGCGGCGGTGACGGCCGGGCAGGCCATGGAGGTGCCCATTTGCGCGAGCACGGCGCAACCCGAGCCGGAGGCAGACGAGTAGACGTTACAGCCGACGGTCATGATTTCCGGCTTGCGCCTGCCGTCGAGAGTCGGCCCGGTGCCACCTTTGCAGAAGAGGTTTTGGCCGGGGTCGTCCTGAACTGCGGCGACGGCGAGCAGATTTTTTGCGTTCTCGGGGTTCGTGCAGATGGGCCCGTTGGAGACGGCGAAACAGACGAGGCTGTCTTCATAGTCGTAGACAAACGAGTCGATCCCGCGGCACAGTTCTTCGTAGTTTCGAGTGCCGTCGTTGCCCCAACTGTTGCAGTGCGTGCGGGCACCCTGGTTGTGATGAAGCTGGAATGCGGAATAGACGCCCATTTCGGTGAAGGTCGGGTAGTAGTTGTAGACAAACTTCGCGCCATAGGCGATGCCGCGTGTGTCATCGTTGATGCCGTTGTCACCCGCGGCGATCCCGGCGACATGGGTGCCGTGGGTGGAGAGGCCGATGGTTGTGTTGTAGGCGAGAATCTTTCTGTGCAGCGGCCCGATAGGGTTTACGGCGTCAAAGAAGGAACAGTGATTCGAGTCGACGCGAAGATCGGTGACTCCGATGATCTGGCCGACGCCGGTGATGCCGTGGTCGTAGATCGGCGTGACGTTGGGGACGTTGGACTGGATGATCCAGCGCGTGGTGGAGTTTCGCGGCATGATCTCGGGGGCATCGCCGACCCACTGGACATCAGGCAGCTTCGCGAGTCGATGCACGTCGGCCGCGCGAATCGTTGCGGAGATGGTTTCGCAGCCGCCCACGTGCTCGACGAACAAAACGACAGCACCGGGCATTTTGCCAAGTTGCGCAAGCGTCTCTCGCGACGGGCGTCCGGCAAACAGGGTGATGAGGACATGGGCATCACCGCGCCCCGCAACCGCGCGTCGCTCGGGGGTCGCGTAGTTTCGCTTGGCGATCGTCGCGTCGAGCTTCCACGCCGATTCATAGTCGCCGACCCATTCGACGAAGGGCAGATCGCGCAGGCGCGCCACGCCGGTGGCGTTGAGCGATGCCACATACGCATTCGCCGGAAGGTAATCACCAAGTCGAACGCCGGCGGCATCGAGCGTGGTCTGCATTTCTTTGGTGATGGGGCCGTTCAGTTGAATGATGTACGGCTGCGTCGTATCAAGACGGGCGGACTTATCGCTCTTGAGGTTTCGCGCGCGGGTGGTGTCGAGGATGCGGTCGGCCACATGGACGGGTTTGCGGGCGTGTTTGCGATCCTCGGCGCGCAGGCTATTCGACCATGCCAATGCAAGGGCGCAGCTCAAGATGAGGTGTCGACTCTGCACGCCTCTTCCCTCGATTCCCACCGGATGCGATGTTAATTATATCCACCAGAGGGGTCGCAGCGCGGGCCGATAACGCATTTTCAGGGGCGGATTTCCGTGGTGTGCGATAGAATACGCCCGCCTGTGACGACCACCGACTCAACATCCGCTGCCCGGCCCGCCGTCTTCCTCGACCGCGACAACACACTGATCCATGACCCCGGGTATTTGAAAGATCCAAACCGGGTAACGCTGCTTCCCGGAGTTGCGGAGGGGCTGGCGCGACTTCGCGCGGCGGGCTACCTTCTCGTCGTGGTCAGCAATCAGTCGGGCGTGGCCCGTGGGCTGTTGACGGAGGCCGACGTCGCGGCGGTGAATGCACGAATTCAGGAATTGCTCACACCGCGTGGGGCTGCCATCGATGCTTTCTATCACTGTCCGTTTCTGCCCGGCGATGAAGCGGTCGTCGCCGAGTTTCGACGCGACAGCGATCTTCGAAAACCAAAACCCGGAATGCTGCTGCTGGCCGCGAAGGAACACGCCATTGATTTTGCACGCTCATGGGTGATCGGCGACTCGCTTCGCGACGTGGAGGCCGGCCGGGCGGCGGGCTGCCGGACCATTCTGATCGCGCATGATGGGTCCGCGCAAAGCGACGCGGCGGATCACGTGGAACCCACGTTCTCCGCCGCGGCGATGAGAATACTAGAAGCTATCCCATAACCGTCACCCCCGCGCAGCCGGGGGCCCAGAGCGCCTTGAATATGCTGGATTCCCGCCTTCGCGGGAATGACGAAACAGCGCAGCACCAGTACTGGGATAGTATTTAGCGAGTAAATAAGCCGTGTTTACGGCTTTGACTGCACGATCGGTGGCTGCACATCTTCAACCACTTCGCCGTTTTCGGTAAGCAGTTGCCGTGCACGCATGATCACGCCTTCGAGCTGGCGAACCTCGGTGTCCGCCGGGTTGCGGCCGGACTTGAGTAGGTCGGCCCGCTTGGTGATGGCCTCTTCCATCTTGACGCGAATCTGGGCGTAAATGAGGTCTTCGGCCTGGGCGCGCTTTTCGTCATCGGTTGCCGCCGCCGGCTGGGCCGGGGTTTCGCTCTTGGGCGGAGGCGTCGGTGCAGCCGTGACGGTCGTTTGCTTCGGCGGCGTTGAGGCCGGGGTAACCTTCACCGGGGCCTCGGTCTTCTTGGTGGGCGCGGCCTGTGCCGTGCTGTTCTGGGTCGAGCCGGTCGAGGCCGAGCCGCCCATCTTGTCGGGAGCCTTCATGGGCTTGGCATCGGATCCCTTATTGGAATCCGACACTTCCTTCTTCTCGTTGCAGGCCGCGACGAGAAACGCGCCGACCACCACGAGACAGCCGATGCGGAACAAGTTTTTCATACGAGCGTTCATTGGTTCATACTCCATCGCGCCGCGGCGTCGGCACGAAAAAACAAGACTACCCCATTACGGATTTTTTGCCGGTTGCGTCGTCGCGGGCTTGGCCGGCGTGGTGCTTTTCCAGCCGCCCTCGGAGGCCCGCGTGACTTCCACCTTGGTGGCGACAAACTTGACGTCGTCGTCCTTGCCTTCCTTGAAGCCATAGACGAGAACTTTGTCGCCTTCTTTGACGTCCTCCAGCTTGGCGGCCCGTCCGTTGATGACAACCTCGGTGTCCTCGCGGATGGTGCCTTCGCGTGTCATGGTCTTTCCGGATTTATCGACCGTCTCCATGGAGACGTAGTTGTTCTTCAGGTCGATCTTCTTGGCGATGCCCTCGACGGCCTTGACCTTCTTGGTCTTTTTGCCGTCGTCGGAACAGCCGGCACCCGTCGCCAGCGCTACGCCTATCAGACCAGTTAAGAGGATCGTTCCATATCGCATTCGTCAATACCCACTGCTGCCAAACTGAAGCAACGAACTGTTGCCTGTGAAATGCAATTTTAACCCGGCCACCGGGGCATGGCAAACAACCTCCATTTACGCCCGTCACGGCACTTCCTTTGCGCCTAACGTATTACTGCGCATGAGCATATGGGCAGAAACCACAGTCCCGATCCCACGATATACCTTCACGGACCATTATCCGTCGGCCGCGAGGAGGTTGTAGGGGGGGGCAGGCGGCGGGTCTTTCATGGCGTTCAAGATCATCCCAACTCCGCCATAGGGATCGCTCACGCTCACGATGTTCTCCGGAGGAATCTTGCGATCTCTCGGCCGGCCCGTAAATTCAAAGGCCTTCAGTTGCCTCGCAAGAGAATTGTCCCCCGGCAGCGACAATATGAAACGGTCCCATTCCTTTTTCATGGCTGGGTCCAGGGCCAGGTACCATTGGTTGTAGGATCGCAACTTATTTCGGACCAGAACACGGCCTAAGTGGCGGCTTTGGAATTTCTCGTCAGGTTCTGACCAGTCCGCCCAAAGCAGCCTCGACGGAATCGGCCCGTGATTAATGTCGCAGTCCCACGTCAATTGGTGCGCGGCCTCATCCCATTTTCCATTCGAAGCCACGGGGGCATATTTGGCAGACCACGCAACCGTACCCGACATCGAGTCTCCCCAGCCCGTCGGGAAAAGCATATCCATCGCACCTTCAATTTCTTTCACTGACTCGCCCGTAGCGACGAATCCCGCTTCAATGAACTTGGTGGAAGCGTTTTCGTCCTCAATCCATTCGGTGAAAACGCGAGGGCGTTGCATGAGGGTGGACGATCCCATTTCGCGCACAAATCGATCGACGACAGCGCGAGTCAGTTTTCGCGAGTCGTCGAGGGAGACTTCGCTGCAGTTCGAGAAGTACCCCCGTTCGACCAGAAGCTGGGCCACTCGATAGGCCGTAGTTCCCATCAGCGAGGCTTCGTTTTCGTCGGCACCTTCCGATTGCCGCATTGCGTCGGCCTGAACGAACGAGAGCCAAGCCTCAAACGCGCAGTCGATGATGTCTGTGCGGAATCTTGTGCGAATAAAGCCTGTAAGGCGCGTCAATTCCTCGGGCCGACTCTTGAGTTCGGGATCGCGTTCGAGCCCGGCGACGAGTGCCCGGATGTGTAAGTCAACCGCCTTGATGAACAGATTGTTGATTTCACTCCATTGCGTAGGCCCGGGCATTCGTTCGGTGTACAGGATGCACCGCCCAAGTGGGCTTTCACTCGAAGAAACCGACGCGCAATTTGTGAAGCCGCACTGCTCGATTTCCTGCGGGAGCTTCGCGGAAAACGTCTTCCTATATGTTCGCGAATTCGAATCGGGGTTGGTGGACACCGGCGAGCCGTAGATACCTGTGATTCTGGCGACCATCGAGTCCTTCGCAAGATTGCTTTCGTAGTACGAACCGGTGTTCAAAGAGACCACAATTTCCCTTGTCACATCGCCACGCTCATTTCGCGACATGACGACCTTAAAGTGGCGGGACTTGCACCCCACCAAACACGAGGCCAGTAACGCCAGTAATACGAATAACGCCCGGTGCTTGTGGATCGTTCCCATGATTGCTCGCCTCAATTCTCTATCAACGATTCGCCGGTTACTCATGCACGCGAATTGCCGCCGGTGCGGGGCGCTGGTCAACCCTGCCGGGCCAGTCCGCCTTGCACGGCCATCATCCGCCATCTACTGTGTCGTTGGTCATGGCCTCCGCGCAACCCAATTTAATCCCGGAATCTGCACAAGTACCGGAGTATGGGCGAAACAACGCCTGGCTCCTCGCCCAGGTGCAATCCCTGCTCGTCCTGGCCGCATTGGGCTGGCTCCTTGCACGTCTGGTCTGGCTCTACTACTTCTTTGGCCTCTTTTTCTACCTCGTCGCCGGGCTGCTCGTCGGGGGACTGGCGTTTCGGACGGCTCGAAAGGCGCGGCCGTTGCCGAAATCGCGACTGGTGCGCGGGATTGTCTTGATTACGCTCGCCGCAACGGCCATCACCATCACGTGGGAGTATCGCCACTTCTCCGGCACGGTCGGCCAGCCGCCGAAGTTCGCCGAGGAGCGGAATCGCGCCATCGCGGATGGGCGGTCCTCGCGCGACATCATGCATGAAGCCGCCGAACAGTTTGACAAGCGCCTTCGGGCCGAGCATTCACCCGGCGGTGTGCTGGGTTACATCAAGTGGTCGGTTCGCGATGGGAAGATGTCGCTGAGCCTCGGCGGGACAACGGAGTCGATCGTGAACGATCATGCCGGCTGGGTGTGGCCGGTGCGGACGGCTGTGGGGGCGCTGCTCCTTGCGGCAGGGTTGTGGTTCAGCCTCGAATCGCTCCGGTCGGCGGTGCCGGTGGCAAACGTGCTCAAGCCGGGTGAGGAATACATGGAGGATGATTGACGCATCGTGGTTTTCGGGCCGCCGCGAGGCACAAGTCGCGCTTGCCCGCGGGGGTTCGACGGTCCTAGAATCAGACAGAGCGGTGAGGCGATTCCTCGCTTTCACCCCGGCCGGCGACCTGCATCTCCCTTCGCCGCCACAATCTAAAACTGCCATTAAGGCAAACGTGGGGCGCCTGAGAACCCGCACAGGCACAACAAACTACTCACGTTTATTCCGCCTGTGCCGATGATTCGGTGTCGGCGTGTTTGCGGTCCTTTGCCGCTTTTTGCGCCCGGCATCGTGCGGGGTTCGAGTATGTCCAAGCCCAAAGAAGTCCTGACAACCGGCGAAGTGGCGTCGCTCTGCAAGGTCGCGCCGCGCACCGTATCCAAGTGGTTCGACAGCGGTCGACTCAAGGGCTATCGCATTCCCGGAAGCAAAGACCGCCGCATCCCGCTCGACCAGCTCATTCGCTTCATGAAGACGCACAACATCCCGCTCAACGGGCTGGCTTCGACGACGACAAAGGTCTTGATTGCCGAGGGTGATGCAGACATCGCGGACCTGCTCTCCACGGCGCTCGCCAAAGAAGCGGGCTACGAGGTGCAGGTGGCTCGCAGCGCGTTCGAGGCCGGCGCGGTGGCAGAGTCGTCGCATCCGCATGTGATGCTGCTGGACATGGACCTCGCCGGGTTGGGCGGTCGCGAGACCGTGCGATCCATTCGCAATCTGCCGAGCTTCGGCGAAGCAAAATTAATCGCGATTACGTCGGTTCGGCGCGACGGCGAGGCCGAGGCGCTGAAGCAGCAGGGTTTCGACGCGGCGCTGGCCAAGCCGTTTGAAATCTCCGCCGTGGTCCGGGCCATCGAGGGCGTGCTCAACGCCTGATGACCAATTCGCAATTTGGGGGCAGCCTAACGTGACATCCGCACCCACCGTCGATTTTACCCAGTACCGCGAGCTTCTCGCGACCGCCATCCTCGTTGCCAAGGTGCGCCTGTCGCCGATGACGTCGCGGTTTTTCGATCGCACCCCCATCGGCCCGATGGAGACGGCCGCCGTGCTGGAGCGATATCCACACTTGACCATGCCGCTGATTCGCATTGCCAACACGGTGCAATATGGCGCGGGCATTCCGGTGACGAGCCTGTCGGCGGCGGCGGTTCGCCTCGGACCCGATCGGATGCAGACGATTGCCATGGCGTTTGAATTGACGCGGGCACTGGCGGAAGTCCTTCGACCCGCGGGCGTTGATGTCAGCGAGTTCTGCCATCACGGCCTGCAGCGGGCCAGCCTCGGCCGGGCGATGGCGATGATGCAGGATCGCAATCTGGCGGGCGCGGCGTTTCTGGTCGGCTATTTGCAGGACGTTGGCAGGCCGCTGATCGCGGCGGCGTTTCCGGATGAGTATCGAAGGCTCCGCGACGAGAGCGAGGGCTGCCCGCTGCGATTCGCGGCGATGAAGTATCACGCGCTCGGGCTGAACCATATTCACGCCGGCGTGGAGTTGCTGGAGGGGGCGCGGTTCTCGAAGCTGGTGATCGATGCGATTGGCCGGCACCACACAAATGCACCGACGACGCGCGCAACCGATGCGTCGCTCATGCTCTGGCAGATTGGCTATGTCACGGGCCTTGTGCCGGCCGGCGAGAGGGCGGACGAGATCGGCGCACTGGCGATGGCAAGGCGCTATTTGCCCTCGATGCCGGAAGGCACGGGCGACCCATTGTCGCGCGTGATGCGAGCGGCGGGCGAAGAATATGCCGACGTGGCGGAGTTGTTTGCGGAGTTCATTGGGGAGCGGGCGGACAGGAGCCGACTCGTTGGTGGAATGGAACGGCAGCAAGAATTAGAGACCAAGCCGGCCATCGATCGATTGAAAAGCCGCTCGTTCGCGCAAGCGAGCGTCGCGATCCTCTAAGCGACGGGCCTCTTTGTGCACCTGAGCGTGCGTGCCGTCGCCCAATCACTTGTCGTTCGATTTGGCGTCCGCTTTGTGACTCTGTTCGCCCGTGAGTAAGCCATTCAAGCGCTTCTTCATGTCCTCGAAGATGAACTTAATTGAGTTCTGCTCGATCTGCCTAATGGTCTCCGCTTCAGCCATTGCCTTCGTCCTATCGTCGGCACCACCAGGATTAGCCGGGCGAAAGGTTATTCGGCCGGGCTCTTTGATCTTTTTGATCTCAGCAAAAGCGTTTGTCTGTGATCGTTTGAGAATCGCGTGAGCCGCCTGAACCTGTTTTTCGTCGGCCGAATGAAACAAACACCAGCGTCGAACAAAAGCCTCCCATTCGTTTGGGCTTGACGTGACGTTCTTAATTCCAAAAGTGCCGTCGTTTTCGTTCCACCATGCCGGGTACGCATAATGGCCTGAGCCGGCGGCACGAGCCAGCATCGCCTTATATGCGGATTCGTCGCGCGGGACGGATCTCCAAACTTCCTCGGTCACGACTTCGGAGCCTGTCCAGTAGCGATCCTCTCCCTGCTTCCACCCCATGTTGGGTTTGGCTGCGATGCGAACTCCGGGCGGCCAGCCAAATGTTTCAAGCCCAATCTTTCTTGGATGGTCTTGGCGGTCAAACGAGGCGGACTCGGTTTCGACCGTGAATCTCATGCCGCCCGTATCGGTTTTCGAGAATTGGGGCCACCATTTCCCATCGACTTGAGAGTATGTGGTCTCAGCTCTGGCCGGCGGGAGCGCCGAGCCAGACTCGGGCACAATTTCCCACGTTGCCAACACAATGGAATTACCCCGTTGCTTGTCGAGGTGCCATTCCCATTTTTCCGGCTCAATTACGGAATCTCCTTTGGGGATAATACAGGTCACGGTAATGCGTGCATCACTGTCATTCACTTGCCACTTGCTGCCCGGGGTTTGCTTTTCTTGGAGAAATTCCAGGGCGCGCGAGGGTGTTGAGTCCGGAAGCCAAGCTGGCAACAATCCAACAATTCTACCGTCGAGGCCACTATTCAATCGGGACTTGCTAACACCGGCCGTGCCTTCGTCCTGACTCCATATCCAGTTATCTGCTTCGCGATCGCGCGACAAGAACCATCGAGGTGCACACGCCAAACCGGACCCAATTCCGGGTTGACTGCCGTTCCGAATTGAAACTATTCCATCCCGACTACCGTAGTTGATGGAAAGAACGTCGTGGCCGGACCATCGCTCTTCCCACCGCTGCTCCCACTTGATCTTGTGTGCGTCGTTCTCCATTGACAAGACATAACGCAACACACATGTTGATTGTTTTTCGCGGCTTACGAAGGCCTCTCGAAGCGCCCTCGGAATCTCGGGCTTCTCGCCAACGGGGCCGACCGCAAGTATCACAGCAACAGCCTGATGAAGCATGCTCTCCTCACAATCAAACACTTCAGCCGCACCCGTCTTTCCTGAACTGCCGGAAAGGCAAGAGGGCTAGTAAGCGCTAACGCAACAAGGTGTGTCTCGTTTGTACCAATTCTCTGAACTTGATGACCCCCAGTAAATATTTCCACAGTCAAAGGATGTTACGCAAGTCCGGTTTTGCGGATTCCCTTGGATCGGATGAACGCATATATATGCGTCGCTGCACTCGTACGAAAGATACTCAAAGCACGACCCAGAGCAGCCGCTTTCCGAGCAAACGGGAGATTCATAGTCAATCAGGTTGCCCAATAGGTACCACTCAAGACCGACTCCGTAGATTGCAAGCGGGGGATTACACAGGCCGCTTACACACTCGCATGGGTCGGGGTCTGAAAAATCAAAACATCTCGTTACATTGGCCCCCATTATGCAGGTGATCGGAACCGAAGACGGCGGGCAGGGGCAATTTGCCGGAATCGGATCGGGCGGCGGCTCCGGTGCCGCCAACAGAATCGCGGTCGAGACCAAAACCAAAAATACTGCACATCGGGTAATCAATGTAGAACAAGGTGAAACCAACAACATGACTTAGCCTCCGGGTCACTCGGGGTTCCGTTACCCCCAAACGGCCGGCGTTATCTACGCACAAGCAGCAGTTTGGTTCGGCGAGCACGGGGGGGACCCAAAATCCCCGTTACGAATGAATACTGT
>CAZSBF010000014.1:0-56383 GCA_964605185.1 uncultured Planctomycetaceae bacterium
GCCGCGCGGGCGCGGCGCGGCCAAAGCGTAGTGCAAACAGTACCGCCCCGACAAGTCCCAGGAAGCCGGCCACCGAAAATGCCACCACCGGACCGGCGCCCGGATGAACTCGGTTACCCGCAATCCAGCACAGAGCCCCCACCGGTGCAGCCCACATGACACAAACACCCCGCGCGCTCCAATAGAGCCCAACGGCCTGCGTGCGAACCTCGCGAGGCACAAGGTCGGCAATCATGGCCTTTCGCGCCGGTTCGCCAATCTCCCGGAAGCCGCCAATGACGAATGCCATCGCCAAGCCAATCATGCCGAACGACGGGCCGAGGAGGATCAGGCTGACTGGAAACGCCGCAAAGAACACAAACGTCCAGCCGATGAACGGCTTTTTTGCCAGTCCTTCGCGGCTGGCCAATGGGCCGACGACGAGATACAGCACGATGTTGGTCACGGCCTGAATCGTGAGCAGCACGGATTGGTACATGGCGGTGCCGTGATTGGCATCGCCCGAGAGGATCGGTACGCAATAAAGAATCACAAACGGACCGGCGAGTCCCTCGGCCCAGCGAGAGAGAATGTCGGCCGCAAGGAGCCGCTTGAGGTCCGTCGGAAACGAGCGAAGTAGGTGCAGCGGGCGATGAATGACCACGGACTCATCCCGGCTGGCGGTTCGCATGAAGCGCGTCTGAATGATAAGCGCGAGCAGGATGAGGCCGACCGCGATGGCGACGTCGGCGCGAAGGCCATTCACGCGGCCGAGCCAGGCGACGAGCGGCGCGCTAATGAGGTACGCGAGGATGCGCGATGCCCGCTTGAAGATGGACTGCATCGAAAAAGCCATCGTGCGACGCGCGGGATCGAGCGAGTCCCCCACCACCGTGATCGTGGCCGGGCCGGCGATGGAATCCCAGACAAAGATGAAGGGAATTGCGAGAAAAACGGCCGCCGTTGACTTCCACGCGAAGAGAATGCCTAGACCGACGAGCGGCAGGAAGTTGAAGAACAACAAGGCCCGACGCGAATTGAAACGCCCCGCGATAGCCCCGCCCGCGTAGTAATTAAGCGCTTCAAGTCCGTCGCGATAGAAACCATAAAGCCCGATGGTGATCAGCAGCGAAACGTCGCCATGCAGGGCGGATTGCTGCAACGCCTTGAGATACTGCGGCACTAGGGGCGACCAAAGCTCCGTCGCGGCCGTCACGAGGAGTATCGCACCGAGCAACGACATGGTCGACGCGTTCAACCCGAGAAACGCTCGCCAGGATCGCGGTGACGGCGCGGAACTCATGCCCGTACAATACTCGCGTGGCAATCCTCGTGCGAAATCTGACGCTGGCCGTTGGTGAACCGGCCGACATGCTGGTCGAGCGTGCGGCGCGGCGGCTCAAAGTAGGCCGCGATGAAATCGACCGGCACGCCGTCGTGCGCCGGGCCATCGATGCCCGCGACAAGTCGGCGATCAGCTTCGTCTATAACGTGGAGATAAGCCTGCGCGGCGGGACAAAGGCCGAGCGACGGGTCGTGACACGACTTCATCGGCAGGATGTCGTGGAGATGCCCGCGCCACCGGCGCTTGCGGTGGAGATTGGCACGGAAACGTTGCCCCATCGCCCGGTGGTCGTAGGCCTTGGTCCGGCGGGAATGTTCGCGGCGTTGTGGCTGGCACGCCACGGGTATCGGCCGCTTGTCATTGATCGCGGTCAGGGCGTGAAGACCCGCCACCGCGACATCATGCAACGGTTCTATCGCGAGCATGACTTTGACGCGGAAAGCAATCTGCTTTTTGGCGAGGGCGGCGCCGGGGCCTACAGCGATGGCAAGCTCTACACACGCGTAAACGACCCGCGAATGAAGGCCATCCTCGAAGCCTTTGTGGCCCACGGCGGAAAGCCGGACATCCTGATTGACGCCCGCCCGCACCTCGGGAGCGACTGGATACCCACCATCTGCAAGCGGATTCGCGAGACGATCATCGCACTTGGTGGCGAGGTTCGATTCGGGGCGCGACTCGACGCGTTGGAAATCGCAGACGGCGATTTGAAGTCCGTAACGATCAGCGGTGAACGCGTCCCTTGTACCGCGCTCCTTCTGGGGATCGGCCACTCAGCCCGCGACACACTTCGAATGCTTTCAGCATCGGGCGTGCAACTTGTTGCCAAGCCGTTTCAACTCGGCGTGCGCGTCGAACATCCGCAGGGACTGATCGATCGCTGGCAATACGGCCCGAGCTGCGGAAACGCGGCGCTACCGCCGGCCGAATATCACCTCGTCGCCAAGAACGCGGCGGGCACGCTCGGCGATGTCTACAGTTTCTGCATGTGCCCCGGCGGCGTGATTCTTCCAACCAACGAGTCGCCGGGCCTCATCGCTACGAACGGCGCGTCACGGTCATCCCGATCGGCGCAGTTCGCAAACGCCGGGCTTGTGCTGACGATTCCGGCGGAGCAGGTCAACAATGATCCACTTCGCGGGCTTGCATTTCTGGAAGAAATTGAGCGGCGGGCGTTTTCACTGACCGGCGAGACCTATGAAGTTCCCGCGCAACGGGCAACGGATTATCTTGCCGATCGAGGCTCCGACGGCCGGCTTGAAACGAGTTATCCCCTCGGCGGCCGATGGACACGCATTCGCGACGTGCTACCGGATTTCGCGGCGGACGGCGTCGCTCGTGCATTGCAGGATCTTGACCGTCGGCTTCCTGGGTTTGCCGGGGCGGAGTGCCTCGTCACCGGCCCGGAGACACGAGCCAGCGCTCCGGTACGAATTCCACGCGATGACCGGACTCGTGAATCCGTTTCTGCCCGCGGGCTCTTCCCGATTGGCGAGGGAGCAGGCTACGCCGGAGGCATCATGTCCGCCGCTGCGGACGGCATCGTCACGGCGGAAACCATCATCCGACGGTACGCCCCGATTCGCTAATTATCGGCGGTTTCTCTCCGGACTGATGGGTGTGGGCCGGTATAATCAAGCGACGCTCGCGAGGCAGAGGGTGGGGAAAAGGGGAGAGCCGGGTGGATCGAAACATCACGCCACGACTTAACATCAGATATTGGATCGCCGCGCTTGCGGTTGCAAGCTGCGCCGCGGCCGAATCGCGCGCCGACATTCTGCCGTCGCAGGTTCTCGTTGTGTACAACTCAGTAACGGCGTCGGGCACGGAGATGAAGGACTATTATCTTGCCGCCCACCCGGATATTCCCGCCGCGAATGTTCTCGATCTTCAAACCGCACAGTTGAATATCTATGAGATCACCTATGCCAATTTTGTGACGTTGGTCCGAACGCCGATTCGGAACTACCTTCTTCAACCGGGCGGCCCGGAGCCGGATACCATCGTTGCGATCTGCCTGATCAGGCCGTTTCCGCACCGACTTCTCGATACCGATATGCCTGATTCCGGGGACGGGCCAAGTCTTGCCGCCAATGAGATTCTTGCCGGCGATGCGACGAATTGTTCGTTGGATGCCGAGCTAACGCTGCTGTGGCAGAACCTCGACGCGGGCGAGGCCGGCGGGATGATGGACAGCAAGTCCGACAATGTCATCGACAACCCGTATCACAAACTCACCGCTGGGATTCAGACGTTCAGCCGTGCGAACATCCAGGTTCAAAAAACATTCGCTAATCAAAGCAACGTCTGCTGGCTGCTGGGAGGAGCAGGCGCAACGCGCCTGACGCCGGGCGATATGTATCTGGTCAGCCGAATCGACGGCAATTCTGTGGCCGACGCAAAGCTGTGCGTTGACCGTGCCGTAGGGCTGTACATCAACAAAGCCGTGGTCAAGGTGCTTTTCGATGAACATGACACGTCCGCGGGCGGGCAATTCGACGCCGACGGATTGTTTTCCAACGGCCCGGCGGACCCGTTTTGGGGTGGAAACGACTATGAACTGGCACGGGATGCGCTGATCGCGGCCGGCTGGAATGTGCGCTACGACGCCACCTTTGATTTCATCGATAGCACCGAGGAGACCGAACTGTTGATTGGCTACGCCTCCTATGGTGAGAACCATCAGGCGTCCGGCGATGGAGAAGATCCCCCGGGCAGCAGTGCGTATCTGAGTGGGTTTAACTTCGCACCGGGCGCGATGTTCAATACGTTGGAATCGTATAATGCGCGCGCCTTGGGTGGGCTCCTGCCATTCTTTGATCAGGAACAAGTTGGCAACTTCGTCGCGGCGGGCGGGACATTTGGCGTCGGCAACGTATGGGAGCCTTTTTCCTTTACCGTGCCGGACAATGCGTTCCTGATGCCAAATCTGCTTGTCAATGGCCTAACGTGGGCCGAAGCGGCTTATACGTCACTTCCCGCTCTAAGCTGGCAACAGTTGGTTCTGGGAGACCCCCTGGCAAAGCCCGCCATCATCTTTGACCCCGGCCTGCCAAAAGGGGACATGGATGGCAACGGCATCGTCGATGGTCGCGACATCAAGTGGTTTATCAATGTCGTGATGAGCGGGCTGCTCCCCTACCGCGCGGCGTTTCCCACGTTGGACCCCCTAGCCCGCGGCGACTTCACGGGCGATCAAAAAGTCACGCCGGATGATGTGCCGTTCTTTGTGAACGCCGAACTTGGATTGCCCTGAATCATCGTTTCGTGCCCGGCCAGACTCCGCGAGAGGTGAGCCCCCTTCGTCGCCGAGATTCTCCCTGACTTGAGTTTCTTCTTGCATGGGGCTGAACCGAGTCGCATACTAGATTTGCGAGGATTCCGGCGCGGATGATTTAGGAAGCCGCGTCGCCGCGATCCAATTAATCTGCGTGCACGTCCTCGCAATTGGGCGAATGCAAATGAAGTCAAAGCCGGCCGTTCACGTGCCCGTTCACATCGGCACGATCGCATTCGCACTGGTCGCCGTTCTAGCACAAGACCGTCCTCATGCATTATCGACAGAACCGACGACTACGCAGCCGAGCACGCCACAGTTCATCCTCGGGGCGCCACGATTGCCGGCTCGCATGGAGGCGGGCCATGTACACTCGATTTCAATTCAAACCGCCGACGGAATCCAACCTCAATATCGATGGTTAACAAAAAGCCAGGTCGACGATTGGAATTGGTCGGCACCCTGGACGTCGGAATCTGTCTATGAGTTCCGTCCGCCCTATCCCGGCATTTATGACGTGCAGGTCGACGTGCGAGATGAAGCGCGGCCGACTGAGATTCAGAAAAAGTGGCTCGGGACGATCGAGGTCGGCGGCCGCCTGATCGATCGCATTTCCTATACCCCGCCCGCGACGCTCCTTCCCATCGGCAACTCCGTTCACTTTGTGGTGCGTCCGCGAAACGGCATTCCCATCGACGCGCTGGAGTTTCGCCTGTGGGATTTGTTACCCACAAATCGGATCGTGAGTGATTGGCGGCCATGGCCGATGCCCGCGTATTCGGCTGATATGCCGAAGCAAACCGGGCTGCAAATCGACATTCGCCTCAAAAAGGCACCAGCCATCGTCGATCTCTACTGGCTCAATGATTTCAGTTTTCAACGCGGATCGCCGACTCCGCGCGCGAATCTACTGCGTTCTTTCCTGGCCGGCAATTTCGACACGCTTGATCGCGCCACGAAAGTGGCGCGACTTGCGGAAAAACTCGCCATCGTCGGAATCATTCTCGATTCTGAGTATCTTCAGCAATCAAGTGATGATGTTGCTGCACGCCTGTCGAAACTGCGATCGGTCGCAGCATTGCGACCATTGGGAACTGCTGCGATTGAACTAAAAACCAGCAGCGGCGAGATCGTCCGCGTGGACTTGGCGTCGCGTTCCATGCGCATCGCCGGGATTCCGTTGACTTTCGACGTATCGCTTGAGGCCTATTCCGCGTATCGCTCGCTGCTCGATTCCGTCGCATCGAAACCGGAGTCTGTGAGACTGGCCGCCATGATGACGTACACCATTGGAGAAGGTTTTTACTACGGAACACAGGCCACGCTCGCCACCATGGACCCCATTGAAGCGCTGGTCGCCAATTGTCAGGACCGGGCCATGCTGCTCAAAGAGTTCCTGGCGCATTGGGGTATCCGAACGATGTTCGTTGAGATTTCCACGGGAGAATCAGGCCACATGTTGATTCAAGCCGACCTGCCAGGGGCCGGGCCATGGCTGCTCGATCCCACCGCCGGGTTCGTTTACGAATGGGCCGACCGGCAATGGGACGATCCAAAACCTCCCGCACCGATTCGCCTTCCGGTTTCACAGTCACACTCGCATCTTGCCTTAAACACCCTGATACGTCCGGGCACAATCATCACGCGATACGGCAAGCACCTGGAGGGCGTGGTCCCGCTGGTACCCGTGATGAGTGAGACGACCGTCATCCCGGCAGAAACCAAGCCGTGATGTTGGTGCGCAACCGCATTGTGGTTGTCTCGGCTATACTTTCGACGTTGCGGTTTCATCGAATTCCCTGAATCACGTATCACGCATGGCCACCACTGCAATTCAACTGTCCGGCGTCGGCAAGATGTATAAGCTGTACCGCCGCCCCGCGGACAAAGTGATGGACGCCCTCGGCGTTTCGCGATTCGTCCCCTCCTTTGAATCCCGCTATCGGGAGTTCTGGGCGCTGCGCGGATTGGATCTGACCATCGCCCGCGGCGAACGTCTGGGCATCATCGGCCGCAACGGTTCGGGCAAAAGCACGATGCTCAAGGTCATCTCGGGAAACATTGCCGCGACGGAGGGCAGTGTCGAGGTACGCGGCAAGGTGCAGGCATTAATGGAGTTGGGGACCGGGTTTCACCCGGAGTTCACAGGCCGACAGAACATCCGCGCATCGCTTGCCTATCAGGGGCTCACCGCCGGGCGCATTGCCGAACTTGAGGACGAGATCATCGACTTCACGGAGTTGGAGGAGTTCATCGACCAGCCGGTGAAGACGTATTCCGCCGGCATGTACGCGCGGCTGGCATTCTCCACGGCCACGGCGATTGAGCCGGAGATACTGATTATTGACGAAGTGCTCGGCGCGGGTGACGCCTATTTCTCAGGAAAATGTGTTGAGCGAATGAAGCGCCTGACCGAAGGCTCCGGTGCCACGGTCCTGTTCGTCAGTCACGACCTGGGCAGCGTTCAGCAACTTTGCGAACGAGTGATCTGGGTGGATCGCGGGCAGATCGCGCAGGACGGCACACCCATCGACGTGACCAAGGCCTATTACGCATCCATCGTGCGACAGGAGGAGCTTCGCCTTAAGGCGCGCAACGCCCGCATGAGCCGCCGCGACATGAAGGCGGCGCAGACGCGTGAGGAAACCGAACACGCACGGGAGGTGTTGCTGCGGTTCGTGACGAACCATGGCGGTCCGCCGACGCAGTGTCATGCGATTAAACGCATCGCCCTCTCATGCGGGACCGAGTGGCGAGAGGAGATTGTGCCGGGTGCACCAATGGACAATGACGCCTCGCACGCCGCGTATCTGATGACAGATCGAAAGTACATGCTCTGGAGTGAACCGGAAAAGGTGCATGGGGCGCGAGTTCGAAGCGTGACGGCCACCGGCGGGCAATACGCCCACGCGCCGTTTGTCTTTGTTGTGCCGATTCAGGCATGGGAATCCGGCAGCGCGACATTGGAAATCGAGCACGCGAAGAGCGATGGCGATGTCATTCAGGTTGAACAGTTCGTCGGGGAACAGTATCGCATTCTTGGCACGCTCGACTCGTCGAACCAGCGGTGGATTCAACAGCAATTCGCGCTCACTGTGCCCTCACCCGCGAACGACGCTCCGTTGTCAGTCGTCCCTGACCAGCCTACCGAGTCAACGTCGGCCGACATCGCCCTGCGCGCCGAAAGCAGAGATCGCTTCGTCTCTCAATACGCGGCATTTCAATCCATCAGCCTAAGCGCCGACGGAGAGATTCACGCCTCGGTCTTCTCGCTGGGGCAGACGATTCGCATCGAAGCCGTCGTTGACGTAACCAAACCGATTTCGCAGTGCGCGTTCAGCTACAGTCTGTACCTGCCGGACAACACCGTGGTGGCGATCGGGTATTGGCCGATTGAGGGCGGTTTAGGTGTTGGACGCCACACGCTGGAAGTCGCCATTGTTGAACCGACCCTTCGACAGCACGAGTACGTCATGAGCTGCGTGATCATGAAGGAAACCCCCCTGCTTATGAATCGCAAGCCGGAATACTATTGCCAGTGGCATCGGGCGCTTACCTTCCGCGTGGATGAAGGCCGCGTCGGGTCTTCGCCGCACGGCGTGGTCCTGCTTCGAACGGAGCCGGCGTGGGGCGCGCGAATCCAGCCGAACCCGTGCGCGGAAATCGCACATACATGAAACCGCGGCCCGTCGCTTACCATCCATTCCCATGACTCAGCGCAGCCGGCCTCAGATTCACACTCCCGATGAACTGCGGGCGGGCCTGCGTACCGCATTGGGTTCGCCGGCGCGACCGTGGGGTTCGACCACTGCCCCTCGGAAGATCGGCGAACGCAAATTGCCGGGCTATCGACTCGACGAGTACGAACATGAAAATGGACACGGCGAGCGAATTCCGCTTTCGGTTGCCGAGCCCGACAACCGTGTGCATCGCGAGCCCATCCTTGCCATGCACCAAACAAACGAGTGCGGACGTCGGGAGGTCTTCGGTCTGGAAGGCGAGCCCACTTTGGCCTATGGCCACGAACTGGCAAGGCGAGGGTTCCGAGTTTTCTCGTTCGATATGGCGTGGACCGGCGAGCGAGCGCATCGTCACTGGGACAAAGACGCGTTCTATCGTGAGCATCCTTGTTGGAGCATGGTCGGCAAGACGGTCGCAGAGATGCACGACCTTGCCGGATTGATTCGAGGCGCGTTCGGTGAATCGGAACCGCTTCGCTGCATCGGCCACTCCCTCGGCGGGCTGATGATCATCTTCTACATGGCGCTTCATGACGGCGTGAGCCGCGCGGTGTGCAATGCGTGCTACCTGAACACACCTCCGAATACCGATCCAAAACGAGCCCAGCTTTACACATCGCGCGTACTTAATCCGGACATTGGTTCGTTCTGCGTGGCCTCTTATTTCGATGAGTTGGTTGGTGTGGCTGGCACGAGCGGCCCGTTGCTCTTGATCTACTATCGCAACGATCGAATCTACGAGCATCCCGTTCCCGGTGAGGAGTCGCTCGATCGCATACGAGCCATCGGGAATGGCGTGCGCGTCCTCGGGCTTCCGGGGGCACACGGCTTCCCGATGAGGATTCGAAGTGCGAGCCACGATTTTCTTGAGGGTCGCGATCGCGACATTCCAATCGGCGGTTCGCCTGTTCATTACCCATATACCGAACTCTTCGGGCACGTGCCCCGCCCCAGACAGGTCCAGATTCACAATGATGCCCTCGACATGCTGCCGCGCGACGTGCGAATCGTGCTCGATGTCGGCTGCGGAGACGGCACACTCATCAATCGGATGCCGTCCGACATGTCTGTTGTGGGCGTGGACATCAGCCCGGAGCCGCTTCGTTACGTTGAGCGACGTCGGGTTGTTGCGACCGCCGCATCTCTGCCCTTTGCCGACAGCCAGTTCGATCTGGTCATGGCGAACAATGTTCTTGAGCATTTCGATCAACCAACGCGGGAAGCCGCCCTGCGTGAGATTCGTCGCGTTTCAAAACGTTACGTGCTGCTGACATGTCCGCATGATGAAGATCTGCAGGCCCATCACGTCCGGTGTCATGACTGCGGCGCGGTTTATCATGCGCGGTGGCATACAAGCGCCTATTCCCTCGAAGAAATGGGCGTGATGTTCACTCCCATGCTGACGATGAAGGAAGTGCGATTCACCGGCGACGTGACCCGGCCGCCCCACGATCCCTGTATTGAATTGCAACATCAGTTCGGGCTCTATCGGACACGGCGCGGCGCCATCTGCCCTTCCTGCGGATCGGGAAGACAATCAAGCGAGCCCGCCCAGGCGCCGCTCCATCGCCTGATGGCCGTCTATCGTTGCCGATCATGGTATCGAGACCTTTCGAGGTTGTATCGCGAAAGCAATCGAAGCGACCTGATGGTTCTCTTTGGTCCGCCGGATGATGTGTCTGCTTGCACCCCACTCCCGTTGCCGGAAACATCCGGCGACCTCCTGACGCTGGACTTCAGCAACCGATTGCAAAACGTGACTGCCTTTTGGCCCGGTGCGCGATGGAGTCGCTACTTGGTTCCCGCCGGAACCTGGCAGACTGACGATGGAATCCGCTGCGAATGGAATGTCTCGAACCCATTGGTGTTGGAAGCCCGATTTCCCGTGGTACCTGCGACGGGCGATCGAATCGTCGCGGAAGTTTCATCACACAGGGCAAACGGCCGACTCGCCATCTATACCATCGACGGGATACTGGCCCATCGGGGACTGCTCGCCAATGTAGAAGTCTGTGGATTGCGCCAGCAATTGGAATGGACGGAGCAACAGCCTTGGTGGCCTGACCAATTCGGCGCTGGCCTCGCCATCTTGCTCGGCCCGGACGTCGAAATCCATCAACTGCGTTATGTCCCGTCCGAGCAGCGACAATCAACGGTCCCTTTCGTGCAGCTCGCGGCAGGACAGAACGTCGTTGAAACGGCGCACAATGGTGTGGCATATTCATGGGGCATGCATGCCGATACGACCGGGCGAGTTCCAAAGCCCTGGCTTGGCGAACCGCAACCCGTACCCGCGCGAATCGACACCTGTACAATCGCGATCGACCTGCTTCGCATTGCTGTCGAAGCGCAGCGTCATTTTGAGAGCGATCGCCTCAATCTTGCCGGAATGCTGGAGGAAAAGGAGAGGGCTCGCGACAGTGCGGAGCAAGCCTACGCGACGGCTGAACGGGGCCTGAGTCGGATGACGCGCCGACTCCAGGATCGCCGTGAGATCAGCGCCCACCGACGAAAGCAGTCACGCGAGTTTCGCCGTCGATGGCAGGTGTCGGCATCGCAGCTCCAGTCCGTTCATGGCGTACGCGGAGCCGCCCGCAATCTGGCACGTGCCGTGAAGCGGAAACTGATCGGCGAACCGCCCGGCGATCCGCTGCAGGTAATGGCCGGCGCATGGAAACCGTTGACGCGGGTCGAACCGATCATCGGTGCGACCCATCGCGTTTTGGTATTTTCGCACATGTTCCCTCACCCCGAGCAGCCATCCTCGGGGCCGTTCATCCATGAACAGGTGAAGGCGCTTCGGGAGCAGGGCGTAGTCGATGCCCGCGTCGTGGTTTGTCGGCCGTTCTGGATGACACATCGCAACCCGATCAAGGCATGGCGGGCGAATCAGACATACTGGCGATACCACCAGCGTTGCCTGCAATGGTGGGAATACGACGGCGTTCCGGTTGCGTACCTGCCCTATCGCATCTTCGGCCCCTATTTCACTCAGGGCTGGTCCTATCAGTCCGGCGTAACAGCGGCACTTCCCTGGATTCAACAGGATTTTGACTTTGACATCATCCATGCTCACACCGCGTATCTCGACGGCGCGGCCGGATTGTGCGCGGCCCGCATGAGTGGGCGCCCGCTGGTCATTACGGAACACACCGGGCCGTTTTCAATGCTCATGCGAAATCCACTGGTGAAGCGCTCTACGCTCCGGGCCATGCGCGCAGCGAAGCGCGTTATCGTCGTTTCGCGGGCACAGGGCGACGCAGTTTCGAAGGAGCTTGGTCCGGCGGATTCGCAGCATGTCATGGTCGTGCCCAACGTCGTGGACACGGAGGCGTTTCATCCGCCGGCCGAGTGGACACCCGATGCCGCCGCGCCGCGAATCGTCTTCGTAGGCTATTTCGTGCCGATCAAGCAACTGCCGCTTCTGCTGGATGCCTTCACCATCATCCGAAAGGCCGTTCCCGGGGCGACACTTCGGCTTGTCGGCGGTGGAGAAAACCGCGAACAGGAGTCTGAACTAAGACTGGAAATCAAGCAACGGAACCTGGACAGCGCGGTCATCGTGCAGGGGCATCAGAGTCGAGAGAAAATCGCACGCATCATGCGCGATGAGTGCGATGTGCTCGTCTTGTGCAGTCAGTCAGAAACCTTCGGCTGCGTGCTCACCGAAGCCATGGCCAGCGGGAAGCCCATCGTCGCGACACGCTGCGGCGGGCCCGAGGATATCGTACTGAACGACCGCGTCGGCAGGCTCTGCGAGAACGGGAACCCCAACGCCCTCGCTCACGCCATCCTCGATGTCGTATCGAATATCCGCAACTACAATGCACAAGAGATTCGCGCCACGGCTGAGTCGAATTTTGGCCATTCCTCCGTCGTGAAGCGACTATGCGATGTTTATCAAAGTGTGCGGAATCAGGCTCGGCCTGTCGCGTAGCCCCAATGGTTCATACACGCAAAGCCGCCGTTTGAATGCAGCCTCTGGAGCATCGTCAGGAACGCGGTTAGGCTATGCGCGAATCAGGAGCGTTGTTTGACCGGCACGGGTCCATCAGAACGTTATGGATGACCTTCGACACCCTACCCTCAGTCGCAAACCGGACACCGTCGACCCTTCGCAGTCGGCGCCATCCCGCCTCCTCGAACCAACCATGCATGGCGATTACACCACTGAACATCAGGGCCGAAGCGAACTCCGTGGATCGAGCGCGATGACCGACCAACCGGCCGCCGCCATCACATTCTCGCTGGTCATTCCCGCCTACAACGAGGCTGGCGCGATCGGCGGTGTTCTGGATGAACTGAAGATGCTCCCCGGTTGCCGCGAGATCATCGTGGTCGACGACGGCTCATCCGATGGAACCCCCGACGAGGCGCGAAAGCACGGCGCGATTGTCCTGCCTCACCCGTACAACCGTGGCTACGGGGCGGCTCTCAAAACGGGCATCCAGGCTGCCACATCGGATTACGTGATCACCTGCGACGCGGACGGCCAGCATGGAAGTGCGGAAGTGATGAAGGTCGCAGCGGATGCAAGCCGGTTCGACATGGTCGTCGGCGCACGCGACGGTGCCTCGCACCAATCCTTCGTTCGCATGCCCGGAAAGTGGATCCTGGGAAAGTTCGCCAATTTGCTCGCAGCGAGAAAGATTCCCGATCTCAACTCCGGCCTGCGATCCTTCAAGACCGACGTCATCAAGCGCTACCTCCACCTGATGCCGGACGGGTTTTCCTTTTCGACGACCAGTACACTCGCTATGTTTCGCACCGGCTCATCTGTGAATTACGTCCCCATCACCACGCGCCGCCGAGAGGGTCGGAACAGCTCCGTCAAGATCTTCCAAGATGGATTCCGCGTACTCATGCTGATCGTTAACTTGACGGTGCTGTTCAACCCGATGCGCGTGTTTGTGCCCCTCGCCTTCTTTTTCATGGGCGCCAGCGTGGTCTATTTCGTCATTTACAGCATGATGGAGCGCATCCATATCACCGAATCCATGGTGCTGCTTTTCATCACCGGCGTTATTCTCTTTTTCCTCGGGATCGTCTGCGAGCAAGTGTCGGCCATTCGACGCGAGATCCATCGGTAGCGGAGGCGCGAGCGCGTACCCATGTGCGGGATTTTCGGAATCATAACCAGCGACGCACGCAACCACTCCGCGGCGTGGATCGAGCACGCCGTTGAGCGTCTCTTTACGCTCTCCGAATCACGTGGCAAAGAGGCCGCCGGCATTGCCGCGCTGACAACAGATGCAATTCGAATCTATAAAGAAGACACCCGCGCCACCGAAATGATTCGTCGCCCGCGTTATCGCGGACTCATGCGCGACACGCTGATCGGCCGCTCCAACGGCAACGGTTCGTCGAGCCGGCCCGTCGCCATCATCGGCCATTCGCGCCTCGTCACCACCGGCGGGCAGGACGAGTATCTCAACAACCAGCCCGTTACGGCGGAAAACCTCGTCGGCATCCACAACGGCATCATTGTAAATTTCGACGAACTGTGGCGGCGCTACCCGACCATGACGCGCCGGAGCGATGTGGATTCCGAGGTGATCCTCGGCCTGACGCGGCACTTCATGGGCGAGGGGCGGCCGCTCCTCGAAGCGGTTCAGGAGACCTTCCGCCAGATTCGCGGGGCGGCGTCGGTCGCGCTTCTCTTTGGCGATCTGAATCAGGTCGTCCTTGCGACCAACAACGGCTCACTCTACCTTGGACGCGCCCCCGGCAACAAATCCCTCGTATTCGCCTCCGAGCGCTACATTCTCGAGATGCTGCTGCGCGAGCGGACCATGCGCAGCGAAATGGGCGACTGCACCATTCAACACGTTCGTGCCGGCGAGGCGTATCTCGTTGAACTAAGTGACGCCTCGCTACAGCAATTCATGCTCGCAGAGCCGGTGGGCAAGGCCATGTCGGCGGCGCGCCCCGGCGATGCACGCAAGGTGATCGAGATTCTCCCCGATACAAGCGCCATCGACGTCAAACGGCATAGCAGCCTTGCGAGCGGGCGCGACGAAGCCCCCAAGTGTGGCGAAGGCACGCCGCCTCAGGGCCTTCGGCGTTGCACCCGATGCATCTTGCCGGAGACGATGCCATATATCGCCTTCGACGATGCCGGCGTCTGCAATTACTGCAAGCGGTATCAGAAGCTGACCTATCACGGCGCGGATGCGTTGGAACGACTAGTCGCGCCATTTCGCCGGACGGACGGTCGACCCGATTGCCTCGTCGGCATCAGCGGCGGCCGCGACAGTTGCCACGCTTTGCATGTCGTGAAGCGCGTGCTGAAGATGAACCCTGTGGCCTACACCTATGACTGGGGCATGGTTACGGATCTGGCCAGGCGGAACATCTCCCGAATGTGCGGAGCACTGGGCGTCGAACACATCCTTGTCTCCGCCGACATTGCCAAGAAGCGGCGCAACATTCGAAAGAATGTCCTTGCCTGGCTTCGCCGGCCGGACCTTGGAATGATTCCGCTCTTCATGGCGGGCGACAAGCAATATTTCTACCATGCGAACCGGCTCAAGCGGCAACTCGGCGTGCCGGTCACGATGCTCGGCGAGAACATGCTGGAGCGGACGGACTTCAAGACAGGGTTCTCAAAGATTGCGCCGGTCAAAGTCAGCGACGACCATGCATATGCCCTGTCAGTGATGAGCAAGGTGAAGATTCTTCAGTATTACGGTGGGCAGTACCTGCGAAATCCGGCGTATCTCAACGTCTCCCTCGCGGACACGTTCTTCGCGTACGCCTGTTATTACATCGTCAAGCGGGACTTCATCAATCTGTATCGCTACATCAAATGGGATGAGCAGGAAGTCGTCTCGACGCTGCGTGGCGAGTACGACTGGGAACTCGCCGACGACACCAAGACGACCTGGCGCATCGGCGACGGCACCGCATCCTTCTACAACTACATTTACCAAACCGTCGCCGGCTTCTCCGAGAACGACACCTTCCGCAGCAATCAAATACGCGAGGGAATCATCACGCGCGACGAGGCGATTGCCCGCGTCGCCGAAGAGAACAAGCCGCGATGGAAGTCCATGCGCTGGTACTGCGAGATCATCGGCGTCGATTTTGAACAGGCCATCGACACCATCAACCGCATTCCCAAGGTTCGGCCGACGTTTAAAAACGGCGAGGGGAGTACCACTCCATGACCGACGAAACCGCGACTATCAAGCCCGTTACGACGCCCGCGAATGCCCCATCGCGCGCCCCGGCTGCGAACGAAGACCCGGTCGAAATCCACGATCGGCAGCTTTTCGATCGCATCGTCGCGGAATACCGCCGGAAAGATGCGGCGTCTTCATCCTCGGGGATTCGGCGCTACCAAGTTGCGCGATGCGTAGAGCCGGCACTGGGAAAATCAGGTCAGATCGGCACGATTGTCGAAGTCGGCTGCGGGTTGGGCCGCGCGGCGCGCTACCTCAAGGGTCGCTACACCCGTTACGTCGGCATCGACCACTCAGCACAGATGATCGAAGAGGCCCGCCGGCTCAACGCCGATTGTCCGGCCGACTTTCTCTGCGCGAACATCAAGTCCGCCGAAATCCCCACGGGCATTGCCGACATGGTCATCCTTCTCGGGGCACTGCATCACATGCTCGATGTCTCGCAGGTCATGCAGTCGCTACACCGCATCGCCCGACCGGGGTCTTTTTTCGTCGCCTTCGAGCCGAACCGTGGTAACCCGCTTATTCAGGGGCTTCGCCGAATGCGGCAGAAATTGGATTCGTCCTATTCCGAGGACCAACACTATTTCACGCGAGATGAGCTTCGCGATCTGCTAACCGTCAACGGCATCAAAAACGTGCAGGTTGAATATCAGGGATATTTTTCGACGCCCTTCGCGGAGGTCGTGTTGCGGCCGCAACTCCTCTTTACGCCGCTCTCCAAAATCGCCCACGGCTTGGATTACATGTTCGACAATCATCTGCCGGGGCCGTTTCGCTTCTTGAGTTGGAACCTCATCGCCTGGGGCACATTCGCCTGATTCATGACGAAGCCCACCGCACGAAATTTCCGCGTGGATGTCATCTGGGTGCTGGGCAGTCTCGTGATTGCCGGTCTCGGCGGCGTGGTGGTCAATTACATCATCGCCGCGCGGCTGGGCTCGTCGGCGCTGGGCGTCTTCAACCAAGCCTTTGCGTTCTACATCGTCCTCTCACAATTGGCCGTCGGCGGGCTTCAGTATTCCGTCCTGCACCAGGTCTCACGAAAGCAGGATGACCTCGACCACGCCGCACAGGCGACGTCATCGGCATTGATGCTAGTGGGAGTCGTGTCATTCGTTGTCTGCCTGATCGCATGGATCGCGCGCGATTGGGCGGGACGGATGATGGAAAGCCCTGATGTGGCCGATTCCATCGCCTACATGCTGCCCGGGTTGTTTGCCTTTTCGCTTAATAAGCTGCTCCTAAACGTGCTCAGCGGTTTGCGCCACATGCGGGCCTACGCCGTATTCCAATCAGCCCGGTACGTGCTGTTGCTTGCCTCCCTCGCGGCACTGGTCGCAATGGGACGCCCCGCCAGTCAACTCACCATCGCACTCAGCGCCTCGGAACTAATCCTCTTCGTCGGTCTCACAGCCTACATTCGCGTCGCAATCTTCCGTTTCCGATTCAACAGCGCACTCACCAAATGGTTTCCAACGCACATCAACTACGGGCTTCGCGGATTCCTCAGCGGCGTGCTGCACGAACTGAACACACGCGTCGATATCCTCATCCTTGGCTACTTCCGCGACGACGCCACCGTCGGAATCTACAGTTTTGCTGCCATTCTCGCCGAAGGGTTCGCCCAGATTCCGCTTGCCATGCGCACCAACGTGGACCCAATCATCGGCGGCCACTTGGCCGAAAACCGTCGAGAGGACATCGAGGCCTTCTCGAAAAAACTCCGTCGCACGTTTTTCCCACTCATGCTCGTCGTCGGCGCGATCAGCGTCGTGGTGTATCCCTTCGCACTGCGACTCATCCGCGTTGATGCCGCGTTTCAGGCAAGCTGGGTCGTATTCGGCATCCTCATCGGCGGCATCTGTCTCAATGCCCGATACCGGCCCTTCATGGGAATCCTGCTGCAATCAGGCCATCCCGGCTCGCACACGATGCTGGTCGGTCTCGTCGCACTGACCAACCTGGTGCTTAATCTCGCCATGGTTCCGTCGTTTGGTGCCCCCGGCTCGGCGGCGGCCACGGGTCTGGCGTTTCTCGTCGAGGCAGCGCTTATCGCCATCCTCGCCCGCAGGCTCGTAGGCGTGCGCTTGTGATTCTGCTTGAGCCGTAAACACCCGCCCGCCTATACTCGCGGCGCGGGTGAAGGATTCTTTCGTACAAGGACGTCATGTGAAGGATCGCATCGCGGGCTTTGTGTTGCTCGGCGGCGTTCTGCTCGCGGGCACGTACCTTTTTCGCCACGATGACGGCTCCATCATCTGGGGGCATCTGGCGGAATCACTGACCGGGCTCGGCAGCCTGCTTCGAATCGTCTACGTCGCTCTCCTACTGCTCGTCGTCGCCGCAAGATTCCGACCCGCACTCGCGGCGCATACACTTCGGCTTGTGTTTCTCGTTCTGCTCGCCGTCGGCATTTGGTGGAATTGGCAGACGCTGCAGTCCGTTCCGGCAACGGAAACCTACCGGCTCACCCTTCACGATCGACACACCCTTCTTTCGCACGCCGAATCCAGCCCGGCGGAGATTGAGCGGACCCATCTGGCGTTCTACCTTGCGTTGGAACGCCACGTCGCCGGGCGAACCGTCTTCGTTCCAGATTCCGAACTCCTCAATCGGCACTATCTAACCAAGGTAAGTCGAGCGAGGACACTGATAGTCAGAAAACATGACGCCGCACTCTCGGACGCCCAGGCTGCCATGCTTGAATCCAAACCCTGCGAATCGCGAACCGATGGTCGAGGCAGAGAGTTCACCATCTACTCGACCCCCGACCGCACGGACTCCATCAACTATCACCTATACACGCACGGCAAATCCTTTGTTCTCGTGCCAGATGGGATGCTCTCCCACTAACGGATCACCATGATTGCGCAGATCGTCTTCATCCTCTTCCTGCACATTGTCGGCGGGGTCATTGCTGCGCGCTTTATTCCGCCCGGCCATCGTTGGTTCGCGTGGTGGCCGGGACTCCTGTGGGGATTGCTGATCTGGGTCGTGTGGGGGCTCCTGTTGCTCTGCTTCAAACTCCCCTACTCAGCGTGGAGTATGTTTGGCGGGCAGGGAATCGCAGTGTTCGTGTTGCTCATCAATCATCGTCGTAAACAGTCACTTTCTCGACGCGATGGGGTTGCGTTCCTCGTATCCACGATTGTCATTGCCGTCGCCGCGGTGCTGGCAAGCTACTTCGACTACTCTGTACTCTCGTACGATTCCTTCACCCAGATCCTCCTCGGACGCCAGCTCACGCAATTCGGCGGTTTCGACCCGGCGTGTCACCCAGCGCTTGCCTCATGGGGCGTCTTTGTTCCCATCGTCCAATCAGCATCGCTCATGATCGGCGTCGATTTTCTCTATGCCCTCTGGCCGACGATGGCGGTGGTGTTCGCGATCACCTTTCTCGGCATCTGCGCGACCAGCCTTCGCACGCTGAATGTCGGTACGGCAATGGCCTTTACAATCTCCGCCATCGCCACGCTCTTTCTCGCGACCACGTACTTCGTCCTCTTTCAGTTCTTCTACGTCCACAACAATCTGCCGTCCGCGATGTACCTGTTCCTCGCCGTGTCTTGCATGTGGCGGGGCACGACGCGGTCGGAGCCCGGTTGGTTCATACCCGGCATGGCCGCCTTTTTCGGATTCATCCTGCTTCGCACGGAATCGCCTCTTTACTTCGCCCTGTTTGCCGCCCCGCTGCTCTGGACGGAAAACCTCAGCCGTCGATCACGAATTGCGTGCGTTGTCACCGTTTCCGTCCTGTCGATCTCGTGGTATCTGCGGCTCACCGCGCTCATCGGCGGCGGAACCGACATCCTCTCGCCGACCAAGGCGTACGGCCTCATGGGAATCGTTGCGGTCTTCGCGGCGGCGTCGATGGTCCCAGACCGGCCGATTGTCCGCCGATGCATGGCAGGGCTACCGTGGCTCATGATGTTTGGCGCGACGGCTCTTGTCGTCGCGGTAACACTCAAACGGCCGGAGCACATGGCCCGATGCATGGAGACGATGGGGCAGAACATTTTCTGCGACGGGCGCTGGGGGGCATCGTGGGCCATTCTCCTGGTATTGATCGCGATTGCCTTCGGTCTGCCCCGATTCCATCGGCAAGATTGGTGGACCGTCGGCGCGGGTGTATACCTCGCGGTCGTCTATGCCCTCGGTGTCTTTCGCGAACAGCCCTATCGCATCGGCTGGGGTGACTCGGCCAATCGCCTGTTTACTGCCGTCGTGCCGATCCTGGTCGGCTACGTCACGCTCCGATTCGGCGCAGCAGCAGCGATGTTGAAGTCTTCTCCCAACCCGGCGGTAACCGGGCGATCCATGTCGCTGGGCCTCGGCGTCCTTTTCATTCTTCTGGCGGCCGCTGGGGCAAACAAGCCCACGGACCGCGCTCGTAGCGCGGCCGTCCTGACGGAGCCCGCGTGCGCCTCGGGGCACGGCGTCGATATTGCCCTGCGAGGAATCGTCGACAAGGAATACACCGCCGCATCAGAGGCGGGACCGGCGACGGTTGTCTTTGATCTGGGCCGGTTACTGCGCGCGGATCGACTCGAAATGATTGACTACGCCGAGACCGAGGCCCTGACCGATTTCGGCTGGTGGGTCTCGCCCGATCAAATGAACTGGTTTAAGATCTATGACACAAAAGACAGCACGCCCGATGCACAGCTGATCATCACGCCGCACTGTTCCCGGTTTCGCATGACTTCTGCGCCGGAATTCCGCTACGTCAAACTCGACTTCCGCGCCTCCCGGGGGCAGAATCGCTTACTCCTACGCAGCGTTCGCATCTACAGCACGCCGTGGAACAATTGGATCCGTCGACTGGAGCCCTTGGTGGGCAAGCCGCCGCCTCGCTAGAATCCACGACCTCGCGGTCGCATCCCGCGCCATCCATTCACGGAGAAGGCATCCATGCCCGATCGTCCAGCGTTTGACATCCTCACCGTCGTCGGCAATCGCCCGCAGTTCATCAAGATGGGCCCGCTCTCAGCGGAGCTTCGCAGTCGCGGCTATCGCGAATACGTCGTGCACACCGGCCAGCACTTCGACGACAACATGAGCGATGTCTTCTTCAAGGAGCTGGACCTGCCCACCCCGGACATCAACCTCGATATTTCAAGTGGTTCGCATGGCGAGATGACCGGCCGCATGTTGATCCGGCTGGAACAGGTCTTTCTTGAAACGAAACCTCGCTGCGTCATTCTCTTTGGCGACACGAACAGCACGCTGGCCGCAGCATTGGCCGCCGTGAAGCTGCACATTCCATTCGCCCACGTCGAGTCCGGACCGCGTATCTTTGACATGACATCGCCGGAGGAAGTGAACCGACTCGTAGCAGATATCGCCTCGACACTCCGCTTCTGCCCCGATGAGCTGAGTGTCAAGAACCTCGCGGCCGAGAGCATGACCAAGGGCGTTTATTTCTCGGGCGATGTGATGTACGACGCTTATCTGCGTTACAGCAAGTCGGCGGCCATGCGATCCGACGTGCTCAAGCGGCTCAATCTCGGCGACGCCGAATATGCCCTGCTCACCGTTCACCGCCCCAACAACACAGATTCGCCCGAATCGGCACGCAGGCTCATGGAGCTATTCACAAAGTCCCCCATGAAGATCGCCTTCCCCGCCCACCCGCGCACTGAGAACGCCTGCAGACGACACGGCCTGTGGGATGCGATTTGCAAAATGCCGAACGTCGCGGTTTGCCCGGCCGTCGGCTACCTCGACAGCCTGCAGCTCATCAATCACGCAACGGTTGTTCTTACAGACTCAGGCGGTTTGCAAAAGGAAGCCTTCTTCGCAGGCAAGCCATGCATCACGCTGTTCACCACGCCGTGGCCGATGATCGAACAGGCCGGCTGGCAGATCACGGCGTGGCGCGATGGCGGTATCGACACGCCTTTCCTGTTGAAACAGATGAGTGAATTCCGACCCGCGAGCAATCGTTCCGCACTTTTCGGCGACGGCCGCGCGGCGAAGAAAATTATCGATGCGATGGAAAGCCACGGATGGCTCCATCCACAAACACGCTGAAAGCGCACAGCGCCCGTTTGCATATGAGTACACGAACCTTTCGGATCACACTCGCTGCATTTGCAATTCTGCTCGTGTCTCTCTTGGCCGGCCGAAATCACCTTCGGGCTTATTGGTGGGCCACCAGACTGGCATCCGCCACGGACGTAAAGGCTCAAGGCTACTACCTTGCCTGCCTTGCGGGCCTGGGTGACGCCGCCGCGGCGCCGGTCGCATCACTCGCACGGCATAGTCGCCCGGATGTGCGCCTGCTTTCGATCTACGCACTTCAGAAAATGCTGCTCGAAACAGCCGTGCCGGAATTGGCTCGGCTTCTTGAAGACGCCGATGTGTCGATTCGCGACGCCGCAGCCACAGCCCTCGTATTCACCGAATCCAAGATGGCGATTGATGTGCTGATTGACTCGGCAGCAAGCGATAACGCAATCCTGGCCGCCACGGCTGTTGCCGCGCTGGGTCGCGCGTCCACACCAGATGCGATTCGGGCCGTACGCACAGTTGCGCGCGCGCACGACTCTCCCATCGTTCGGGCACAAGCACTGGAAGCCTTATTTGACTCGTTAATGACCGACCCGCTCGACGCACCAACAAGCCGAAAGGAAGAATGGACCCTCAGCATTGACGCATTGACCGCTGCGTTGGCGGATGAGGCGACATTTAGCGATCTGCTCTCGCTCGAGCGCCAACAGGCCGCCGCCGAACGATTTGTTGCCACGCGAACAACCACACAGCGGGCGGACAATGGCGCGGGCTTCAGGCGATCCGTAGCGGAGGTGGCCGCGACTTATCTGAGCGAACTCTCCGACCAGGGCGTCCAACCGGGTTTGATTGTCGATCCTGCCGAACGCGACAAGCTGATCCAACGCTGCATGTCTGAATTGGGGAAACGCCGCTCCGCGGAAGTTTCTAACGCCGAATTGGACAAATCGCTCAACGCACACCCCGCCTCAGCCCCCGCCGAATAGCGCAATCGCCGCCCGGTTGCCGATACTCTCCAAGAGTCTACTGCCTCAGGCACCGGCAGAATCTGCGCGTTCACGGAGCGATCGTGAAAACCCTTCGACGATGGATGAACTGGCAGCTTGAGAAGGTCCTGCCCGATCCAAAGCAGAGCTTCCAGCGCATCGAACCCGACCGCGTGCTCTTCGAAGAAATCGACTGGTCGCCGACGGAGCGCGTCCTCGACGTCGGCTGTTATCGCGGGCACTACATGAACGCCATCACCCCGCGCGTGCGGTCCGTCGTCGGCATCGATCTCAATCGCGAAGACCTGTCAGGCGAATCACTGTGCATCTGCGGCGACGGCCAGTCGCTCCCGTTTGCCGACGCTTCCTTCGACACGATACTCTGCCACATGACGGCGAACCTCTTTCCGCGGCCCGACGCCGCGGCGCGCGAGTTTGTCCGCTGCTGTGCGCCGAACGGCCGGATCATCGTCACCGTCTGCAACCTCCACGCACCCTATCAACGTGTCAATGCCACATTGGAACGCTGGTGGCCGCGGTGCGAGTGGGCGACGTTACGACCCTCGCAAAACCGCTGGACGGCCCAACAGTGGTGCGATGCGATCCAATCCTCAGGCGCGTCGCTCGAACGCACCTACTCGTGCAACCTCTGTTGGCCGCTTGTCCCGCGCCTCCGTGGCCGATGGGTCATCCCCAATCGAGTCATGCACTCCTGGAATCAGACAGTCCGCCGCGTGAGTCGATTGCCGCTGCAGACTTCGTCGCCGCACTTCGCCGCGCATGACTATGTACTTGTATTTCGCAAGTCGTCCGGGAGTTCATTCCTATGACCAACGGACACCGGCGCAGAGTAATTATTGTCCTGATCGCCGCGGGCACACTTGCCGCCGTGGATTCCGTCGTACGCCGAATGCGCCCCATGCTGGAGGCTTACACCGTCGTCGAAAACGAACGCAATTCCGCCGTTGTCACTCAGGGACAAATGCCCGACATCGTGCTCCTGGGTTCATCGCGGGCGAAATACGGGCTCGTACCGGATGAGTTCGAACGCGCTACCGGCCGCACTGCTCACAACCTGAGCATGTCCGGCTCAAAAGTCGTGGAGTGGCTTGCCTTCTCGCGCACCATCTTCCAGAACGCACATCCCAAACTCGTGGTCATCGGCATCAATGCCAGCGAGGTGCGGCAGGACTATGTTCCAACCGAGGCGGCGCGGAATTTCTTTTCATTCACCGATCTCCTTGAATCCTTCACTCGCGACGGCCCCTCCACGGAAGTCGTCGGCGCATACCTTCGGCGAACCACCGCTCCTTTGTGGGCTTCATTCGCCCAGCGCTACGAACTTCGCATGTGGGGCCAGGAACAGCTCGGCGCCGTGCTTCCGAAACATGCACAACACGCCCGCGAGCTGCGCGACCGCGTTGCGTCGAAGCCGCCGCCGAAGGGGTATCTGCATCCGTGGGCGCAGGGCCGTCGCCTCCGCAGTCTCGAAGAGCGCCTACTCGAAAACGCGGCGGCGATCGATGCAATGAGCTGCCCGCAATTCTCTCCGAATGCCCCGGCCCTCGAGAGGCTCGGTCAGTTTCTCGAAGAACTTCATGGCCGCGAGATCGAAGCCATCGTCGCCTACATCCCAAACTGTCCGCGTACCGAAGAGCGGTGGAGCAACGTTGAGCCGCTCGCCATCGAGGCAATTGCATCCATCTGCAACCGCCACGGTGTTCCATTTGTGCCCTGCCCTCATGACGAGGTCCCACGCACCAATCGCGACTTCCTCGATGAGATTCACGTCGGCCTTCCGCTTGCCCACGCAATCAGTCGCCGCGCAGCCCGCGCCATACTCGTAGCAGGGCTCTTACAGTTCGATACGCCGCTACTCGCCACCCATGAATTTGAGAAAGCGGATTAAGCACACTCAATGATCTTTTCGAGCTGGCAATTCGCGTTCTTCTTCGCCGTCGTTTTCGGCGTCTATTGGGCCGTCCCCGATCGGCGCTTTCGTCACGGCTTCCTGCTCGCGGCCAGCTACGTCTTCTACGCCGCGTGGAATACGAAACTGCTTTCCATCGTCATCGGGTTGACCCTCTTCGATTATGCCGTCGGCCTCGGCCTGGAACGCGTGCAGGGTGAACGCCGACGTCGTGTGTTGCTCATTGCCAGTCTCGCCGCCAATCTCGGCATCCTCGCAGTCTTCAAGTACGCGGACTTTTTCATTCTCTCATTTCGCGACATGCTGGCCGGCACCGGCATTCAAACCGGCTGGCACGCCCTCGGAATCATCCTGCCGGTCGGCATCAGCTTTCACACCTTCCAAACCATGAGCTACACGATCGACGTGTATCGCCGGCGCATCCCCGCCTGCCGGTCTCTCGTCGACTTCTCCTTGTTCGTCGCCTTTTTCCCACAGCTCGTAGCCGGCCCCATCGTGAAGGCCGTGGAGTTTCTCCCCCAACTTCGCAGCGACAAGCGATTCGACTGGAGCCGTCTCGATGCCGCTGTCATGCTCTTCATGGTCGGCCTTACGAAAAAACTCCTCATCGCCGACAACCTGGCCACGTTGGTCGACCCCGTCTTCGCCGATCCGATGCAATTTACGACGCGCGACCTCTGGCTCGCCATGCTCTGCTACGGCGGGCAAATCTACTGCGACTTCTCCGGCTACACGGACATGGCCATCGCCACGGCCCGACTTCTCGGCTTCGACATGAGCGAGAACTTCCGCAATCCCTATCTCGCCATCGGCCTCAGTGACTTCTGGCGACGCTGGCATATCTCGCTCTCGACGTGGTTCCGCGATTATCTGTACATCCCGCTCGGCGGTTCGCGCACCGGACCGTGGCGGACCGGCGCAAACCTGATGATCACCATGCTGCTCGCGGGGCTTTGGCACGGAGCTAGTTGGACGTTCGTCATCTGGGGCGCGATCCATGGTGCGGCGCTGATTTCGTCAAAGTGGTTCGCGGGCATCGGCGAGTTTCTGCCGCGCCGCGGCCGCACGATCATCGCATGGGCCGCGACGTTCCTCGTCGTCCACGTCGCGTGGATCTTCTTCCGTTGCCAACCTGTCGTACCCGAAGGGGCAATAGAGCCTGAACCCACCGTCGCGGCATTGAGCCGCGCCCTCTATTTCGTGAAACACTTGGTCGTGCCCGCAGCCGTCGATCAGCCGCTTTGGTTGATCAACAAGGGGCCAATGCTTGCTCTGCTGATGCTCATGGCCGCCTTTCAAATACTCGATGAACGCCGCCGAAAGGGGAGCCGTCCGATCCGTCTCCCCGCGCCGCTCGCCGGCGTCAGCTATGCCTGCTGGATCCTTGTGCTGGTCATCCTCAGTCCGGAAAACACCAACCCGTTCATCTACTTTCAATTCTGACCGATCAACCGACTCCCGGTTTCGTACTATGTCGGGACGCCGCGGGTGGAGTGAAGTATTGCCACCGTCTATGATTCATCACGGAGAATTATGAAACCCACCATTGCCATTCTTGGCGCCACCGGCGCCGTCGGTCAGGAGTTCCTTGCGATCCTTGAACAACGCAACACGCCCATGGCGTCGCTGCGGTTGCTCGCATCGCCGCGCTCGGCCGGCAAGACCGTCAAGTTTCGGGGCGAACCCATTCAGATTGAGGGCGTCAGCCCCCAGAGTTTCGACGGTGTAAACATCGCGCTCTTCAGCGCGGGCGCATCGGTCAGCAAGGAATGGGCGCCCATCGCTGTGAAGGCCGGCGCGGTCGTCATCGACAATAGTTCTGCCTTTCGGATGGACCCGGCCGTCCCCCTCGTAATTCCCGAGATTAACCCCGAGGCGATTGGAACCGCCCGTATCATCGCGAATCCGAATTGTTCCACGATCATCATGAACATGGTCGTCTGGCCCCTGCACAAAGCCCGAAAGGCTAAGCGCATTGTCGTCAGCACCTATCAGGCCGCCAGCGGCGCTGGATGGCAGGCCATGCAGGAATTGGAGAACCAGGCCCGCGAGATGCTCGCCGGAAAACCGGCAACCATGCAGATCTTCCCGCACCCTATCGCCTTCAACCTCTTCAGCCACAACACCACGATCGGCGCTGATGGCTACAACGTCGAGGAATCCAAGATGGTGTTGGAGACACGCAAGATCTTTGGCGAGCCCAACCTCGCCATCACCGCCACTTGTGTGCGCGTGCCCGTGCTTCGCGCCCACAGCGAGTCGGTCAATATCACGTTTGAGCAACCGATCACCGAGCACGAGGCCCGCGAGATCCTTGCGAAGGGTCCCGGCGTCAAGGTCGTTGACGACCGTGCTGCAAACTATTTCCCAATGCCCAAGGACGCCTCGGGCCAGGACGACTGCCTCGTCGGCCGCATCCGCCAGGACATCAGCCAGCCCGACAACCGCGGCCTGGACCTCTTCGTCTGCGGCGATCAACTTCGCAAAGGGGCGGCATTAAATGCGATACAGATCGCCGAATGCCTCTCTCGGTGACCACACCCCGCCGCTCGCCCACCCCGGGGGCATCTACTAGAATGCTCGCATGAATCGGAACGAGGGGTGGAACCTCCTCTGCGAATTTGTCCAATCGGACTCCCTCCGCAAGCACATGCTCGCGGTCGAGGCCGCAATGCGCCACTACGCCGGCCTCCTAGGTGGCGACGTGGAGGAATGGGGTCTGACGGGCTTGCTTCACGATTTCGACTACGAGAAATACCAGACGGCCCCAGAACACACCCGCGAGGGTGCGAAGATTCTGCGTTCACGCAGCGTCGATGAGGAAGTCATCAGCGCGATTCTCTCCCACGCAGAATGGAATCTCGACGAGTACCCTCGCGACCGGCCGATTCGCAAGGCCCTGTTTGCCGTGGATGAGCTATGCGGCTTCATCGTGGCCGCCGCCCTGGTGCGCCCGACGCGCCTTGAAGGAATGGAACCGTCTTCAATCAAGAAGAAAATGAAAACGCCATCCTTCGCGGCAGCGGTTAAACGCGAAGACATCACCGCCGGCGCGGAAATGCTCGGCCTGTCGCTCGATGATCACATTAAGAACTGCATCACGGCCCTGCAGGGCTGTGCGGACTCACTCGGGCTGCGCACGCCCTGAATATCCCTCCAAAGGAAAGGCTCCCATGCTTCGCCGATTCGTATGTACGCTCGTCGCAATCTTAACAGTCGCGGTCACAGCCGGCCGCGCTGCGGCACAATCCGACCCGCACTTTCCCGCGGATCGCCCGCTCGATCTGAACCACCTCAAGCTCGACCTTCGCGTCGACCTGAAAAAGAAGACCGCCGGCGGGTCGGCCACCATCGATCTCACCGCTCTTCGGGATGTTGAGACCATCACGTTCAACGCCGTGGATTTCGACGTGAGCGGCGCCCGAATCCTCGGTCCGGGCAACGAATCCGCAACGCCCGTCAAATTCGTCAACGATGGCAAGACCATCACGATTACGCTGCCCTCCGCAATCAAGCCCGGCGACAAAACGCGCGTTCAGATCGACTACAAAGTCACCGACCCTGTCTCGGGACTCTCCTTCTTCGCACCGGACAAGGAAGACCCCGAGGCCCCCTACGTTGTCTGGTCTCAGGGTGAATCCGTGACCAATCGCTATTGGGTGCCCTGCTTCGATCATCCGAATGAGAAGCAAACCACCGAGATCGTCTGCACCGTCGACAAGCCGAACATGGCGCTCAGCAACGGCCGGCTATTAAAGAAAACGGAAAACACCGATGGCACCGCCACCTATCACTGGCTGCAGGAAAAGCCGCACGTCGCCTACCTCATGACGCTTGTCGTCGGTGAATTTGTCACCAAGACCGACCTGTGGCGCGGCAAGCCCGTCAGTTATCACGTCCGTGAAAAATTCAAGGACCAGATCGACAACTCCTTCGCCGACACGCCGAAGATGCTGGAGTACTTCAGCAACAAGATCGGCGTCGAGTACCCATGGGACAAATATGACCAGGTCTGCTGCTACAACTTCGGCGGCGGCATGGAGAACACCAGCGCCACGACTTTGACAGAAGGCACGCTCCACGACGACCGCGCCCACCTCGACGACGACAGCGATGGACTCGTGGCCCACGAACTGGCCCACCAATGGTGGGGCGACCTGCTGACCTGCAAGGATTGGGCCCACCTCTGGCTGAATGAAGGGTTCGCCAGTTACTTCGAAGCCCTCTGGGACGAACACGACCTCGGCGCCGAAGAGTTCGCCTGCAACATGATGCGGAAGGCCCGCGGAGCACTCGATGGCGGTAAAGACAAGCCCATCGTTTACCGCCGCTACGAAGATCCGGACGAGCAATTCGACGGACGGGCCTATCCCAAGGGCGCCTGGGTGTTGCACATGATCCGCCGGCGGCTCGGCGATGATCTCTTTTGGAAGGTGCTGAAGGAATACGCGACGCGGTACGCCTATCAGACGGTCGAGACTTCCGACCTGCGCCGCGTGGTCGAAGACGTCACCGGCCGCGCGTTTGAACGATTCTTCTATGATTGGACCGAGCGGCCCGGCGCGCCGGTCGTCACCATCGAGTACGACTGGCAGGACGATGACCGGCTCGCGAAGATTCGCGTCCAGCAGACCCAGAAGGACGACGCGTTCTCTTTCCCCCTGCTCATGGAATTCATCCCCGAACAGGGCGGCGTTCCCGTTCGTCTGACCCGCGAAATCACCAATAAGAATGAGACGTTCTATATCCCCATCCCTTCACGGCCGACGATGTTTCGTCCTGATCCGGAGAACGCCGTTCTGATGGACCTGACGCTTGAGATGCCGCGCGACAGTTGGGAGCAGATGCTGAAGATCGATCCAAACCCCGTGGCCCGCATCCGCGCCGCGAAGCACTTCGGCAAGAGCCGTTCGCAGAACGACAAGAAGCTCCTCGCCGATCAACTGATGGTGGAAAAGTTCTGGGCCGTGCAGCAGACCATCGCCGAGCAACTGGGGGAGTTTCAGGGTGAGACGGCCCGCGATGCGCTGCTTGCCGGGCTGAAGATTGAAAACCCCAAGGCGCGCGCGGCCGTGGTGGAAGCGCTTGGTAAATTCGAGGACGAACAAGCCGTCGAGGATGCCCTGCTTGCCATCGTTAAAAAGGGCGACCGCAGCTACCGGGTGGAGGCCAACGCCATCGAGGCCTACGCCGGCGTGAAGGGCAAGGATGCGTGCGAGTTGCTCCAATCGCTAATGTCGCGCGACTCGGACAACGAGATCATTCGTCGATCAGTGCTTCGCGCGATCGGTGCCAACGGCGACGCAACCGTGCTCGACATCCTTATCGACTGGTCCGCGCCGGGCAAGCCTTCACAATGTCGGAGTGCCTCGGTCTCCGCCCTTGCCGATGTCATCGACCGTGAGAATGTCGGTAAGGAAAATGAAAAGAAAGCCGTCGAATCGCTGGCCAAATGCCTCAAGAAGGGCCCGCGCCGCCTGCAGATCTCGGCACTGATGGCCCTCGAAAAGCTCGGCCCCAAGGCCCGGCCCGCGCTGGACGACGTGGACAAACTCGCCAAGGTCGGCGGCCCGCGCGCCAAATCAACCGCTATGCGCGTCGCCAAGAAAATCCGCGAAGGCGGCATCGGCGACGAGAAACTCGCCGACCTCCGCACTCGCCTCGACAAACTGGAGACAGAAAACAAATCGCTCAAGGACCGTATCCAAGTCCTCGAAGCACGCGACGCGGCAGAGCCAGGAGAAGAGTGATAGGCAAGTGTGACGATGAAGTTCGGATCGAAGCCGTCGTTGGCACCCCGACAGACTGGTCTATTTCACTGTTGGACAAATTTTCTTGCTGAAACGCGTCTCATAGATTACACTCTTTATTATGGAGTTTGACCGAATCAAGATTGACCCCAATGTCTGCGGTGGCAAACCCACCATTCGTGGACTTCGGATAACAGTCGATTTCGTTCTCAAGTTGATGGGAGATGGACTCGAAGCCGAGGATATTGTTCGCGAATATCCTGAGCTTGAACGCGATGATGTCCTGCAGGCCGCTAAGTACGGCTCATGGCTTGCCGGTGGTGCCTACACTGAAGTTGCATGAGACTACTCGCGGATATGCACATATCTCCGCGCACAGCGGAATACTTGGTCGAGTTAGGCCACGATGTTGTTCGCGTTCCCCAGGTACTTCCTGCTTCCAGTAGTGACCAGAAAATACTCGAATTTGCTGGAGTGAACGACCGAGTTATCTTAACACAAGACCTCGATTTTTCTGCGTTGGTTGCCATATCGGGCGCCGCAAAACCATCTCTGATCACCCTCCGTTTGTCATCTTCAATGATAGAGCATGTCAACGAAGTACTTCGGGTGGCATTACCTCGGATCGAGTCCCATGTCGTACTCGGCGTGATTGCTGTAATTACGGATCATCGAATCTGTATGCGAACACTTCCGATGAAATGAGGTTAGCCAGCGTTCCCGACGTCCAATGCCCCCGTTCTACTCCCCGCGCATCAATTCCACGAACTGCTGAAACAAATACCCCGAATCATGCGGCCCCGGCGCGGCCTCCGGGTGATATTGCACGGCAAAGATGCGGCGCTCGGGGTGTGAGAAGCCTTCGAGGCTCTTGTCATACAGATTCACGTGCGTTACGCGCCCCCCCACTGCTTCCAGGCTCGGCACATCCACCGCGAAGCCATGATTCTGACTGGTGATCTCCACGCGCCCCGTATCGACATTCAGCACCGGGTGATTCGCACCGTGATGCCCGAACTTTAGCTTGTAGGTCTTCGCCCCCAGCGCGAGCGACAGGAGCTGATGCCCGAGACAAATCCCGAAGATCGGCACACGGCCAATCATGGCCCGCATTGCATCGATCGTGTCGGTGACTGCCGCCGGGTCTCCCGGACCGTTACCCGCGAGCACTCCGTCCGGGTTGCTGCCCAGGATCGATTCGGCGCTCGTCCCCGACGGCACGACGCGCACGCTGCATCCGCGATCGGTCAGGTGCCGGATGATGTTTTCCTTGATGCCGCAGTCAATCGCCACCACGTGCATGGTCTGCGGCGTGCTGCTCGGGTGATACACGCGCTCGGCTGCCGGCTTCACCTTTTCCACGAGGTTCTGTCCGGTCATCTCCGGCGCCGCCTTGGCCCGCGCCACGAGTTGCGCCGGGTCGGACAGCTCGGTGCTGATCACTCCGCGAAGCGACCCGCGCTCCCGCAGCCGCTTGGTGATCGCCCGCGTATCCACGCCACTGATGCCAATGACATTCGCCTGCCGCAGGTACGCATCAAGATCGCCGCTCGCCCGCTGATTGCTGACGCGCCGCGAAAGTTCCTTCACTACAAAGCCCGACAAATGCTGGCCGTTGGACTCCAGATCCTCCGCGTTAATTCCGTAATTCCCGATAAGCGGTGCGGTCATCGTCACGATCTGCCCGCAGTAGGACGGGTCCGTGAGAATCTCCTGATAGCCGCACATCGCCGTGTTAAACACGACCTCTCCGACCGCCGTGCCTCGCGCACCAAACCCCTGCCCGGCGAGCACCGTGCCGTCTTCCAAACCGAGATAACAGCGGTGTGTGGTCATCGGATCCCCGCCGCGTAATCTTGCAATGCCCGAACCTGCAACGCGCTGCCCGGGCCGGCCGCTTTCATGGCTCGAATGGCCTGAACTGCCGCCTGCGCCCCGGAGATCGTTGTAATCAACGGGAGATTTCTTGCCACTGCCGCCGCCCGCCAGCGTCCTTCTTCCCACGCCGCGCCATAGTGGACCGGCGTATTAATCAACAGATCGAGGACCCGCTGATTGATGAGATCAAGCAAAAACCCTTCCGGCGCACCCGATCGCTTCGATACAACGACAGAGTGAATGCCGGCCGCCTTTAGCACCGAATGCGTGCCGACCGTCGAAAACAGTTTGAAACCAAGCTCGCGAAGCTCCCGCGCGATCGGAACGATGCGCGGCTTGTCGGGGTCATTCACGCTCACCAGCGCATTGCCGGACGTCGGCAGCGAAAGGCCCGTTGCAATCGCCGCTTTCGCAAACGCAAGACCGAACGTGTCATCAATCCCCATGACCTCGCCGGTGCTGCGCATTTCCGGGCCAAGCACCGCATCCTGCCCGGGGAATTTGCTGAATGGAAACACCGGGGCCTTGATCGCCATCATGAGTGGCCGCGGGTTCCGGCCCACGCCAAGGTCCCACAAAATATCGCGCAACGACCGGCCAAGCATGACGCCCGTCGCAACCTTTGCCCACGGCACGCCGGTCGCCTTGCTTACATAGGGCACGGTCCGCGAGGCCCGGGGGTTCACTTCCAACACATACACACGCCCCTCCGCCACGGCGAACTGCACGTTCATCAAACCGCAAACGCCCAGCCCCTTCGCAAGAAGCTTCGCCTGCCGCTGGACCTCCGCCAGAATCTCCGGCGAAAGCGAGTGCGGAGGAATCGCGCAACAACTATCCCCGCTGTGAATGCCGGCCTGCTCGATGTGCTCCATCACGCCGCACACCACGCTGTCACCCTTTGGATCATCGGGGAAGCGGTAATCCGCAACGGCATCAACGTCGATTTCGGTCGCGTCCAACAGGAACTTGTCAATCAGCACCGTCGGCGGTCCCTGATGCGCCAGCCGGTCGCTCGCTGCAAACGCCCGTCGCACATACCGCGACAGGTCGCCCTCGTTGTTGCAAAGCTCCATCGCCCGGCCGCCGAGCACATAACTCGGCCGAATCAACACGGGATACCCGATCCGCGCCGCGATTTGTTGCGCCTCCTCAGGGCTGCGGGCGATCCCGTTCGCTGGTTGCAACAGCTCGAGGTTTGTCAGAATCTTCTGAAACTCGTCGCGATCTTCGGCGAGATGAATACTCTCCGGCGGCGTGCCAATGATGGGCGCGCCAGCTCGTTGCAACCCTTCCGCAAGGTTCAGTGGCGTCTGCCCGCCAAACTGCACGATCACGCCGCGAATCTGGCCGCGTGCCGCGATCGAGCGGATCACCCGCATTACATCCTCATGAGTGAGCGGTTCGAAGAACAGCAGATCCGATGTGTCGTAGTCCGTGCTGACCGTCTCCGGGTTGGAATTGACCATCACCGTGCGATAGCCCATCCGCCGCGCCTCCATCGCGGCATGGACGCAGCAATAATCGAACTCGATCCCCTGTCCGATTCGATTCGGTCCACCACCCAACACAATGACGTGCGGCTCGGCCCCGATGCGAAGTTCCCCCTCCACGCTTTGCAGGACGCGCCCGCCCTCAACACGAATGAGCGGTTCTTCATGCGTCGAATAGTAATAGGGTGTCGCCGCCTCAAACTCCGCCGCGCAGGTATCGACCAGCTTGAACACGCCGTCCTCGACCGGACCCGGTCCACCCAAGGCGGTCCCCGTCACGGCCTCCGCGCTCGACATCTGCAATGCGTTGCACAACTGCTGATGCCCAAAACCCAGCCGCCGACTCGCATGCAATAATTCCGCGCCAACACCAACGCCCCCATGCTGCAGCGCCGCCTTCACCTGCGGCCCATGCTCCAGCATTTCACTTTCAAACGAGCAAAGCTCGGCCATCTGATCGAGAAACCACGGGTCAATCTTCGTCAGCTCGTGTACCTGTTCCACCGTCCAGCCAAGCTTGAACGCATAGCGAATGTAATACGGACGCCCCTGGCACGGCTTCTCCAGCTTGCTCCGTAATGCCTGCGCATCAATCGGCCAGTTGTTCGCGGTCGATTCGTCCACGTCGGCCGGCGCCTCGCCCAATCGGCTGCCTAGCATGACGCCTTCGTCCTCGTCGCGTTGCTCCAGACTCTTGTACGCACCAGCGACGCCGTCGGCATGCCGTCGATGCGCCGCCAGCAACCAGCGATCATTTCGATCCAGCCCAAACCCGGGCCGCTGAATCTCCATCGACCGCACGCATTTCTGAAAGGCCTCCTTGAACGTGCGTCCGATCGCCATGGCCTCGCCGACGCTTTTCATCTGCGTCGTAAGCGTTTCATCCGCATCGGGAAACTTCTCAAACGTCCACCGCGGAATCTTCACCACGCAATAATCGATCACCGGTTCAAAGCTTGCCGGCGTGTTCTTCGTGATGTCGTTTGGAATCTCATCAAGCGTGTACCCAATCGCCAGCTTGGCCGCGACCTTGGCAATTGGATACCCCGTGGCCTTTGACGCCAGCGCGCTGGACCGGCTCACGCGAGGATTCATCTCAATAACACATTGCCGCCCTGTCTTCGGATCGACGCCGAACTGCACATTCGATCCGCCCGTATCGACGCCGATCTCCCGCATGATCGCCTTCGACGAATCGCGCATCTGCTGATACTCGCGGTCGGTCAGCGTCTGAATCGGTGCAACGGTAATGGAGTCGCCCGTGTGAACGCCCATCGGATCGATGTTCTCAATCCCGCAGACGATCACCACGTTGTCATTCCGGTCGCGAATGACCTCCAGCTCGAATTCCTTCCACCCATAGAGCGACTCTTCAATAAGGACCTCCGTAATGCGTGACGCCTTCAACCCACGCGCCGCGATCGTCTCGAATTCCTCCATCGTCCTGCAAAACCCGCCGCCCTCGCCGCCAAGCGTATAGGCCGGGCGGATCGCCACTGGTAATCCGATCCGCCGCAGAACCTCGTGCGCCTCATCCATCGAGTGCGCCGTGCCGCTCTTGGGCACGTCGAGGCCGATCCGCAACATCGCTTCCTTGAACAGCGTGCGGTCTTCTGCCTTGGCAATCGCTTCGGGCGACGCCCCGATTAACTCGACGCCATACTCCTTCAGGATGCCCCGCTCGTGGCACTCCATCGCGCAGTTCAGTGCCGTCTGCCCACCAAGCGTCGGCAACAACGCATCGACCGGGGTCCCCAATGACCGTTCCTTGGCAAAAATCTTGGCGATGAAGTCAGGAGTGATCGGCTCGATATACGTCCGATCCGCAAAATCCGGATCGGTCATGATCGTGGCCGGGTTCGAATTGATCAGCACTACGCGGTAGCCCTCGGCGCGCAGCGTCTTGCACGCCTGGGTTCCGCTGTAATCGAACTCGCAGCCCTGCCCGATGACAATCGGGCCCGAGCCGATGAGCATGATGGTCTTGATGTCGGTCCGTTTGGGCATCCCGTCTCACGCAGCTTTTTCGAGCACCGCATTGTATCCATGCGGGCCGACCGTGCTACGGCACCGACGACGAGAAGTTCGTGCTTCGTCCCAGAATGCGAATGTTAAGGTTCAAAGGGGAAAGGGTTTGTCGACTGCGATTGAATGCGAGTCGGATTAATCCGGACCCGGTCCCATGACCATCTCAGGCTTCGGTCCGGGCTTGGGGCGACAATCAGGACAAGGCTTCAAACCGCCTGCCTGCGCCGCTTCATAGGTGGGGTAGTTCTTCAGATTGCACGCCAGAATCTCGCGTGCCTTTTCACAGGATGCCCAGTGGAAAAACTCCCCCTTAGCGTCCGCAACAAACGCCAGCTCGTCCGCGTCCACAAGCTCCGGCACATCGGGCCAGGGTACCTTGGCCTCTGACAGACTGGCATAGGTCTTGCTCGGCTCGGCCGGTACCTTCGTTGCGACCGGCGGCGAACCCGGCGTCATCCGCGGCTTGAACTGCGCCACAGGTTGGCCCATCTCGTTCGTCTGATCGGCCAGCCGTTGGAAATAATAAGCAACGGCCCCCACGCCAATCAGCAGCCCAAAGATGCTGGCCACCAGCGCGATCGCCGTGTAGCTCTTTCGTCGCTCGAACCTCGCCAGCGGATCCTCATCCGCACAAGCTTGCAGCGCCTTCATCAGGTCGTCGGCCGTTGCAAACCGTTGAGCCGGTTCCACGGCGAGACACTTCTTCAGCATCTCCCTCGCTCGCGGAGTCAGGCCCTTGATCGAATTGAGATCCAACTCTGGCGGATTCTGATGCAGCGCCAGGAGTTTCGATCGCGAGTCGGCGTGCAGCCACGGTTTGCCCATGAGGGCGTAAAGCATGACCAGACCGAGCGCGTAAATATCACTGACCGGCGTCGTGCCCAGCCCGCGCACCGTTTCCGGCGCGACCCAACCGAGCGAACCCACCGCCTTGCCCTTGAGCCGCTCGCTCGCCGCCTCTTTGGCGACTTCCGCGAGTCCAAAGTCCATCAACTTGAGGTGCCCATGATCGTCAAACATGAGATTGCCGGGCTTGATGTCGCGGTGAATGATGCCGCGCTTATGAGCCAGCGCCAGCGCCTTCGCCGGGCCGACCATCATGGCGAACAATTCACGTGCGGCAATGGCCCCATGGCGATCGACGTATTCCTTAAGCGTGCCGCCTTCCATCAGCTCCAGCGAAAGGAAGATCTGGCCACTATCCTGCGCGACTTCATAAATCGCCACGACGTGCGGATGTTGCAGCTTGGCAACGGCCCGCGCCTCTTGCATGAATAATTCGGTATTGAGATTCAGCCCCACCGACGACTTGCGACTTCGGCTAAGGATCTTCAGCGCCACATCCCGGCGAAGCGTCTCATCGTGCCCGCGCCAGACGACGCCCATGCCACCCTGCCCCAACACGGAAAGCACCTTGTAGCGCCCGAGCTTTCGGCCGGCCCAACGCGTATCAATCACCGTGGAACTCGACCCTGCTGTTGGCGGAAGGTCTTCCGGCAAAACGGCTTGCGTGGAATCGGACGGCGCGTCGTCAACAACGGCGTTCGCCGTTGCGGCGACCGTTTGCTCGCGGATTTTTCGCAGATCGGCCGCGGCAATCTCGGCGCAGCGCCATTCATGGCGACAGTGCCGACAGACCAACCGTCGCCCTACAAGGCGCGCAGCAACTTTGTACGCCTGACCGCATGACGGACACGCGACACAAACTCTGCGATTCGGCTGGTCGCTACGCTCTTGCGTGTGACCTGTTTCCATAACGCATCCACGCCCCCACCCAAGGGGGTTCCCCATTAAATAATCATATCCTGCCCAACGCGCAATCCAAAGTAATTATGAGATTTTCCTGCGCCACGCAGGATCAGAGGACTGTTTAGTCTCCTAATCACCACAAGATTCCTAAGGATTCCTGCGGATCTGCCGGCCCCTATCTTTGCGATTTTTTTCACAAAGTCGAGAGCCTGGCACAAAGCCGCCAATCCGACACCACGGAACTTACCTGAATCGGACCAAATCCAATACGGTCAATTCCGCGTCCATCAGAAACGCGTCAAAAGAATCACCCGGCCGCAATTGAAATGCCTAAACGAGATTCACTCCCCATCGAAGGGGCGACAAGTGGCAATCTCACCAAGTAATGAAAACGACAGGAGTTGCTTGCGGAAGCGATAGGACACTCTCCTGGCAGTCGAAGTCCCCCGAATGCGATTTATCTAAACTTGGAAATGGCCCGTCCTGCGACGAAACTGCTTTCGTTCCAAGGAACCCAGGAAGAACTCACCGAAAGAATGGACGAGCGCCGCGCGTTCACAGCCGCTGCCGAAGCTGCTTCAAAAACCCATTCAGCACAGGCTTGGGCAGCGCCGGAAGCCCGTATTGCGAGAGGTCGTCATGCGTCATGTCGTCGAGGACCTTTAGAACCGCCGGCTTGTCGCGCGAAAGCTCGGACGCGACAGTATCCGCCTTTTCCAGTTTTCCCGTGCTCATCGCCTCGACAAACGAAATGATCAAACCCGTCAGTTGTTTCGACGGTGCCACGAAACCCGACATGCCGCCTTTGGGCGCGCCGGCCTTTTCACCCGGGGCGGCCCGCTCATGCAACAGGCTGCGCTGATAGGCCGCGTCCTCCGACGCCTCCTTCTTGCGGCGCTTCTCTTCGGAATCATCCAGCGGCGCGAGGTCGTACACATCATCATCCGGCACAGGCCGTGGAATGTACGTCGCATTATGGCAATGCGGGCAATTCCCCGTGCGCCCGCCGGCATCATCGGGAGCCTTGATAAGATGATTGCAATGCTCGCAGTGAAACTCGATGGCCACGGGGCCTACCTCCTTCGTCGGCGGCGTCACTCCACGGACAGGGCGTTGTCATTCTCCCCTTCCACACGCGGACCACCACCCGTCCGCTCCGACTGCCGTTGACGCCAGATCAATCGTATCGGCACTTCCGGAAACGGCAAAATCTCCTTGATCTTCTTCTCCATGAACCGCCGATACTGCTCGCGAACCACGGCAGGATTGTTCACGAAGAGCACGATCGTCGGTGGACACGTGGAAATTTGCGTCGCAAAGTAGATCTTCGGCCGCGTGCCATGCTTGTCGGCCATCGGCTGCACCTCGGTAATGGCGGCCTCGATGGCGCGATTGAGCTGCCCGGTCGTCACGCGAGCACTCGCCTGGCGATAGAGACTCTGAGCCAGCTCGATCGTGGAGTTGATGTTTCGCCCTTCCTTCGCCGTCGTAAATGCAATCGGCGCAAAGGCGATATGCGGCATCGTCTTGGTCAAGTAGCTGCCGTATTCCTCGGCGTCGGCCTTACCCTTGGCCAGATCCCATTTATTGATCACGAGGACACACGGCTTCGACTCGGTCACGATGATGTTCGCGAGCTTCTTATCCACTTCGCCGATCGGTACCGTCGCGTCGATCAGGAACAGCACCACATCGGTCCGACGGATCGACGCCAGCGCCCGACTGTAGCCGTAGAATTCGATGCTTGTATTCTGCTTCCGAACTTTTCGCACACCGGCCGTATCGATGGCGAGAAAGACCTTGCCGTCCTTTTCGAATCGCACGTCAACGCTGTCGCGCGTCGTGCCCGGCACTTCGCTCACGATCATCCGTTCCTCGCCGACAAGGGCGTTCATAAACGTGCTCTTGCCGACGTTGCGCCGTCCCACAAGGCAGATCTTCATCACCGGGTCTGGCGCATCATGCCCCGCCCGGTCGCCGAGGATCGAGAGGATTCGCTCGATCAGGTCGCGGCGGTGCCGCACGTGCAACGCCGAGATGCAAAGCGCCTCACCAAACCCGAGCCGCACCAGCGAGCCCGCCAGATGCTCGTGTTGCTCGATATCAGCCTTATTGGCCACGAGAAGAATCGGTGTCGTAACCCCGCGAAGGAGCTTGGCCACTTCCTGATCGAGCGGCGTCATCTCTTCACGAATATCCACGACGAAGAGGATCAGATCCGCCCCGGCGATGGCATATTGAATCTGCTGCTCGACGTGCTGCGTCAGGTCGTCGGAGTCTTCAATGCCGTACCCGCCCGTGTCGATCAACTCGAAATAACGCTCTTCGAATTCACAGATCGCGCTGACGCGATCGCGAGTCACTCCGGCCGTCGGATCGACGATGCTGATCCGCTTGCCCGAAAGCAAATTCAGGATCGAGCTTTTTCCGACATTGGGACGCCCGACGATGGCAACGATGGGAAGCGACATTGGCGTAGTTTATCCCAAGTGCACGACATCCGCACGTCGCCTAATGCCTATTCCGCAGCCGCTCGGCGCTCAATAGCGACGCTCGATCGGCCGGATTGAGTCGCGCCGCCTCTCGGTAATGCCGCTCCGCCTCGACGAAGCGCTCCAATCGCTCAAAGGCCGCCGCCAAGTTCTGGTGCGCCAGCGAATAATCAGGCTTCAATTCAATCGCCCGTGTCAGTGGCACAATCGCGTCGCCCGGTCGTCCCTTTGTCAGATATGCATTGCCAAGATTTGCGAGACACTTCGGATAATCGGGCTGAAGGCCCAGTGCCTCGCTGAATTCTTGGATCGCATCGTCTACGCGATTCTCATTAAGCAGCGCGGTCCCGAGATTGAAGTGGGCGATCGCCGTCGGCGGCTCCAATTCGATGCTCCGACGAAAAAGGCTCACGGCCTCGGCATTTCGACCCTGCTTCAATCGTAGTGATCCAAGGTTGAGGTGCGCGATTCCCGCATCAGGGTTCTTTTGGATCGTGTCAACCCAGAGCGTCTCCAGATTCTGATAGATGCCGCACTGTCGCCACGTCAGCGTTACAAGGATAATGCAGACCACCACACCCGGGACGAAGGTAACGCGGCTACCCTGCGTCTGCCGATCCATGAATCGCACCAAGCCCGCCGCAACGATCACAATAGGCCCAACAGTCGCCAGATACGCGAAATGATCGGCCACAGGCGAGTAACGAATCGCGTAATAGACATTGAAAAACCCGAGCGCCGGGAGAATTGTGCCCGCATAAAGAAGCAACGCAGTAATCGGTCCGCGGCCGATTTGACGCCGCAGCACGAACAGCCCGGTCACCAATCCGATTGCCAAGAGCGGATACGCATAATGAAGAACCGCGGCAGCGTTAATCGTCCACTTGGAGTAGACAAAGATGAGCGGGTTGGGCCAGACAAGCTTCGCCAGATAGAACCAGAATGCGTGACCAGCCGTAATCACCCGCACCGAAAAGGAGCGATCCCACTCCGGTCCACCAGCCCCGACATGCGTGTTCTCCATCCACGCGGTCGTAAGACCAAGTGCGATGCCGATTGCAAAAAAAGGAGCGAGCCGGACAACATCGCGCTGTGAGATGCGTCCATGCCGCCACCACTGCACCAACAATAGCGCGGCCGGCAGGGAACAGGTGACGCTCTTGCTCAACAGGGCGCAGAGGAATAGCGCCGTCGCAACGGCGTAGCGACGCGCCGACGGCCGCACGTCGTCAATTTGCAGATAAGCCAGCGCCGCCGCAAAGTAAAACAGCCCGGAGAGAACATTCTTCCGCTCGGTGATCCACGCAACGGATTCGACATGCAGCGGGTGCAACGCAAACAGCGCTGCCGCAAGCAAGGCACCGGGAATTTTCAACGTCACCAATACGCGCCACAGCAGCAACGCACCCGCCGCATGGAGCAACACGTTTACGACGTGATAGCCGATCGGGTTCAGTCCCCAGACGTGCTTTTCAACCCAGAACGTGGTGTACACGAGCGGGTAATACTGCCGCGTCGCGCCGAACTCGAACCAGATTCGATAAAGTCCATGGGCATCGTTGAGCGTTGGGTTGTTGGTGACGTAATCGTCGTCATCCCAGATAAAATCGCCCCGAAGCGACGGGGCATAGGCGATGAACGTGACCACAAAAAGGAGCACCGCGCCAAGCCAAAGTGGCAACCCCATTGCCGCGGGCGGCGAGACACTGGGTTTGGCAGTTCGTTGACGACTCACGCTCGGCCTCTCACGGACTACGGCACTTTCTTCAACATGGATCGGGCCTTCTCAAGGTTGGCCTTCGCCTCGGCATCATCCGGCGCCATCCGAACGGCGACCTCCAAATGCTCAATCGCCTCCGCCGCCTGCCCGCGCGAGACCAGCAAACACCCGAGGTTGTATCGTGCCGTGTAGTTGTCGCCCTTGAGGCGAACGGCCTCACGTAGTGATCGAATGGCATCTTCCTGTCGGCCTGCATGCAGATACGCAACACCAAGATTGCCGTGTGCGTCCGACAGACTCGGCTCAAGCCGCACCGCTTCCTGCAAGTAGCCGACCGCACCGGCAGCGTCTCCGCGTTGAAGCAGAAACGCGCCGAGGTTGCTTTGACCCTCCGCGAAGTTCGGGTTCAGCTTCACCGCGTCGCTGAGCATCGAAATGGCCGCATCGAGTTCCCCTCGCATTCCCATCGCATAGCCGATGTTGTTCATGCCGATCCAGGCGCCGTCGTTTTGCTTGAGCGTCTCGCGCCACAGGTGCTCTTCATTGGCGTAGAGCTTCCCCTGATTCCACGTCAGCAATCCGAGCGTCACTGTGAGCGCCACCGCGGCAATCGAACCGACCGTTCGACGTCGTTGCACAAGCGCCGCCTCGGCCGCCGAGAGCAGCACAATCGGCCCAATGCTCGCCAAGTATTGGAAGTGATCCGCGACGAATGAATATCGCATCGGATACACATTGACAAACCCCAGCGCGGGAAGCAGCGTGCCGCCGAAAAACAGTGCGGCGACCAACGGTCCTCGCCCGATTCGCTTCTGTAGAACGAACAGAAACACCACCAACAGCACGGCCGCAACCGGCCACGCGACTTGCAACACATCACCCGTGCTCAATTGCCAACGCGGATAGATAAAAATCAGGGGGTACGGCCAAAGCAGCTTGCCGAGATAGAACCACACCGCTCGGCCTGCGATCAAAAACCGTTCGCCGACACTAAACACAAACTCGGGCCCGACCGCGCCGACATGGTCCTTCTCAATCCACGCTGTCACCAACCCGGTGCAAAGGCCGATCGCGAAGAACGGTGCCATGCGCAACCAGCTCGCCCGCTCGATGCGACCGCGCTTCCACCATTCAATCAACAACATCGCCGCCGGCCATGACGCAGCCACAGTTTTGCTCAATAGGGCGCAGACGAACAAGCCAAGTATCAGGAAATAACGTCCGTTCGTTCGACGCGCTAAAGCGTCCGCTCCATTAGGAAGAAAGCAGATTAGGTAGAGATACGAGGCAGCAAGGTAGAACAACCCCGAAAGCACGTTCTTTCGTTCAGTAATCCACGCCACCGACTCAACGTGAACGGGGTGAATCGCAAAAACCATCGCCGCAAGAAGTGCGCCCGGGATCTGCAAACGCGACAGGATCAAAAACAGCACGATCGCGCTGGCGGAATGCAGGAGCACGTTAACAACGTGATAGCCGGTGGGATTCATCCCCCAGACGGCGTGTTCAATCCAAAAAGTCGTGAACACCAGCGGATAATACTGAGGCGAGAACTTTGGCTGCATCCATATCCGCCCCAGCCCTTCGACGGAATTGAGATTAGGGTTGGCATGGACGTAATGATCGTCGTCCCAGATGTAGCCGCCCCGCATCGCGGGGATGTAAGCGATAAATGTTACAGCCAGGATAACGAGCGAAGTGGCCCAAGCGGCGCCGCCCGACGAAGATTGTGATTGAACCCTAGAAGATCCGAGTGATCGCTCGCCGCGCTTCATGGGGGCAGTTTATCGATCAGAGCGATCTTCGACGAATAGCAAAAAGCGACCTACGAGGCCCACGCGCAAGCACGGGCTTCTTTTTCAGGGGTCTCCTGACCGCTCTTGCTGGCGCGCGCGGCTCGTTGATCAGTGCCCCATCCCGCCGCCGCCGGAGAGTTCCTTGACGACGTCAGCCACAAACGCCTTCGCATCACCGAACAGCATCAGCGTCTTGTCGAGATAATAGAGTTCGTTGTCGATGCCCGCGAACCCAGGGTTCATGCTGCGCTTGATGACCATGACATTCTTCGCCTTGTCGGCGTCGATGATCGGCATGCCGTAGATCGGGCTGCTCTTGTCGTGCCGCGCCACTGGGTTGGTCACGTCATTCGCACCAATGACAAGCGCCACATCCGTCTGCGGCATGTCACCGTTGATGTCGTCCATCTCGATCAGCTTGTCATACGGAATGTCCGCCTCGGCCAGCAGCACGTTCATATGGCCCGGCATGCGACCGGCGACCGGATGAATCGCAAACCGCACCTCGACGCCGCGCTTGGTGAGCAGGTCGTGCAATTCGCGAACCTTGTGCTGCGCCTGAGCCACCGCCATGCCATAGCCGGGGATGATGACGACTGAACTGGAGGACTCCAAAATCTGCGCCGCGTCTTCCGCCGTCGCGCTCTTGTACGACTTCTGCTCGGCCTTGCCGGCCGCCGATTGCACCTGCCCGAACGCGCCAAAGAGCACGTTCGTAAACGACCGATTCATCGCCTTGCACATGATGATGGACAGAATCAGACCCGACGATCCATCCAGCGCACCCGCGGTAATGAGCAGCTTGTTATCCAACACAAAGCCCATCGCCACGGCGGAAAGGCCCGCGTAGGCATTCAAAATGGAAATGACCGTGGGCATATCCGCGCCGCCGATCGGCAGCACTAGCATCCAACCGAAATTCAACGCCAAGGGGATAATTAACAATCCAAAAACCCACGGCGCCCAACCGGCCGTCGGATTCACGATGACCATGATGCCTAACAATAGGGCAAGTCCGATCGCACCGAAGTTGACGAGATTCTGGCCTTTGTAGATCCACGGCCGCTGCGGAATCCACTTGATCTCCTGCAGCTTTCCCGCGGCGATGAGGCTGCCCGTAAACGTCAGGAACCCGAGAATCACCTCAAGAATAATGGCGGTGACGATGAACTTGGTCAGCTGATTCTGCTCATGGCCGTACCAATAGTAGAACTTGGCCGTGCCGACGAGGCCCGCGGCAAGACCGCCGAACGCATGCGAAAGCGCCGTTCGTTGCGGCACTGCAGTCAGCGGCACCATCGAAAGCCAAACGCCGATGGCAACAGCGGGAACAATCGGAATGACCAGCCAAAGATAGAACTTGAGCGAACCGTTTGCGACCCATGTCGCGGCCACCGCCAGCAACATGGCGAACGATCCGGCGAACACACCGCGCCGAGACGTCTTCACCTCGCTCATCCAATGCAGCGAGAAGATAAACAGCGCCGTCGCGAGCAGGTAGGCAAGCTTGCAGAGAACGTCGGTCAACTGGGGGTTCATGCCTTCCCTCCCGGCTTCGTGCGAAACATCTTCAACATGCGATCCGTGATGAGGAAGCCGCTGATGATGTTGGTCATGGAGGCAAAGAGGGCCACCGAACCCATGATGCGAATATGCGTCGGGTAATGCTCGCCGCCTGCTACGATGATCGCGCCGACCACGGCGATGGCCGAGATGGCGTTGGTGATCGACATCAGCGGCGTGTGCAGAAGTCTCGACACCCGCCGAATCACGCCCATGCCGATAAACGATGCAAGCATGAAGACGTAGAGACTCATCTCTATCTTGGAATCCATCGAACCTTCTCCTGTCAAAACTCGCCGGTATGAGTCCGGCGCAAAAAAATCTGCCTACGCGCCGGCACCGACGGGCTGCTGTTCAATCGCGGCCATTCCCATCGCCTGGCGAAGGCGATTGTTCACGACCTGCCCATCGCGCGTCACCAGCGACTCACGAACGATCTCATCCTCCATGTTGAAATTGATCACGCCATCCTTGGCCATGTTCAACACAAATGCCGTAATGTTCTTCCCGAACGCCTGGCTCGCGTTAAACGGCAACGTCGCGGGTAGATTCTTCGGGGAAATAATCGTCACGCCATGTTCGACGATGGTCTCACCATAGCGCGTCAGTTCGCAGTTGCCACCCGCCTCGCCCGCAAGGTCAACGATCACCGAGCCGGGCTTCATGTCGCGCACCATTTGTGCGGTGATCAGCTTCGGTGCCGGCTTACCGGGGATGAGCGCCGTCGTAATGACAACATCATTTTCGCGAACGTGCTTGTGCAACGCCTCGGCCTGCTTGGCCTTGTATGCGTCGGAGACTTCTTTGGCATACCCGCCCTTGTCCTGCGCGTTCTCCATCGGTGCATCGACCATAACGAACCGCGCACCAAGACTCTCAACCTGCTCCTTCACCACGGGCCGTACGTCATAAGCCTCCACCACCGCGCCGAGCCGCTTGGCCGTCGCAATAGCCTGCAGACCCGCGACGCCCGCACCGATGATCAACACATGCGCCGGCGTAATCGTGCCCGCGGCCGTCATCATCATCGGGAAAATGCGCCCCAAGTTCGCTGCCCCGATGAGCACCGCCTTATAGCCGGCGAGACTGCTCATGGAACTGAGAATATCCATCGATTGGGCGCGCGTGATTCGTGGAACAAGTTCCAACGCAAACGCCGCGATGTTTCGCTCGGCAATGCGGCGGATAAGATCATGATTTGTAAGTGCGGAAAGCGGGCCGATCAGAATCGTCCCCGATCGCAACGAGTCGACCTGTTCCGAGGTCGGCAGATGCGCCAGCACCACGACATCCGCCTGGTCGAAAAGCTCCCCGACGCTTCCGACCAGCCGCCCACCGGCGGCCTCATAATTCGCATCGAGATAGTGCGCAGCCTCGCCGGCGCCGCGTTCGACAAGCAGCTCAAAACCGGCCTTTTTCAGCTTGGCAAATGTCTCAGGAACCAGTGCGACGCGAGTTTCGCCATCCAATACGGGGCGTGGGACACCAATTTTCATGCGGACCCCTCTCTAGCGGACCAATTCCGGTCTTCGACGGGCCGCGCCGCCTGTCGAACCGGGGCGGATCAGTGTATCGCCAAGTCCGATGCAAGGGGAGCAGCGCCCGGCGGCAAGAAAAATGCGTAAAGGCCATGCGCAACGAGTTGGTCGATCCGCTACTATCGGCGTCCCGAGAGGCCCTGAAAACGCATGTCTAAACGCTGGGAGGAGCAATTATTCGAGGCGATTCGGGAAGGTGATGAACTCGCCTTCGAACGCATCTACGACCTCTATCAAACGCGCGTCCGATTGGTCGCATGGAAGATTTCACATCGCGGAGACTGGGTCGAGGAGATCCTCAACGAAACATGGTGCCGTGCTTTCGCCCAGCGGAGGGAGTTTGTTGGTACGACCCCGTTCCTCGCATGGATGGCCGGAATCGTGCGAAACGTCTATCGAGAGGAATGTCGCAAGTCACCCGTCGTCCTCGCGGAGGAGCAGAGCACTCGGAGGGAAAAAACGGATGACGTCACCCCGGAATCCCTCGCCGAAGAGGCGGAATGGCTGGCCGCCCTGCACGATTGTGTCAGCCGGCTCGCCTCCGAAGATGCCGAAATCGTCCGCCTCCGGTTCTTTGAAGCGCTAACCCTGCGTGACGTCGCTCAGAAAATCGGGGTTCCAGAATCGACATTACGGGACGTTCGTATCCCGTCCGCTTACAGAACTCTCCGTAAGTGCTTGGAATCAAAAGGCTTAAGAATTTCCCAATTTTTCTCCGCGCAAGAGGGGGGCGAAACTCAATAACACTTCGAGGAACGGAATGACCCCTGACACCCGACATCTTGACACCCTGCTTGCCACGATGGGCGAGGCTCACCGCGACGGCGTTTTCGCCGCTCGGCCCGCCTCCTATCCGTGGAAGTCGGCGGCTGCCAAGCGGGCCGATCGCCATGAGCGACGGTTCGGTTGGGTGCGAGTGGCCATTCCGCTGGCGGCGGCTGCAGCAGTGGCTGTGGCGTTCGTCGCCCCGGGCCTCATGAATAACGGGCGTGTCCAGCCGATCGCTGGAAACCTGAACGTCAATCTCCCGTCTGAGTCTGCCAATCAATTGGCGGATGCCGAGAAGTCACCGACGAGCGCTGCCACGTTCGACTGCGACTACAACGGCGACGGAACGATCGACGGTCGGGATATCCAGGCCTTCGTGGAACGCCTTAACGAGATGCATGGAGACCCCGGCCGACAAGCCGAGTATCTCCAGCGTTGTCTCCTCGGAAGCTGATCGCGATAGCTTCCGAACTTTTCTTGCAATACAAGGCCGGGTTGGTGCGTACCGGAGCACCAACTCGGCCTTGTGTTTTTTTACTCACCTCGCCCAAACGCCACATCGTTGCCCGTAACACAAATTGACACATTGTGCCACATTTGCTATACTCGCAGTATGGCAACGCGAACCTCCATGAATGTGTCTCTTACTGATCAACTGAGCCGTTTTGTGAATCGCCACGTGCAAAGCGGTCGCTATCAATCGGCAAGCGAGGTAATCCGTGAGGGACTCCGACTGTTGCAGGAGCGAGATGCTGAGCGTCAATCCGCCCTGGCCGATGTTCGTAAGAAAATTGCCGTGGGGATGCGACAGATCGAGCGAGGTGAAGTTCACGACGGTGAAAAAGCCTTCGCGGACCTTCGAAAACGATCGAAAGCCCGGCGAGCTGGACGCAAATGAGCCGGTTCATCGTCTCAGACGAAGCCCTGAGAGATTTGTCTGATATCTGGGAGTTTATTGCTGCGGACAATATTGACGCGGCGGATCGACTGATCGATGTACTCGAAGCAGCCTTTGAACGACTCTGCGATCGACCGCATATCGGCCATGTTCGACCCGAAGTATCGGATAATTCAATTCGGTTCTGGCGGGTGAAATCCTACCTCGTTGCCTATCACCCCGACCACAAGCCCCTGTCGATTGTTCGAATCCTGCACGGCGCCCGCGATCTCAACGCTTTGCTTGGAGATTAGGCGTACTCATACCCCAACCGCCTTCCGGCTCTCCACCACTGCAAACGCCGCCTCCAGATCCCCGATCAAATCATCCGCATCCTCAATGCCCACGCTGAGACGTAGCAACCCGCCCGTCAATCCCCGTGCCTCGCGCTGCTCCTTCGGCATGCTCGCGTGGGTCATCGTCGCTGGATGACCGATCAGGCTCTCCACGCCGCCAAGGCTCTCCGCCAGTGAGAACAACTTCGTCTGACCCGCGACCTTTCGCGCCGCCGCCTCGCCACCCTTGAGTTCAAACGACACCATCCCGCCAAACCCGCGCATCTGACGGCGGGCCAAATCGTGTTGCTTATGGTTCGATAGACCGGGGTAAATCACGCGCGATACACTCTCATTCGACTCCAGCCACTTCGCGATTTTCAGCGCGTTCGCGCAGTGCGCTTCCATCCGAAGCGCCAGCGTCTTCACCCCGCGCATCACCAGCCAGCAATCATGCGGACCCGGCACGCCGCCGACCGCATTCTGGTGATACTTCAACTTTGTGTACGCCTGCTCGTCATTGGTCAGGATCGCCCCACCGACCACATCCGAATGCCCGCCGATGTACTTCGTCGTGCTGTGCACCACGATGTCCGCCCCAAGGTCGAGCGGCTGTTGGAGATAAGGGCTGGCAAATGTGTTATCGACAACGGTGAGACACTTGTGTTTCCGGCCGATCTCCGCAACCGCTGCGATATCAACAACACTGAGCAGCGGGTTCGTCGGCGTCTCGATCCATAGCATCTTCGTGTTCGGCCGGACCGCCTTGGCCACGATCTCGGGGTTGGTCATATCAACCCACGAGTACTGCAGGCCATAGCGAGTGAACACCAGTTCAAAGAGCCGATACGTCCCGCCATATACGTCATCCGCGCAAATCACATGGTCCCCCGCCGACAGCAGATTCATCACCGTCGCGCTCGCCGCCGACCCGGAGGCGAAGCACAAGCCGTACTTGGCGTTCTCCAACGACGCCAGACACGACTCCAACGCCGTCCGCGTCGGATTGCCCGTGCGGGCGTACTCATACCCCTTGTGCTGACCGATCCCCTCTTGGGTATAGGTGCTGGTCTGAAAGATCGGCACGATGGTGGCCCCCGTAACGGGTTCCGCCTCTTGACCGACGTGAATGGCTCGCGTTGCGAATTTCATGGGTGGTACCTCAAAATTAATAGTCTATCCGCAGTTGCGCGAAAGCTCCAAAACCGACTCTTCGCATGGACACGTATAGGTTCTAGCATGGGAAAATGGTAGAATCTTGGAGATTCCTTCATCGAAAAGGGCTTTCAGATGCACCGATTCATCCTCGCCTCGTCACTCGTCGTCCTTGCCGCCTGCGGTTTCTCAGTCGCGGATGAGGTTCAATTGACACCTCGAAACCCAACGGTAAAGCCGGAAAAAACCACAATTACGACAGCCCACCGGCGTGATGCAATCTCGGTCAAGATGCGGGACGACCTAAAAATTCGTGCCATAGCGGGGAGCTTGGACGATTCGGTTACTGGTGAGCTGAATCAAAAAGCCAGGGAATTCCTGACCCAATTCCCCGGTGGCCGCTGGGAGCCGACCCATCGACTCGGAAGCCAAAAGCTCGAGCAATACCGCCAAAATGCACAGAATTCGCTCCGTCGCGCAGTGGCCGACTTGCGAACCCAGTTCACGTATTTCGTCCCGGACGGCGCAAACGTCGACGCCCTGATCGATGAGTTGAACAAACTTGACATCGTAGAGATCGCGCTGCCAATGCCGCGGCCGGTTGAACTTCCCATCGTTCCCAATTTCCAACCCAATCAAGGCTATCTGGCGGCAGCAACAGCCGGCATTGGTGCAACGCCGACATGGAATATTCCCTACAGCTCGATCGGCGTCGGCGTCAAAATCGCGGACGTGGAATACAGTTGGAATTTCAACCACCAGGACCTGCCGCCGCCCATCCTCGTCGGGCCGGCCCCCATCGATCCATTCAACAGCACAAACCACGGCACGGCCGTGCTGGGTCAGCTTTCATCGCTCAATAACGGATGGGGCACCACGGGCATCGCCCATGGGTCCGGCAGCGTGTATGTCGCCGCAGCCAACACGGCATTCGGCTACGACGTTGGCGTTGGAATCATCAATGCCATGTCCGCGCTGGATGCCGGGGATGCCATGGTCATAGAACAGCAAACAGTCGGCCCCAACTACACGGGAGTTCCCTCCGGCACGCAGTTCGGCCTCGTTCCCGTCGAGTGGTATCAGCCCTGGTACGACGCCATCGTCACCGCCGTCGGCAACGGAATCATCGTGGTCGAGGCCGCAGGCAACGGTTCGCAGGATCTTGACGCCGCCGTGTACTCAACCGGAAACGGCGGCCACTGGCCCTTCCTGGCCGCGAATGACTCCGGCGCCATCATCGTTGGTGCTGGTGGAGCACCAACCGGTGCAAGCGGCGATCGCTCCCGCTTGTCATTTTCTAATTGGGGATCGACCGTCGATCTGCAAGGCTGGGGCGAACGTGTCTACACGACGGGATATGGAACCGCCTATTCCGGCGAAGGCGTCAATCTCTACTACGCGAGTGGATTCTCGGGCACATCAAGCGCATCCCCCATTGTTACCGGCGCGTGCGTCCTGCTCCAGAGCTACGCAAAGATCAATGGAAACCTGACGCTCACACCGTCGCAAATCAAATCTCGCCTGGTTTCGACTGGTTCACCACAGCTTTCTGGTGCATTCCCCGTATCACAGAAAATCGGCCCGCGACCCAACGTCGTCGCGGCGATCAATACACTCGACTTCGATGGTCCTACTCCAAATCCAGTTGGCTTCATCGCGCAGCCGTCGCCAGTCAGCCCATCGAGCGTGACGATGACCAGTCAAATCGCAACGGACTCGCAGTCCCCGTCGATCACTTATTTCTTTGAGTCGGATGATGCCTTCGCCGGTGGCCATGACAGCGGGTGGATCGCTTCCACGACCTATGTGGATACCGGCCTGTTGGCGAACACCCAATATGGATACTCCGTTCGCGCGCGCGACAGCGCCGATCCCCCGAACGAGGGCGGCGGCAGCGGTAATTTCTATACCGCAACCATGATTGAAACCCCAACCGGCGTTAATCCTTCCGGTGTCGCCGATACGTCGATGACGCTCACGGCAACGGGCACATTATCAAACCTGTCCGAGGGACTCTCCGGCCTCTACTTCGAAGTAACCCCACCCGCCGGCGCGCTTCAGGCGAACCAGTGGACTCAGTCGACATCGATCCTCGCGGATAATCTTCCGTCGGGGACGATGTACACCATTCGCATCAAAGCCCGCAATCGACTCGGCGTTGAAACATCGTTCTCGGCGCCAGTCCAACAATCGACCACCGGCCCAAGCACATACGCGGACTGCGACGGCAATGGGTACTTTGAATTCGAGCCCGATGCTCAATGTTTCGTCGAGGTATTGCTGGAAATAAACCTGAACGCGGGAAGCATCAACCGCATGGATCTCAACGGCGACTTGATCACCAACGCGAGCGACATTCAACTCTTTGTCGATTGCGCGCTGGGGGCGTGCCCTTGATGGGATGTTAGATTCGGCGGAAGAACCCAAGCGATAAGACTGAATGCCCGGGACAGGGATCGAACCTGCACTCCGTATAACCGGAACTAGGCCCTCAACCTAGCGCGTCTGCCAATTCCGCCACCCGGGCGAGTGGTTGGGGGGTCGCCTTGAGGGGTTGGAAATGTAGCCCCCGGCAGACCCAGCGTCAACCATCGCCGCCGCAATGCAAAATCGGCCGTCAAAGCCGATCCCTCGGTCGACCGGCCGCGAATTTATAGCGCGCACCCCCACTCACAAAAAAATAATTCTCGCGGCCGATCGCTTTGCAACAAGATGTTTCAGCCGGCTGGCATCTCGCAAAAAAGACGATAGAATAAGGCGGATTCGTAGCGCGAAACGCAGCCGCCCGCCATGTAACAAAATAAATCAGGTGACTTTGGGTATGCAATAGCCCTCAGTTACAGCCCTGTTACACCACTCGCCCACCATTGCTCGATAAAGTGAGCGATGTCAGGCGAAGGCGTCCGCCGCTGTGACGCCCGTAAAACGAACTCTTCGGAGACTCACTCATGCTTAAGACGATCATCAACCGACGCCCCACGGCCATCGTCGCCGCGGCCCTTGTCGCCGCCGGCGCGGTCGGCACCCTCCTTGCCAAACCGCCGACTCCGGCAAACACCAAGGACCAGACACCGCCGCACCTTCGCGCCTCGACGACGCAGCCCGCCGTGAACACCAAGGCCATGAAACCCCAGCCGCCCGCACCGCCGCAGGGCACCGTCCAGTTGAAGCCCGGCGAAGAACCGAAGATCGAGTTCGATACGCCGATCTACGACGCGGGCCGAATCCGCACGGGCACCGACATCCAGCACGACTTCTGGTTCCACAACACCGGCACCGGCCCACTTGAGATCATTCAAGTCAAGCCGTCCTGCGGCTGCACCACCAGCGGCGAATATGATCGCATTGTCGAACCCGGCAAGTCCGGCAAGATTCCCCTCAAGGTCGCCACCGGCAACTTCAACGGACCGATTTCAAAATCCGTCACGATCGTCACCAACATGCCCGGCGCTGCCTCGACGATGGCATTGCAGATCAAGGGCGAACTCTGGCAGATCGTGCAGGCCGCCCCCAGTAGCGCCTTGTTCGGCAACACCTCCAGCACCACGGCACGTGAATCCACCCTCACCCGAAAAATCACCATCACAAATAACAGCGAGGCGCCGTTGACGCTCGCCTCCCCCAAATCATCAAACACCGCTTTCTCCGCGGAAATCAAGCCGCTCGAAGAGGGCAAAAAATGGGAGTTGACCGTCGCCCTCTCCAAGGAACTGCCGAACGGTGCCGTCACCGGAAACATCGAGGTCGAAACCGGCCTCAAGGACCTGCCGTCGATCAAGATCCCCTGCAACGCCTATCTCGTTTCCGACGTCGACGTCGTCCCAAACAAGGTGGCCATCCCCGAAACCCGCACCGTGCCGATGCAGCGTGACTTCTATGTCCGCAACAACGCCGCGAAGCCGCTCGCCATCGCCGACTTGGCCTCGAGCAACCCCGCATTGAAACTGACAATGCAGGAAACGCAGCCGGGCATGTCCTATCGTGTCACCATGGAGGTCCCGCCGGACGCCAAACTGTCCAAGGACGGCGAAACCGTGACCTTCTCAACAAACAACCCGGCCTACGCCAAGCTGTCGATCCCGGTCACCCTCGGCCCCAGCGCTCCAGTCGCCAACGCGGCACCGGTCCCCGCAATGGCCCCACCGGTGAAGAATTCGCCGTCCGCCATGCAACCGGTTTCGGCGAAGCCCGCCGGCAAATAACCGGCAAGTCCATGCCGCATGAAGTCAATCAGGCGGGCGCACCGTTTGGTGCGCCCGCTTTTTTTCTGCGCTTCGACGTCCCCCGGTATTACGCCGTATCATCGCGACAAGCAGTCACGCGGGAATAACAACTCCGCCACAACGGTTTGGAAGAGGTCAGTGGAGGTTTCAATGTCGGACGCAGTGGAAAAAGTCATCATCATCGGCTCCGGCCCTGCCGGCTGGACGGCCGCCATTTACGCCGCCCGCGCAAACCTCACGCCGCTCGTCTTCGCAGGCCGGCCCAAGAGCCAACCCTCGCTCGTGCTTCCCGGTGGTCAACTCATGCTCACGACGGAAGTCGAAAACTACCCCGGCTTCAAACACGGCATCACCGGCCCCAAGCTCATGGCAGAATTCGAGCAACAGGCCGTCCGATTCGGCACGCGCATCGTCACGGACGACGGCATGACGCCCGACGTCTCCAACCCCGACGACGGCCATTCCTCCAAATACCACGACGTGAAGTCCGTCGATTTCTCCTCGCGGCCGTTCAAGGTGGTCGGCGAGGACGACAGGGTCTATCTCGCGCATTCAGTCATCGTCGCCACCGGCGCCACCGCAAATTGGATCGGCCTGGAAAACGAGATGCGTCTCGCCCGAACCGGCGGCGGCGTTTCCGCGTGCGCCGTGTGCGATGGAGCCATGCCGGTTTTTCGGAATAAGGAACTCGCCGTCGTGGGCGGCGGCGACTCCGCCGTGGAAGAAGCGTCCTACCTCACGAAGTTCGCCAGCAAAGTCCACATGATCCACCGGCGCGATCAGCTCCGCGCCAGCAAGATCATGGCCCAGCGCGCACACGACAATCCCAAGATCGCGTTCCAATGGAACAAAACCGTCGTCGATGTCCTCGGCGATCAGGCCATCACCGCCGTGCGCCTTAAAGACACGGGCACGGGGGCAATCTCCGATCTCCCCGTCGGCGGCCTCTTCGTCGCAATCGGCCACACCCCCGCAACAAAGTTCCTAAACGGCCAACTCGAACTAGATGCCAAGGGCTACATCAAACTCAAAGATCCCTACCGCTCCACCACCAGCGTGGACGGCGTCTTCGTCGCCGGCGACTGCGCCGATAGCGTCTACCGCCAGGCCATCACCGCCGCCGGCATGGGCTGCAAAGCCGCCATCGACGCCGAACGCTGGCTCGCCGACCACGGCGTGCACTAACAATCCGAGCCGCTCGCGTAAGCAAGCGGGTTCTCTCCAATTCCGAGCGGGTTCCCCCAAATCAGAGCCGCGCAGCGCAAGCTCGCGGTCCACGAGCGTTAGGTCGGGCAACACAATGGTCTCGGCTCGCGAATGCTGGTGCGAGATTCCTTTCTCGCACCCAATACGGCGGGAATCCGTTCCCGCGTTATTCTGAAGCCGAACAATTCAACCTAACTTCTTTTCAGCTAATTTTTGGTTCTCCATATCCTTTTCAGAGAACTGACGATTGGGCGGGAGAATGGAAGTGCCCAATTGGAATTGTCCATCACTTTTCTTATAATGTCATTCGGAGATGCGATTGCCGGCCTACCTTGGAGCGAACGATGTACTGCGAAACATTTCGACTAATTGTGTCGCTTTGGATTATTCAATTATCGCCCCCTACCTCTGCGCCTGCTGGTGAGCGGCCTGTCTCCGATCCCGGAATTGATTTTGCTTCGGTTTTCAAATTGGTTCCTATGCAGGCTCGTCTGGAAGCTGACGAAAAGGCGAAACCGGTTCTGGACGCGATGATTGTTCGGCGGTGGTTTGAGAATGCAAATCAAGAACTGGATGCGCTGGATAAAGTGTTACGCAAAGGTGGAACAAGAAGGCCGACATTTGCGATTCCGCATGACTATCAGCAGTTTAGGAATTCGATAATGGAAGTTGGTAATATAGTCATGTTGACCAACCTCAAGCCGGTACTATGCACAACCCAGAAGCAGATTCATACATTTGACTCTCTTCCGTCGCATGATCAACTTCTCAAGGACATTCAAGCGTCTTCTCTGATAAGCCCAAGAAAAGACCCGAATAACTGGGCAATCGCATTCGAAGTACCTGCTGATGCCAAGACCCGGAAGCAGATTCAACTTAACGATTTCGAATGCTGGCTGAAGTCCATCGCCAATTTGAGAACGATTCATGATTTCCTAAATGACTTGATTGACTCGGAGAACCTCAACGAAAATGAGAGAGGGACCATTAACGCAAGAATTGATGCGATAGATCGACGATTGAAAAAACTAGAAGTACGCTTGCCGAGTTCAAATCCCGAGTCATAATTTCGGTTCAGATCGTACCTGCCGAAATTGATGTGGAGTATGATTGAAATGCTTCGTGCTACGAATATGGCATTTCGACTACTATATGCTGAAAAACGACTCCCATTCCGAATTATCAACAATTAGATTCAGACGTTCGGGACGACCACTAAGGGCATAATGGCGTTGACGCGCAAAAGAATGCTATTCATGCTTTTTGGGCTTCTTGCATTGGGCATGTTCGTTGATATTGAGTTCACTAGCCGTTTGGTGGATAGCTTTCTGGCACCATCAAGCCCGGGCAGAAGAC
>CAZSBF010000015.1:0-56137 GCA_964605185.1 uncultured Planctomycetaceae bacterium
GCCTGCTGCGATCGAAGCTCGCGCTGTGTCGTCGGGGATTTTTCGACCGGGAAGAGCCCGTCTTTCGCTCCGCTCCTCGTAAAACCGATCGAAAATTCCGGAAGTATCTTGGCAATTTCCAAGTTAATGCGTTGTCGCTTGGCCTCGGACTCCATCCGCAGGGATTGAACGTCCAAGCGACTGCTTAAGGCAATCTGCACGATCTGCTCGGCGTCCAGTTCAACCATCGGTGGAAGCAAAACATTCGTTGCGAACTGCAGTTCCTCGGCCACGTCGGTCAGCCCAAGGAGTATGGCTAGGCGGCGTCGAGCGGTGCCATCGTCGAGCCGCGCCCTCTGCATCTCCAGTTCCGCGCTATACACGGCTCCGCGCGCAAGGTTCACATCGAGTTCGCCCACCGCCCCGGCTTGCTGTCTGGCCATTGCCGCTTCCAGCAATTGTTCGGCGATGCCGACGTTTTCGTTGGCAATCAGCAGGGACTGGTCAGCAGCTATCGCCGTGAAGTATGCGGATCGCGTGTCTACAGCATGCTGTGAGGCCTGGCGCGCCACATCGAGTATCGCGGCGTCAAGTAGCCGTTCGGAAGAGCGTTTCCGAATTGGAATCTGCCAAAGATCCACGATGTTCTGAGCGAAGGTAGCCTGAATATTCGACCGGCCACCACCCTCCGGAAAGGCGACCGACAAGGCTAGCGACGGATTGGAGAACAGCCCCGATTGCACCACATCGGCCCTGGCGAAGCCGAGGTCGAAAAAGGCCGCTTGGAGCGTTGGGTTGTTGATCAGGCAGATTTGCACGGCCTCGTCGCAAGTGATTCCCGCCTGTATCAGCTCGCGTACCCTGATCGCTCCTGCATCATTCTCGTCGGGTCGGAAGTAAGACTCGGAGCCAGTTGCATCCGAGATGATCTTGCCGGCGCGTTCGTAATCAGGCTTGGGATTGACCATCGCACAGCCCCAGACAAACGCGAATGCGGAGATGATGGTGATACTCACCGCGCATCGAAGACTCGTGTTCATGCAATCTAGCTCCAGAGCGAATAGGAAAAACAGCTACGCCAATGACAAAAGATGCGCGAGCTTCGCGCAGAGGCTCGCGTTCGGGGCGCGGATGAGTGGGGAATCAGATTAGGAGAGGAAGTGCGCGTTCAACCCCGGATGCGGGTTGAAGTACCTTGGCCAGAAGAAACGGAGCGGCTTCTGGGGGCGAAGAAGACTGGCACGCGACAGCGTCGATGAAGGCCGCCAACGTGAACCCAGTCTCTAGCAACGACCGAAGTGAATTCTGCTGGGTTGTCGCCGAGGAACAGAAGCACGAGTTGTCACAGGCCCGATCATGACCGCTTGATTCGTCTGAATCTCCAGTAGAGCACGGCCCGTGAGACGAATCATGCGATGTTGGCGCGTCGGCGCAAAGCACCGGGCAGACGAGAGCTGCTAAAGAAAGAGCCGTAACAAGAATCAGCCTCAAACACATTGCCATAATGCTAGCAGCGCGACCAGCGTTCGTCGATAGAGGTCTATCGGCACTTCGAGGTCTGTCACTTCGGCAGAAACGGCCGACGTCGCCGTGGCCACATTGCACAGGAGCCTGAGCCAGTACGGCCTTCGCCAGCGTGCGACGACTTCCCGCCAGCCCTGTGAAACGAATCATCGCTCAGCCCTTCTTGGGGCTCATGGCCTCGAACTTCGCCTTAAAATCGGGATGGCAGACGAGACACTGCGATTCCGGAAGATTATGTTTTGCGCACCAATCACCCTTCTTCTTGAACCCAGCGATCAACTCTTTGTTGCAACGAGTGCAAATCGACTCGGGAACACCATGCTCGGGGCACCAATCGACGATTTCAGCTTTTTTGATCAACGGCTCTTTTGGCTTTTCAGGCGCGGGTGGCTCAGTCTTCGGTGCGGCGGCCGCCGGCGGTGGCTCGCTCTTGCGATCGCAACCGTTTAAGAAAAGCGGGGCGCTGACCAACAACATAGCCGTCAAACAACATGAACGTTTGATGTACATCTGCACTGCTCCATTAAGCATTTAAGGTTTCCGCTTCGGTGCCGATCGGTCCGCCGACCGTGCTCGAAGCTTGGGTAGTTTCTTTGTCATCTTCCAATTTCTCTTCGGATTTCGCTGCTGCCGCTGAAGCTCCGAACACGAGGTAAATCGCCGGTAGCACCAGCAGCGTCAACAGCGTGCTGCTGATCACGCCTCCGATGACGACCGTCGCCAGCGGACGCTGAACCTCGGCGCCCACGCCCGTACTGAGTGCCATGGGCACGAAGCCGAGCGACGCCACCAGCGCGGTCATGAGCACGGGACGCAAGCGTGTCAGCGCCGCCTCTGCAATCGCCTCCCGCAACGTCAAGCCCCGGGCCAACAGTTGGCGCACGTATGAAACGAGAACCATGTCGCCTAGAACGGCGACGCCTGAGAGTGCGATGAATCCAACGCCTGCCGAGATGGAAAATGGCATATCGCGAACCCAAAGGGCGATCGCTCCGCCGACGATGGCGAACGGAACGCCCGTGAACACGCGAATCGCATCGCGAACTCGGTGATAGGTTATGTAAAGCAACACAAAGATCATGACCAGGACGGCTGGAACGACGATCAGGAGGCGATCGCGGGCGCGTTGATAGTTTTCGAACTGACCGCCCCAATCGATACGATAGCGCCCGGGTGGAAGCTGAATTTCCGCGGCAAGGCGACGCTGCGCCTCCGCTACATAACTGCCCACGTCCCGACCCCGAACGTTGACCTGAACCGTCGTTCGGCGTTGACCCCATTCGCGCGTAATCGTTGACGGCCCTTCGATTTCTTCGACTGTGGCCAGATTCTCCAGTGGCACGCGTTGACCGGAGACCGTTGGAAGCACGATGGAGCGGATCGCGTCCGCATTACGGCGACACGATTCGGGCAAACGAGCAACAAGCGGGAAGCGCAGCTGTCCTTCGATCACCTCGCCAAGGGGCTTGCTACCAATCGATTCGACAATATCCATTATGGCTTTCGCAGGAACCCCATGCCGGGCTAGGGCCTCCTGATCTACCCGAATTTGGAGGACCGGTTGTCCGGTGAGCTGCTCCGTGCTCAAGTCCGCCGCACCCTGGATCGATCCCAAGAGCGCGCCGATCTCATCGCCCTTAGCTTTGAGTATATTGAGATCGTCGCCGTAGAGTTTCATTGCCACATCGCCGCGCACGCCGGCGATCATCTCGTTCATCCGCATCTCTATCGGCTGCGTCATGGCCACACGCTGGCCTGGCATGTCGCGCAGTTCGCGCTGAATCAGTTCGACCAATTCCCCCTGCGACGCGGCCCGCTTCCATTGATGGCGAGGTGTGAGTGAAAGAAAAATGTCGGTCAGTTCAACACCCATCGGGTCCGTGGCCACCTCCGCTGTACCGCTACGGCTCCAGATGTGGCGGATCTCATCGGGAAAGGCGGCGAGCAAGGCCCTTTCCATCTCCGTGTTGTAGCGCACCGTTTCGTCGAGATCCGTACCGGCAAGCCGTATCACGTTGGCGACGAGTGCTCCCTCGGAGAGGCGCGGAATGAATTCGGTTCCCAGTCCGCGGGCAACAATTGCCGCGAATCCGAGCACCGCCACGGCTGTGCCGAGCACGGCAATATGATGCCGCATGACCAAGCGAAGTATCGGTGCGTAAATCGCCTGTGCAATGCGAACGATCAACGGATCTCTCTCTTCCATTCGACGTGGAAGCAATAGGCTGGCGAGAACTGGCATCACCGTAAGTGAGAGGATCAGCGAGCCAGCCAATGCAAAAATGACGGTCAACGCCATCGGGCGAAAGAGCTTGCCTTCGATGCCTTCCAAAGCAAGGATCGGCACGTAGACAAGCATAATGATCAGTTCACCGAACATGGTGGGCTTGCGCACTTCAAGCACCGCGTCGCGCACCACATCAATCATCGTTCGCTTATTCCGGTCGTGAGCGATGTGGCGGGTTGTGTTTTCGATCTGGATGACGGCGCTATCGACGACAAGGCCGAAGTCAATGGCTCCCAAACTCATCAAGCTGCCTGCAATTGCAAATTGCAGCATTCCCGAAAAGGCAAACAGCATGGACAATGGAATGGCCAGGGCGACGATCAAGCCGGCCCGAAGGTTGCCCAAGAACATGAACAGCACGGCGATGACGAGCAAGCCGCCATCGAACAGGTTCTTGCGAACCGTGTCGATGACATGATCAACCAACTCCGTGCGGTCATAGACCGTCTCGACATGCACGTCCGCTGGGAGCGTCTTCCTGATCTCCTCGAGCTTCACTTTGAGCCGGGAGGTGACTTCGTGCGTGTTCTGACCGATGAGCATGAACCCCAGACCGAGCACGGCTTCGCCCTTGCCCCCGTAGGTGACTGCACCGCGGCGAATTTCCGATCCGATCTCGATGTCGGCCACGTAGTGGACGTAGATGGGAATGCCATCCTTGGCCTTGATAACGATGTCGCCGATTTGGTCAATGTCGCTCACTCGGCCGATGCCCTGGACAAGCTGCATGGCGCCGCCGGTGGCGATGGTCCCTCCGCCGGCATTGAGATTGTTCTTTTCCAACGCCTCAATGACTTCGTCGTAAGACAGGCCGTACTTGATGAGCCGGTTCGGGTCGATACGGGCCTGGTACTGTTTTTCGTAGCCACCCCAACTGTTGATTTCAGCGACGCCGGGGACGGTCCGAAACGCGGGCTTGATCACCCAGTCCTGGATCGTCCGTAGCTCGGTCAGATCGCGAGATTCGGACGTAACGATGTAGTGGAATACTTCACCGAGTCCAGTGGCCACCGGTCCCATCTCGGGGCGATCGATCCCGGAGGGAAGCTGCACCGTGCCGAGTCGCTCACTCACGAGACGGCGCGCAAAATAAATGTCTACGCCGTCCCTAAAAGTCACGACGACCTGCGACAGGCCGAACTTGGAGATCGATCGGACGTTTAGAAGGTCGGGCAATCCGCTGATGGTCTGTTCCACCGGAAATGTGATTTGCCGCTCGACTTCCTCCGGGCTCAATGCAGGCGCGACCGTGTTGACTTGCACCTGCACCGGCGTGGTGTCCGGGAAGGCGTCAATGTTCAAATGGCTGAGGGCGATGAGACCAAACACCACGAATGCGCCGGTTAACCCCAGCACAACCCAGCGGCGGCGAAGCGACCAGTTGATAATCCAATTCAACATGTCATCTGTCTCTGCATCGTTACTCGTCGGCACAACAACCGGCGCCTAGCTTGCTTTTCAGTATTTCCGACTTCAAAACGTGGCTTCCTGCCGTGGCGACAACCTCCCCCGGCGACAATCCCACGAAGACCTCCGTGTAGTGCGAATCGCGCGACCCAAGTCTGACTTTTCGCGTTTGGAAGATGTCGTCGGCCAGCCGCACGAACACAATATGGCAGCAACCCTCCCATTGGATCGCCTCGGTCGGCACGGCAATCGCCTTTGGCGAATCCCGCACCGTGATGTACGCACGACCAAACGTAGAGGCCAGTATCCGGCCGTCCAGATTCTCCACTTCGGCACGTACCTTGACCGTTCGCGTCTGGTCATCCACGGCGGTGCTGATCCACGTAATCGTCCCTTGTACCGCGTCGTCGCTACGTTCCTGTAGAAAACGAACCGTTTGGCCGATCTTGACACGCCCGATTTGTGCCTGCGGCACGTCGATCATAAGCCACATGCGACGAGAGTCTGCAATCACAAAGAGCGGCTTGGATGCCTCGACCACCTCGCCTGCAACGACGTCACGCCTGGTGACAACACCGTCGAGTGGGGCAACAAGAGGAACCAGGTTGGCGGACGGCGCTCCCACTTCAAGTGACGCTCGGACTTCCTTGGGGAGGCCGAGAAGTTGCATCTCGCGCTCGTTGGGAATTCGTTCCGTTTCTGCTGTGGCGGTGAGACCAAGATTGATGAGCGCCTGATGCGCATTGAATACGCGAATCTCGGCTTCGCGCAGGGCTGCCTGGGCTTCTTGAAGCTCGGCCGTCGTGCTGATCTTCTGCGGCAGGAGTTCGTTGACCCGCCGGACGGTTTGGGTACGAAGTTCTCGCTGCGCGGAGGCAGTCAAAAGCTCCGCCTTTACCCGACCTACCTCGGCCGCATCCACGAGCGCCAAGACGTCGCCCTTGTGAACGGGTTGCCCGATCTCCTTGTCCACGCGCCAGACGGCGCCTGGAACCCGCGAGGCGACCTGCGCGAACCGTGTCCGGTCGTATTGTGTCTCTGCATTCGCAATGATCGTCTGTTGCATCGGTCGCTCAACGACGGTGCCGAGCTGGACCCCTGCTTTTTTCACGGATTGCGGCGATGCGAATTGCACGCGCAGCAGGTGCGTCTGGCAGGTCGCAGGGGCCTTTGTGGGCAATGTTGTCGCTGACCGCTCTGCGCCGTCTGTCGCGACGATTTTGATATCCGACTCCGCCTTTGGTGCCTTTCCTTTGACAGCGATTTCCGGATGGCAGATCGTGCAATTAGATTCGGGCACTCCGTGTTCCTTACACCAGTCGCTTGCCACCCCTTTGGTCAATATCTCGGGATGGCAAATCGTGCATCGAGATTCCGGAACACCATGCTCTTTGCACCAATCTTTCGCTGTTTCGCCGGCGAGTTCAGGATGACATTTGATGCATCGAGAATCGGGTACGTTGTGTTCCGCACACCAGTCCTCGGCTTGGCGATGCGATGGCGAACTGAACATCGACGCGAACTTCGGCGCACGCCAATCATTCTTGTGACCCCAAAATCCAACGCCGCAAAGAGCAATGAGCACGAGCAGAGTGGGGAGGTGGTGCACGGCCGATCGAATGATTACAACGGCCCCGCTTCGGGGATTCGGAGTCACCGGGGCAAGGCGATTGCCGACAGGAGGCGCGAATGCATCGCGATCATCATTTTGGTTCGTAGCCATTTCGGAAAAGCTCCCGGTAAGTTCCGGCGAAACGGATTCTTCGATATAGTGATAATGACGACTCAGACTCACGAGATCCGTGAGAGCGCGCAGTAACCCCTATGCATCAGTTACATGTGCTATGGGCGTGAAAATCAGATCAGAAGTGGCAAAGTGGCCGAGGATTCAGCCGGGCGGGTGGGAGTGGTTGATTGCTCCCATGAACAAAGCCCCATTACGGAACAGCAAACATCGGAAAGTTTTTCGCACAAGGTTGGGGCCGGACCGGCCGTCAAAGTGAGCAACACCGTAAGGTTGTTGCCCGTTTCATGTAGCACAAATGGTGAACAAAAGCACGTGATGCTCTTGCAGGGATCCTCTGGCGCGGAAGGCCTCTGTTCCTCGCCGGGACGATCACAGCAGGAATCGGCTGAAGGTCGAATTACTTGCCTCTCTTCGTCATGGATAGAAAGTGCCGCCGCCGATGCGCGGCAAAGGACCGGACACGCCCCGATAACGAAGAGCATCAGAAATGAACCGAACCGCTGGGCCATGCCTAAGAGTGTATCACCCGGAAGGACGACTGGCAAACGACGTGTTTCTGCCCTAATTGGCGGGCTCGGATGTGAAGATTTGCTCGCTCAGCAGCCTGTTGGATAACTCCGAGGGGATCGCAGCGCGCTGCAGCAGCCTCGATGACCTTTCCTCGTTATCGGTGTAATCTTGACGACTGACCGTCGGTGTTAGACCCGAATGCCATTAGGATAAGCATCGTTCTCTCGCCAACGCACGTGGGAGGTTCAGCCAAGGATACGGCGTGCCGTTGCGTTTGATGCGACGGGGTTCCACGCGGCCGGGCCGGACAGGATTCCTACAGCGGGCTATGTCCGACAGCATTTGAGCGTAGACCTGCCGGCGTTGCCTCGGTCGAGCGTTACGGAGCGGCACCGAGTAGGCCAAGACCATCTTGATGGCCGAGGCAAAGCTGATCCGATCCGACGGCGCATCTTTTTGCTTGGCGGCCTGATGAATCACGATTCGCAGAAGGTTGAACGCTAGGATCGTTGCCGCCACTTCGTAACAGACGCCGTGGGCGCTCTTGCTGCGTAACACGTTCATCTTAAGCGTGGTCTTCAACTCGCCGATTCGGGTCTCGACATTCCATCGGCCGCGATAGAGCTCCCCGATCTCCTGTCTTCTGTGGCGTCGAGCATCCAGTAACGTGGTGACCAGCCAGAGCTGTTTGGGCTTGCCCTTGCGGGGCAACTCCAAGCGAATCAGCCGCACGCACAAACGCTGGGGCAGCGAAGGATCGTTGTATTTCTTGCGTCGATGCGGCATCAGATCCAGCCGGACGATCCATTGATTGTGGCCGATGGGCGTTCCCTTCGAAATGAGCTTGTTGGGATCGCGTTGGTGATGCAGCCTCGATATACTGTCGATCCCGCGCTGGAGCAACTTGGCCAGGTTGTAAAACGAGCTGAATTGCCGGTCGAAAATGCAGATCGAACCGCGGGGAAGCTGATCCCACATCTGATGAAGTTGCGCATCCTCGCTGGTGCGAAAGTCGGCGAACCGGTAATCCCAGACACCATTCGCCCCGGCCAGCACGATGAACGTGATTCTCCCCAGAGGAAAGCGGCTCAGGCCATGTCTGCAGCAGGAGTATCCGAAGTGCTCGACCAGTTCCGGCGTATCCGGCATCGATAGAGTCGAACCATCGATGAGAAAGATCGGCCTGTGTCTGTAGAGGAAGTGGCCTGACGTCAGTCGTTCCAGCCGCTTGACGCTTTGCTGCAAAAGTACAGGCCACATCCCGTCCGGCAGCCTGGACCGCGCCTCGCACCACGAGGCATCGGCTGGCGTCTGGGTGAGCCGATCATCGACAACCGCCAGGTCTGTCACGACCGCGCGAATGGACTTGTCGGGATTCAAGGCACGATGAACCATCGATCGGACCGTCACGGCTGGCGTGAAGATCCGATCCCGCCAGTTGTGCCCAAGACGACGGCAGACCAACTCAATCTCCTGGTCACCCAGAAGGTCTTGAAGCGCAGCAACCTGGATGTGTCTTGAAGAACCTGAATGAAAACCAACCGACGTGTCGATACGATGCATGGTAGGCCTCCTTGCCTGAAAAGTGATGGACTCTATTCACCCATCACATCGACAAGGCAGGCCTTCTTTTTTTCGCCCTTTCTACCCTTATCCTAATGGCATTCGTGTTAGACCCCGACGACCGGGGACCGCCGCTTCCTCATCGACACCACGTTGTAGCCGCCGGCGTTGGCCCCACTCGCATCTGGCCAACCGCTGATCGGGCAGATACTTGGGACCGGCGCCTGTATACATGTATATGCTCGGTCCAATCGTCCCGATAAACGTCCGCGTCGGACAAAACAGCCTTGGCGCTAGCGCCACGCGGGCCTCATTTTGGTCACCCCTGGTAATCGGCAGAAGAAAAGTGAGGCCCTCCCGTGTAACCGAGAGGGCCTCGGGTCACCTGCACCTAAGAGCTGCGGGGGAGGCAGTCGGGCAGGATCAGGATCAAGCTGAATTGAGATTCTGTACGAATCGATCGATGTCCACTTTCTTGTAGCGCTTCAAGCCGTTGCGACCGCGGCCGAAGTAGAACGCCGGTACGCCGGCCTTATCGAGGAGGCGCGAGACCGTGGTCTTAGAGCAGTTCCACTGCGCGGCCAGCGTCTTCACGCTCACAAACATCTCACCGCTTTGATCTTTGGTTTCAGTTTCCGTCGCCACGTCATCTCCATCCATCGAGGGTATGACTGGAGCTCGTTATCCCGACGCGGTCCCCATTCACGTCTCCTCATAAGACTTAGGGGTGGGAATGTTTTCGCGGAAACGCAGCCGAAGTTTGCCGCCCGTACATTCTCGGCGTTAACGGTGTGACACTGCCGTAGCCGACTGGCTTGCGATTATTCGAGAACAGGAAGTGAGAGGAGACTTCCGGCCGGTTTTGCGTCTTCAACTTCTGCATGAAGATTTGAAAGCTGGATTCCTGTCGGCATCTCGTCCCATGTCCGCCCATCCAACAGGCGCCCGGATTTCTTCTTGTTGACGCCGCCCCATTGCTTGAAGAAGAACGCCACGCCCGCCGTTTGGCACTGGTCACGCACGCTTCGTGCCCAATCCGGATTCATCGGCCGCGCTCTTGGTCCCGACTCGCCGCCGCAAATGACCCAGTCGATTCCGGCAAGATTCAGGTTGGGCATGGGGCCCAGCAGCGGCTCGATGGAGAGGAACTTGACGTGGGCGCCTGAGCACCGGAGGTTGTCGATGCGGTGCACATAGTCGGCATTTTCAACGCTCACGCCCATCCAGATGTGCTTCCCCCAGGGTAAGCTCGTGCTCATCTCACGCAGGCGTTCCGAGCGTTTCGTGAGAATCTGATAAACATGCCAATCCGCCCGGTTCATCACTTCGAACACGCGAAGGATGTCGGCAGCGGACAAATCCTCATGGAAGAGGTCGCTCATCGAGTTGACGAAAATGACGCGAGGCTTTTTCCAGCGCAGCGGCTCATTCAAAAGATGCTCGATCAGGGCCACCTTACCCGTCCATTTTGGCCCCTTCCTCGTCATGACAGCAAAGCCATGAAAAGGGCGACCCAAGCCGCTGAACCGCGCCGCGATCATCATGGCGTAGCAGAAGAGGCAGCCCGGTGAACACATCGAGCAGCCACGTATGCAGTTCCAAGTGGCCTGCGTCCATTCGATCTGTGATTTCTGGGCCATTCATATTCCTTCCACGAATGGTTCCTTCACAACGGAGTCAAGGCACCAGCCCCGATGGCAGCGCCGACCGCGAGCCCCTCTCAAGATTTATGGTCGAGAAGGTTTCCCGGGAAACGTCGCGGACGGCATTGGCCTACCCATGACTGTGCGGGTGCCGACCAAGAAATCTCCCGGTGATCACTTTGATCAGCGGATAGGGCTGCTTTGCCTTGACTCTCGGCCTGAGGCACGGCCTAAGCAGTGGATCGGGCCCCGAGTCGCAGAGTCTCAACGGAAATAGGTTCGCCGAACGCCCTACAACGATCGCATCCAATCACGTAACCCCGAATCTCTTCTTCCACCGATAAAAAGTGGCTCGACTGCCGAATCCGCCGGCCTCAAATGCCACGACGCGTTCGGCATCGTTCGCATATTCTGGCGCGGTAATGAGGTTTCGAATTGCCTTCACCTTCTCATCCAGACCCATGATTTTCAAAAGCTGTTCCTTCCATCTTTCGGGGCTGGCCTGCCGAAGTTGCGTGCCCCTCAGATAGTGCCTCATGCTGTGGCGCGTGATGTAGGGAATGTGCTCTTCGATAAAATCATAGACCTCCTGGTCATCAAACCACTCGCGAACCCTCACATGTATCTCGCCGGCGCTGGGCGTGAAGTGAACAATGATCGCACGATCCTCGATGGCCTGGACGTTTGCGTTCGCCGTCTTCCACTCATTGGCGATAAGGCAGACCGGTGAGGTGGTCGTGAAGGATGCCGGCACTTCGCCGCTGACGATGTCAGGATGCCTGCTCGGCCAGCATAGCCGCTTGACCCGATCTGTATTGCACAGGCTCTTGAGCAGGCGCACACTTGCCTGGTCGCGGTACAGGTGGTCCAGGTCATCGATGATGATGGGCATCCCTCGATGTTTGTAAATCTCGTGATACATGCCGAAAGCGGTCGCGTGCGTTTCCAGATACAAGTGTGGCCGATTGCCTACCGCCTGGTGCACACTTTGGCTCTTGGCGGTTCCAGGGCCACCGACGATCATGAGAAAACGAATCGGGCCCGCCACGAACTGGCTGACAAGATGGGTGTACTCGTCAAACGTAAAAACTTGCAAAGCATTCTGGAGCACAGATTGACCGGACATTTGAATCCTCCTGATACTTTGCGACCGAAGCGGCCTTCGGCCTCATTTGGGCCCCACATGTGTCGGACCCGGTTTCTCGGGGCCGCTCAGAGTGGCGGGTACAATTTCAGTGTTGTCCACGGTCATTTCGCCACTCTCCGGATTATCCAGTCGGCGCCAAGGTGGCCGCTCCAGCATGTGCAACACCAAGTTCGAGCCACAACGTGGGCATGATTCCAATTCGCGTTTGGAAAACCACTTCGCCGTACAGCTTTCGCAGGCCGAGTAGACAGCTTGTTTGCGATCCTTGCCTCCTGATGCTGCCATCCTTAATGCTCCATCGAATTGGGCGGAGTACTTGCCCAGGAGTTTTTCTACTGCGGCTTGAGCAGCAGTTCGTGCATCGCCCACTCGACCGCCAACGCCAAGTGCGGGATATCGCGCACGGTAAAGTTCTTTGCGGTGTGCCAGTTGCCATCGTCGCCCTTATAGCTGCGCGAGAGCGTGAGCGTCTCGAACGACTTCTTCCCGTCATTCCCTTCGCCTTCCTGGCGCCAGATCGCCGCCTGAACTCGGTCGAACTGGGTACTCGCGATCGGTGGATTCTTGTTTTCCTCGGACATGTCAAATCTCCCGTGAAATCCGCACGAACGACCAATGTTCGTACATTAGATATGGACAAGAATGTTGCGGACGAAAGTTTCTTGCTTGCCAACGGGCCTTCAGCGATGAACGCAGGCCAGAACCAGCAAGGCGATGAGGAACATGGCAACGCTGATGAGTGACGCGACGATCGTCTCAGGGTTGCGAGGAAACCTGAATTTTGAGAACCAGCCGAGCCATTCAATCTTCATCCAACCTCGAGACGGAGTTGCTGCCGTAGGCGTGAACTTCCCAGACAGTGAAGCGCGGGGGATGTCTTCGCCTGGCTCAGGCTTTGCCGATTCCTTACTCGGCATTTGGCGTGGAGTCGATTCCCCTGTAAGAGTCCGGTAGGCGTCCTGAGCCAGAATGAGGGCCTGATGGGCCTGGTCACGCCCCTTCGGGCAGGTGTCATACTGAGACCTCCGCAGGCAGTGATTCCGGTTGAGGAGGTATGCCGTGTCGATTTCCCGGCGGCCTGCTCCTCTGCGGATATTCAGGACCATTTCGGCCTCTTCGGCGGTCATGGCTAACCTCGCTTGGCCAATCGACCCGCAATGTCCTTGCGAAAATAATCGAGGAGCTCGTCAGCGCTCGTCAGGAATCGATAGAGAGACTGGCCGTTCTGAACACTCGCGACTTTGATGAGTTTTTCCTCATCCACGTCCGCCGGGACATTGCCTACGCCAATGGTCTCAATGATCGCGCCTTTGTTTTTCAGCGCCTTTGCCGCTCGGATCGGATCCCCGCAGTGACCGTCCGAAAGTACCATGATGTATGAGTTCGCCGGATCTGGAAGTATGTCGGAGATACGATTGAGCGCTGGCTTGAGGTCCGTGCTGCCCTCGGGCCATATCGAACGGACGGCCTCTTGAATCCGTTTTGATTCTCTGATGCTGACAAATGGCAAGACAAGTTGGGCGGCGTCATTGAAACTGATGACGGCGATTTCGTCGTCGGCACCAAGCTTCCGGCGGACATCTAGCAGTGCCGAGATAGCGTTCTTGGCGGCATCGATCCGGTTTGTCCGTCCGCAGGCCTCCGCCATGCTCCAGGACCGATCAATGATGAACACCAGTCGGAGTGAAATCGCCACGGTGACGGCCTTGACCAGATTGGTGGCAACCTTGATCTGCCCTGCCATGACTTTCTGTAAATATGGACTCAATACTGGCATGTCATTTCTCCCTGAAAAAAGGAAGGAGGGCCGCATCGACCGCGACCCTCCGCCGGGTGTTCGCCGTGATCAGGCGGCCTTTCCGATCACATCATCAAATCCCTTTTTGATCTCGCTGGTGGTCTTGCCGCTGATGCTGTCAGTAATCGTGACGTGCAGCGTGCCGTCGACGTTGAACGCGTACTTGACCTTAATGCTGTTGAGCTCCGGAGAGCGAGGCGGCAGGCCGCGAAGGGTGACACTCCCATAGATCTTGCACTCGGCGGGATCGGCGCCATCCTCGCCGCTGGTAATCACCACCTCGGCGACAGTCTGGTTGGCATCCACGAGCGCGAAGGTGTTTTCCAACTCCGCAGGCAACGGCGTGTTGGCCGGAATGATCACCGAGTTGCGCATCGTCCCGTTGTGCTGCGCCAGGCATCCAAGTGAGTGGCTCGTGACATCCCTAACCTGAATCGGCGGTGGGAGGACCTTGTTGCCCTTGGTATCTACCATGGCGATGTCCGCCTCTCCGCCCATCTTGGCCGCAAAAATCGCAGCGCCGCGGGCTACGGCTTCATCGGGGTTGATGTCGGTGCGGGCAGGCTTGCCAAATAGATTTTCAAGCATGCTGCGCGCCGCAGGGATGCGCGACGATCCGCCGACCAGGATGACGCCCTTGATGTCCTTGGGCTCGAGCTTGGCGGTGGACAACGCCCGCCGAGTGCCGGTCTCGGTCTTGTCGATGAGCGGGGCAATCAGGGCGTTGAAATCGCTGCGCGTCAGATCGAAGACGAGCCGCTTGCCGTCGACAGAGATCATGAAACTGGCGCTCTCGCTCTGGCTGAGTGTTTTCTTGGCATTCTCGACCTTTTCCAGAAGTTCGTGCCAGACGATCAGGTCAGCCATCGGGCTGATTTCGATGCCATGTTCGGCCTTGAACGCCTCTACCACCTTTGCGGCGATCAGATTGTTGATGTCCGATCCGCCGAGATTTCGATCACCGTCCGTGGCGAGAACTTCGAAGTTCTTGCCTTGAATCCGAATAATGGTGATGTCAAACGTTCCGCCGCCGAAGTCATAAATGGCGTAGATCCCGTCTTCGGCCTTATCGATGCCGAAGGCCAGAGCGGCAGCGGTCGGCTCGTTGATGACAGCCAGCACCTTGACACCCGCCATCTCGCCCGCGCGACGCGTCGCCTCCCGCGCATCGGATTCGAAGTAAGCAGGAACGGTAATGACAACGCCGCCAACTTTTGAGCCGGTCGCAGCCTCCACACTCTTCACTTGGTAGCGGAGCAGAATGCTGGAGAGTTCCACCGCGGTATAAACCTTTCCGCTCACCGGATGGACGATGACCGGGAGGTGATTGCCCTGTTCGTCAAGCACTCCCATGCTTCGCTTGAACAGTTCCGCCGTTGAATTGGGAGCGAAAACCCGTTGATGGACCGCCGGCCGCCCAACAATGGGGTTATCTTCATCGTGGATATTGACCACGGACGGCGTGAGCAACTCTCCGTCGAGATTCTGGATGATGACCACGCTCCCATCGGCGAGCATGATGCTGATAAGAGTAAAGGTCGTGCCATGATCGATTCCGACAATGACATACGAAGATTTCATGACTCTTAGGCTCCCTTCTTAAAGACATAAACACTTTCAGGCCGTAACAAAGTACCAGCCCACACAAAGCCGGCACGGACGATTCGCGAGACGTGGCCGTCGAGGTCAGCGCGTGACGTGGGTTCGACACCGACGACGCGTTGATTCACAGGATCGAAGGGCCCGGCGCCAGCCGCGATGGGCTCCACACCGACGGTCCGGAGGATGATCAGGACTTCCGAGGCAAAAGACCGGACCGCACTGTCGCTGCGTTCCTGAAGCTGACGGCAACCGAGCTGAAGAGCCAGATCCGGCTCTTTCCGATACGAGGCATTGAGAAATGCCCGCTCGTCATTGATGCGGTCGTAGAGGGCGATGAGCTGGTCGACGATTGGCCGCTGGGCGGCGCGCTGGGTTGTCGCCGAGCACGCCTCGGTCATCTCCTTGCGAAGTACCGCCCAATGCGATTCGGAATCCTTCTTGACCGCCTCGATGATGCGATCACCCAGCGGTGGAAGACCGCGATCAAGCAGGGTCTGGAAATAGCGGCACTGTTTGTCGAGCCGGCGCAACACGTCGTCACCCACCTTCTTGCCGTGGGCATTGAGATTGTCTGCAATGAGGGCCCGCAGGTCGGCGAGAGTTTGAGCAAGGCTTGCGGTTGCGTCCTTACTCTGCTGGCTCAGCAGCTTCGCGAGCCGGGAAGTGGCCATGCTGGCGATGGCATTGGCCATAACAACCGGATCGACGCGGGTGGCGTTGTTGTTGTCGCCAGGCGGCGTTTCAATGCCGTGCACCGCAATCTCCTCCTCGCCGACTGACACCGGCGGCATTGCGTCATGTACTGGCGTCAGGGCGCGGCCTGTCGGCGGTTTTGGACGGCGGCCTCCAAAGATTCTCGAGACGCTTGAAATGAACCAGTTGATCATGTTTTTCCTCCGAATTCTTTATTGGGAATTACCGATCTTTGGAATACTTGAACGCCAGGACGATTCCGAAAACCACAACAGCAAGAACCGCCAAATAGGCGTGCTCGGTCGATCTTGGCGGATTGCCAATCACATCCGAGAAAGTCCTGCCCGCAGTAATTCGCTGGGAGATGGCGGCCAGGGCGATGATGGTCAGCGGAACAAGAATGATCTCGCTGCGGAATTTTCCCTGACCAGACGCCGGTACAGTTGTTTTGGGCGATTGCCGTGACAACATCCACACGCCCCAGACGCCCATCAGCACCGCGAGGACGGCTTGCAACTCATATTCGCTGGAAAACGGCTGTTGCCGATGCACAAATGGGAGTGTCTCGGCAATACAGAATCCATGGCCTCCGCGAATCCAGAGCGCGAGCATTCCGAGGAGCCAGGCAGCGATGATGATCTTTAAGGCGCGCATACAAAACCTCCTGTGATCCTTCCCTCCAAGAGGTAAGGGCCCGGAATGTTTTTTCGGAAACGATTTCTAGGAAAGAAATTCATCCACGCGGCGGAATTGGATGCGAGGAAGGTGAGATACAACGCCCGGGTCTTTGCGGAGAGTGGCTTCAACTTTTTTGCAATCGACCTGCACAGGACATAGGAAGATCAACTCCTGGATAGCAGTTGGGCTGGTGAGAGTATTCATTGCATTGCTGACGACATTCGAAAAAGAGAGGGTGACCTCGAATGCCGTGTCCACACCCTGCGGGCTGCGGCCGTACACATCGACCGCGTGGCGATGTGGACCGGCCGGGTACTCGGACTGAACGTTGGACCATCTCTTCGTCTTGAGGAAACCGGCAACCCGGCTAATCAACACGGTGTGCACGAAACCGCCGTGCCCGATGTAGTGCAGCGGTCTCGTCTTTCCAAGCATCTGCCAACCGGCGTCTGTCACCTCGAGGAACGTGTAGCTCGCCCGGCCCAGTCGAAAATCGTGTATTGCGAGTAGATTTTGCGCCGCAAGAGACTGGGCCTGCCTCTGCAAAACCTTGTAGTCGCGAATTTTCAGGCGTATTTGCCGGTCCTTCATCCAATCATCCCGATGACGGCCGCAATCAAGCAGAAGATCCAGTTCTTCTTGGGCAGGCGTCTGAGATCCCGATCCTGTCGACGACGCCGATTTGGAGCGTGACCAGGGCAGGTTCAACTCGGCCATGATGGAGGGGTAATCCCGAAGCGGTTTCGACGGCGTCATCGGAAATCCCGCGAGCTTCGGAGCCATTAGGCGTTGCCTCGTAGGCTCATCGATAGCATCCTTCGCGATCAAGGGCGGATCCAGGTTTACCAAGAAGGCATCGGTAAAATTCCCCACACCGATCTCGCGAACCAGCGCCTGTCCCCTCCCGAGCCGCGGAATCATGGTTCGCGCTTCATACGGCAGATTCATCATCTGGGCAGCGATGCCGATACTCGTTGAATCGCTGAGGCCGCCAACGACCATCATGGTTTTCGCCGCGGCTAGAACCGCGTGGGAGATTTCCTGCAGGAGATGCGGTGCGACGATGAATCCGACGCCTGATTCACGCCCGCGAAGTAGCTGCATCGCCAAGGGTGCAACGCCGTTGGATGATTCAAAATCGGCCCGGCGGCTGAGAACCTGCTGGGCCTCGTCCATGACGACCAGCACGTCAAGTGGGACGTTATGGACATTCCGGGCGGCGCGAGCGGAAATGATCCGGTCGACAACCAGGCTGATTACGACCTGCTGAGCCGGGGCCGGCAGGGTCTCCATCCGTAAAACCGTGATACCGCCGGGCAACAGGAAGTGTTCGTCCACGTCGATGCCGTCGCACGTGTCGAATACCCGGCCGCTGTCCTCGAGCAGCCCCCTCAATTCATTGACAAGGCTGGCCTTGTACTCGGCGTCTTTGCCCCATTGAGATTCTCTCATTCCTAAAAGGTAATCAAGAAGGCTGTATAGGCTGGGCCAGGGCTTGGTGGGATCCTTATCGACGCCGAAATGCGCACACAGCCGGGTGAGCCGATCCAAGAGCACGTGACGGGATTTCTTGAGGCCACGATATTCGCAGATGTACGTCGCAACTTGGTTGAGCCACGGACTCAGTGACGCTCCGACAGGCGGGCGGATCAACCGCAGCGGCACTTCCTCGCGCAGACGATGAACTCGAATGCCGGGATCAGGAAGCGAGGCGACGCAATTGAAATCTCCCTTCACGTCGAATACGAGGATTGCGATTCGCTTCAGGCCGAGCAGTCCCAGGACAATGCTGAGAATCGCCGATGTCTTGCCACCGCCCGTGATGCCAGCGATGGCGATGCTTCCGCAGTTCTCGACAATGCGCGGGCCGTAGGGGACGTTCGTTTCGGTAGTTCGGCCGATGAACGTGTCCGGAAGGTGTTGAGGATCGTACAGAGCTTCAAGACCTGGCGGTGGAGCGAGGTGGTTGGGCGAGCCGGCATTCTCGACCTCATACTCGTCAAGCATGAGCCTTACCGTTTGCGCCAGCCCCCAGCTTTGCGGATCGTTCTCCAGTTGAGACAAATAAGTGTTGATCACCGGGTCGCGGCGGGCCCCGCTGGCATTCGCGCGCCTCAGGATAGCCTCGAGCTGCTGATAGGCCTCTTGAGGGCTCAGCATTTGCAACACTCCAATCCTTCGGACTATGACCTGAAGAAGATTGCCCGGCAGATACGACGGATTCCATCGGCCGCCGATTTCAGCATCGCTGCGTTCTTTTCGCGCAGGTGACAACGCGGACAGAGGCTTCCTTTACGATCCCGTGCAGGCCGCGAGTGTTTCCAGCAGCATGGCTCGCCACACTCGCATACTACAAAGTGCTCTTTACAGATGTTCGCCGGAAGGCCTTGACGCACGCACTCGGCACAAACCCCACCCACTTCGACATTGGGATAGAAACAGCCGCAGTCCAATTCAAGTTTATGATCCGTGATGAACGTATCCTCGTCGGCTTCCGGTGTGCTTCCCACGACCTTCGCGTTCTCAGGGTGGTTCTTTGCCTGGCCATCTGCGTGCGTAAACTGAACCGAAATGGTCTGTCGTATGGTTGGTACCCGACGCCCGGTATTCTGCGGATATGGCATGATGATTTCTCCTACGCCCCGAGGGCTTCCTGCGCCTTCTTGACAATCCACCAAATCGCCAGGGCGGCGATGTACACGCCGCTCACGGATGTCATAATTAGCACGAGAGCCAGCGCGAGAGTGAATGTCTTACGGGCGACTTCGCCGACTGTGCCGATCGTCTTCTGCCAGTCCATGTAATTACTCCGCCTTTGCGTTAGCAGACTTCGATTTGTCTGTCACGAGCGCCGTCGATTCTGCGATTGCCCTGACGGCGACGATCACCTGCGCCTGCCCATCCAGCGCCTTGGAGAACCGCGTCTCGACCATTCTTCCGACCAGCATGGTGAGATCGAACGGCTGGTTTTCCGTCAGCCGGACTCCGAACCCATCCTCGAGGAATCTCATTAACGGGCTCCTTGGCGCCAGCACTACCGGAACCTCATGGAGAATCATGCGGCCGGCTTGGCTGGGCTCATCCTCGATTGACAGGCTGAGTTGCAGGTTTTCACGACCCGACCGAGCGACTTCGGCGACCCGTAACTTTATCCAGCGTCGGCTGGAAAGCGCCGCGTATGCGGCCATGACAACGACGGTTGACGGTTTCTTCGGCATGGTGATTTCTCCCGCGGTCAGCGCAGAGTGCCGCCGCAATAGGAGTGGGCGCAGAAGGTTTCGGAGAAATGTTTCTCAACCCATAGATGATGACGGGGTAGGCGGTTTCGCAAGCTCGGCGGAGCCTTGCCCCATGGGACGGACTCACCGGATGGAGTTGATTGCAGGCGCGTGCCCCACGGATGTGAACGACCTAGGACGACTACTGCTTGAAAGGAATTGCCATGGACCTGACGAAACTGCATCTCATGAGCCTAATCCAACACCTGGATCGCATTGGCGATCAGTTGTCGGACCCATCAACGAGGCGGTCGCTCCTGGACGCGGCATGCGCGGACACGCCGATTATCAAGGAACTTCTTTCTCAGATCGCAAGGATGATGCAGGACCCAACTTTGCCGCAACGCAAGAAAGCGGTTCGATTGATGCAACACGACGTGCACATTCTCCTTGCGCTGCGAGAAATCGCGCTCGAGCAGGAAGGCAAGGCGGAGGCATTGCTTCGGGCGGCGATGAATTGATGGTCCAAGCCACCATGACTAAGAATAAATGAGGTGTGTGTTATGTATCCCCGCTTCGAATGTAAGAAATTGGACGAGTATCATGGGTTATACTGCGGCCGTCTGCCGGAGGAGATTCTTCCTGATGAGGCCGGGTTTGAAGCCCTCTGGAACATGCACCCTGGTGAATTCCACGAGATCTCGATACATGGCCGTCGCGTAAAGACTCCTCGCTGGCAGCAGGCCTACGGCCGCGATTACCATTACACCGGCAGAACGAACACGGCTTTGCCGGTCTCGGACCAGCTGGCGCCGTTCCTGCGATGGGCCTGTGAGGCCATCGACTCGCGCCTCAACGGCATACTGCTGAATTGGTATGACGGCTCGCTCGGCCACTACATCGGCAAACATCGCGACAGCATCGCCAACATGGTCCACGGCGCTCCGATCGTGACGATCTCGCTGGGCGCGGAACGTATCTTTCGGCTACGGCCGTGGAAATCGACGGGCTCGCCCATTGACTTGGCCGCCATTAACGGTGCCGTCATTATCATGCCGTTTGATACAAATCTCGTCTGGACGCATGAAGTTCCCAAGAGTGCTCGGCAGTTGGGCCGACGGATCTCGGTGACGCTGCGAGCATTCGGTAAAGATTGAAGCTAGTCCCTCCATGCGCAGGCAATGACGCTACCCAACCTCAAGATTTATATACATGCGCGACTTCGGTATCTTGATGTCGATCGAAGATCCATCAGATGACTCAATCATGGGAGTGCTGCGGACCGAGATGCGGAATCGCCCTGTGCGGCTGGCATTAACTCTATTTCTTTTCATAGCCGCGGCACTGCTCATGCCGTCGGCGGAAGTTCATGAAGCCGGCAGGCCAGTGATTACATCCTCTCAAATTGACTTGGCGCACGCTGCGTCGTCGGTGGTTGTCCACATGTTTTCAATAGAGCAGCCCACCGCAGGTGACGAGAAAACCACACTGGACGCGGAAACCCTCAACTTTGAGAAACTCCCCCTCACGCCGCCTCGGATCGCGTGTTTTCCTGAGAGTCCAAAGACATCCTTGCTTTTTCGGTAAGCCGAATAACGCGGATCTTGCCACGCGAAGTCGTTTCTACCTGCTCCAGGATAAGGCCCTTTTCCGCCAAGTCTTCTTTTACCTTCTGGCCAAGCCGTACGCTGAAACCCAGGCGCTTGTATCGCTCTGCAACGCCGCCGTCGGGGAAGTCGGCAATGTCGTCGAGGAACGCGTTTTCGTCGCCGGAGAGATACCGGTCCGCCCTCGCGGTACCCCCCTCGCTTTCTCTATTCGAGCCTTCAACGTGGCGTCGGGGCATTTCAATATCTCGCGCGGAAAGCAGGCCGAGTCTGGTCATGTGGTGGATCACATGCGCGTCCGTGAAGGCACCTTTCTTGATGTGGAATTCCGGTACGTGAATCATGAACGGCTTCGAAGATCGGCCTTGGAGGCGAACAACGGCTTCGCCGACCTGAAGATTGCCGAGGACTGCTTTTTCATCCTCATCAAGGAGCATCGCCGAACTCATGGCCGTGACGTCGGAGCGATGTTTCAGATTGAAGCAGAAGACGGCATAAGTGTTCGCCAAGGCCGATGGAGCAATGGTCGATGGCATCTGATCCAAGCAAATAATCGCTGTCCCAAATTCTCTTATCTCTCGAAAAGCGAGTTCCATTACGCTTTGTCCGCCGACGAGAGCATGACGCTCCCCCGAAAGGATGTGGTGGGCCTCTTCAATAATGATCGCGTTCTTGAAGGTCTCACGGACCGGCTCGGTCATCCGTAGGTGATGAATCCACAAAATCAGGGCCGACGCGACGAAGACTTTATCGCTTTGTGTGAGCGCATCCAATTCGAGAACAACAGGGCGGACAAGAAGATCCTCCACCCGGTCGTGACCGTGGTTCACGAGCGCGTCCATTTCGCCGAAGCAAAGGCTGCTCAGAGCCCTGATAGCGGAGGACATCCAGCCTGCTTCACGTCCCATGGCTTTTCGACCGCGGAGTTGGTCCATGACATCGTGGAACGTGGGCCAGCGCTGGATGCTCCCGCTGTACACACCGGCCTCGGAGTAGACCTGATCGATCGCTTCTTGTAGCAGGAACATGACTCCGTCACCCAGCAGGTAGGCTTGCGCCAGGACACCGATAAGTTTCTTGATCCATGTATGCGGAGATGTGTTCGGCGGGGGGATGAGCGGATTGAAGCGCAGCGGGGCGGTGGAGCGGCCGGCGGTGTAGATGGCCATATTCTCAAAGCCGGGCAGTGTGGCGAGGTCCCGATAGTTTCTTTTCCAATCGAGTATCAAACATGGTTTCTTCGCCTTTACTAATGTTTGGACCATCAAAAAGCCCAAATTTGTTTTTCCTGCCCCCGATCTCCCATAAACACCTATGTGCTGTGGCCACTCGCCCTCCCGAAGGCCGAACGGATAAACGGCGGCGCCGTTGTAAGCGACAGTCCCGAGGTTGTATTCGCCGACGGCTGCGGCGGCGCCGGGAGGGAGAAGTCCCGGGCCCTCATTATCTAGCGAGCCGTGAAATTTTTGTGCGGACAGTATTTCCAAAAAATCGAGGAGCTGTTCCTTGCCCGTCTCATCCTCTGCAACGTATGCCATCCAAATACGTTCGGCCTGCTGACCGATGACGGGCTTCAATTGTCGGCACAGCTCGCGCACCCGGGCGGCCTTGCCGCGGTCATGCTCCGCCAAGGTCTCCCCCGGCGAGATAGCCGATTCTGCGTCGTGTTGTCTCGCGTTCACGTCTTTCGTTGACAAGATTAGTGCGAGGCTCCTGGGTATCGCGCCATAGATCCAACTCCAACGCGCGCTTCTGAAATTCCAGCATGAAGATTTGCCGCTCGACGTCCGTTAGTGAGGCATCGTCTGGAAAAACAGGACCCTGGCGGCGGAAGGGCTTCCGTTCAAGCAGCTCATCCAGTCGCCACTGAACTTCATTGAGATGTCGCTGCGTCATGGCCCGGCGTTCTTCGATCACGTGCGCGAGTTGCCGCGAGGTCACCTCGTGGGTCATGGCCTGGTTGCCAAACACGAGTGAGACCACGTCGTTGGCGTTGCCGTAAATTACCCGGCTCTGCGCTTCCTGCAGCGACTTGTCCACGCGGTCGAGATAACGATCGGTCGGACTACGGTAGTCCTTCTCCTCCTCAACGATATTCCACCGGGGCGGAAGGTCGCGAATTTCTGTTACGGTGCGGTAATGGAATTTCATGGTGTCATTTGATAGTGACAGAGGGAGGGTGGCCGGGTTTATAAAGATTGCGGTTTCGTGTTTTAGCAGCGTCGGCAGTTTTGAGACGGACTCCACCGGATTGGTTCCTTGAATCCGCGTGCGCCGTTCGCTCTTGCAGAGTCCATCCCGGTGTCGAGCCACGGGCGAATCTTCTCGGCAATCCGTGGAAAACGGGCCTATTGCGCGCTCGACAAAATCGCGCTATGGTGTCATGTTTTGGGAGGTCGCTTATGACTCGGATATGTGCTCGTCATGGAGTTATCGAAGCAGAGTTCTGCCCAACGTGCGGGGAGCGAACTATACCAAGAATAGGTTGGGCGAAGGTCGACCGCTTTGTTGGTCGCCTTGGACTCGCCGCACTGATTGTCACTGCTCTTGCCGTCGGAGGCTTCTTGCTCCTACAGCTTGCGATCTCGCAGCATCGAAAAGCCGAAGCCGCAGCAGAATCCCGAATTCGACTTATCGAATCGCTGCCCGATGGCTGGCGGTTTTGTTACTCGGCTCTTTCCAGACTCAACGACTACTCGCTGAAAGTCGCGGCCTTGAAGTCGTATTCCGAGGACCCGAAACTCAAACTTACACCGCTAAACCATGAGCAGATTGACCTTTTCATGTCGTTATTTGGCGACTACTGCTGGGAGAGCAACAAGACCGCCGCGTTTGCAGTTCTCAGTAGGTACGTCAATACAGTAAGTGCCTCTCCCAGAACTGTATCATTGAGCTGCAACGAGTCTGAGGCAGCGCACTTCATGCCAGAACCGATATCCTCGAGAATCTTGATCTCGCAAGGTGCATAGGATTCTATCGAGCCGCTTATCCTCGGCGGGATCAAGATGGAACTCGAGATGTTCTTTCAACAGCCGCCCTGGATCGTGCTCGGCCAAGTATTCCTCGGGACGCTGCTCGACAGCGTTTGAGTCAAGGTCGATAAGTCCGCGGCGCAAAAGTATGTTCTCATAGTAACGGAGTCGCACAGAAGAATACTCTTCGCTTCCACCCTCTTGGATGGTCAATGGCTCCAACCAAGGAATACGGAAAGGGACGAAATCGCGTCTGAGAACGGACACACTCTCATATCGCGACCGTACCGCCAACAGTGCTCGCGAAAACTCTCGCCATGCCAAAGCTGAAAATGAGATCCATATTTCGCGAGCACGATCAGGACCGTGAGCCACGACGTATTCCAACAGCGCAGTGCCATTGGTGGCCATCTCAATGCCCTCAGGTACGAGGGGGCGGTCCGGCAAATACGGGGGCGCACAAGTAATCATGTCCGCGCGATCCATCTGTGCAAGGTCTTGAAAGCGAGTACGGTGATAGACGGGTCGTTGGCTCGGAGAAAGCAGCGGGGTGATATTCGTACAGGCGAGCGCTAGGCTCATCGGCAATGATTCAACAAGGGTGATTTGCTCGAGTGAGGGCCAGAGCGTAAGCGCGGCGGCGGCGAGATACCCTGTTCCTGTGCCGACGTCAATCATGGTTCGGGGCTGCAACTTCGACGCGTTTTTCGCCATCGCTGCCACGAAGAGTTGTGCGTCGATCGACGGGGGCCAGGGGGAAAGGGAAGACTCCCAGTGAACGTTGAAGAATTCTGCGTCAGGAAAGCGAAAGCCAATGCAGGCGCCGCCACGATTCCAAAGGTCCCGAATGATCTCCATTTCGGTGAGCGGCAACCGGTGCATTGCATCGTCGGCCAAGGCAAAGGACGCTCTACGGCTGAAGCTTCTACACTGTTGCCAAGATGAATCGAATAGGAGTGATGGCGAACCATAGCCTTCAACACGGGTTCATCAGCCAACACTTTGAGCTGCATGTCGATCTGATCCATCGCGAGGAAGCGAATGACAGGCTCCTCTTCCCGACGCCGGGGAACTGCGTCCACGGGGTTGGGATATCGCCGGTCCACCGACCGAAAGCCATGCTGGCGAATCGCGTAGTTGAACAGCACATGGAGCACTTCTCGCATTCGATTTGCGGTCTTTGGAGATATCCCATCCTTCGTGATCCGCGTGTTGATGAAATTGCTCATCACATTGGCGGAAAGCTGCTCTAAGGTCTTGACCTCGACGTGACGGCCTTTGAATCGATCCTCTCCCGCGGATCCCTCGCCAGGTCCGAAGCGCCGGTTTCTGGTGCTGCCGGGTCTCAGAGCCTCGCAGATCGGTCCAAAGAAAATCCGCAAATTGGAGATGTCGTTCTTGTAGGATTTTCGAGTGCGCGCCGTGGCGAGATGCCCTGTAAATTCCTCAAGGAATTGAACTATGGGGGTCAGCGATTTGGATTCGAGCTCCCCGGTGACGAGCTCCCCCTCCAGCTTCTTGAGCTTCTTCAGGGCGGCGCGTTCATCGGTCGTTCGAAGGGAGTGCCGTAACCGTTTGCCTTTGTGGTTGTAGGTTACCCACCACATTGAATTGCCGGGCTTCCGAAAGATGCTTGCCACTGCAGGACCTCCTGTGGTTCCTCCGGTCCTGCTTGGCTTTGGGCACCTTTTGGTCACCCCTAGGTGATTTCAGGCGCAAAAAAAGAAGCAGGACCGGAACGCAACTTCCTGATCCTGCTTCGGTTATCTCACTAGCGGGGGCCCGCTATGCCCGCCATCGCGCTTCCCCGGACAGCGAAAGAACGCTGATTCTGCGGTCCATCCGGGCTGTTTTCTGGATACGTTTCGAGGAAGCGGCGTAGGTAACGTGCAAATCTCGATTCGGGGGTCAGCGATATCGGAACTTGCTATCAATCATAAAGTGCGCTATTGTGAGCGATAGAAGGGAACCCTATCGCTCATGCGTTGGAATTGGCAGCAACCGGATTGGCCTGATTTTACCTGGGACGAATCCCGCCTAGCCAAGGCGGAGGAACGCTTTCTCCTGGGCGGGGGCCAGTTTCTCGGCACCGTGAAACACGTAGCCTTGGAGGATCGTGACCAGATTGCCGTGGAAGCGATGAGCAACGAAGCAATCACGACCTCAGAAATCGAAGGCGAGCTTCTCAATCGCGACAGCGTCCAATCCTCGATCCGTCGCCAGTTGGGCTTGGCTTCCGATCACCGCCGGGTTCAACCCGCCGAGCAGGGCATCAGCGAAATGATGGTGGACCTGTACCGCAACTATGCGAAGGCGCTCGATGAGCGCGTGCTCTTTTCCTGGCATAGGATGGTCACAAGAGGGCGCACCGATCTTCATGACATCGGCCGCTACCGAACGCACGATGAGCCAATGCAGGTGGTATCGGGCGCAGTCTACGACCCGGATATCCATTTCGAGGCGCCGCCGTCGGAAAAGGTTCCAAAGGAAATGCGCCGGTACCTGGCCTGGTTCAATGAGACGGCTCCTATGGGTCGAAAGCCCCTGCCGGTCCTGACGCGTGCCGGAATCGCACACCTCTACTTCGAGAGCATTCATCCGTTTGAAGACGGAAACGGGCGCATAGGCCGAGCCGTCGCGGAAAGGGTTTTGGCAGAAGGCTTGGGGCAGCCGTCGCTGACCGCCATTGCCGCAACCATGCTGACCCACCGCATGGCGTATTACGCGGCACTGGAAGCGGCGAACAAGCACAACGAGATTACCGCCTGGCTGGCGTGGTTTGCCGGTATCAGCCTGGAAGCGCAGCAACGCACGCTTGCCCAAGTGGACTTCGTGCTCGACAAGGCCAAACTGCTCGATCGTTACCGCGATGCGTTGAACGCCCGTCAACTGGCGGTACTGCTGCGCGTATTGCGGGAGGGTCCGGAGGGTTTCAAAGGCGGACTCAGCGCGGGTAACTACGCGACGATCGCGAAGGCATCGCCGGCGACAGCCACGCGCGACCTCGGCGACATGGTGGAGCGTGGCGCCCTCACGCGCACGGGGGAAAAGCGGCATACGCGGTATCATCTGCCCATACCGCTACGGCCGACGCTGCGGATTACGATCGACGAGGAAGGCAATATCATTACGAGCCGGAGGCCAAAGCAATAACGACAGGTCACGGCCGCTGATTCACGTCACGGCGGAGTGCCGTCTATCGACATTGACTGATACGGAGCTGATGCATATCAGGCCGAGTTGCTTCGTGTTGATCGGCCGGCCTCGTCCCTGGAGCACGCGGCGTTTTGCACTCGAACCGATCATCGACTTGGGATATGGTCGGAGGATGCACGACCTGCGCCTTGCGATGCGATATCTTCGGCCGATCCTTCCAAGTCCAAGGCTGCTTAAGCCGACGCTAGTTGAACCCGACGACGACGGCTTTCCGTTGATCGACCCACAATTGTGCGTAATTGATTGCGATCTGCCCGGCACAGTTTTGGCGGATCGTCACCCAGCACTTTGGACGTATCTGCGAACCGCTGAATCGCTGGGCATTATGGGCGGGTATCTCGTCGTCAAACGAACGCCCTGGTACAAACAGGAAAAGCGGGAACCAGCTCCTTTTCTCTGCACGTACATGGGCCGCGGCTCGAACGATAAACGCCCGTTTCGATTTGTCTGGAACCGGTCTAAGGCAATCGCGACGAATCTCTACCTCATGCTTTACCCACAACGTGGCCTCGCCGTGATGCTGCATCGACACCCTGAACGTGCGGGAGAGGTGTTCGAAACGCTTGGCCGGATCACCGGGCACGAACTGCGGGGCGAAGGCCGCGTGTACGGGGGCGGCCTCCACAAGATTGAACCAAGCGAACTGGACCGGGTATCTGCAAGGGACTTCGTAGGCCAATGGCCTGAGCTTTCCGAAAGCTGTACGCGCAATCAGACCATTGGTCTGTTCGGTTGATTGCTTCTCAGGGAACGGTGCTGCGTTGCCCTCTCTTCCTAATGCCTTCGCGCCGTCCCTCAAACAGAAAAGCACCCCGGCGGGCAACTGCTGGGGTGCGGTGAAGAATCAGGCGGCGTGCGCCTGCTCCTCGGACGCGTGCTCGTCCTGCTTGCGGAAGACCATCGGCGCGATGACGTGGGCTTTCAGGGACGGTGACTACTTTCTTGGAGACGTACCTTGCACAAGCTCTTGAGAAACAATCGATTCGCTAGCGTCCAACGTTGTGGACACTACGCCATCGAGAAAAGTCTCGATTTTCAAAGCGTAGTTGGGGTCAACCAGCGCTGCCAATGTGTGTTGGCCCAGAACATCGACAAACTGCTTGGGCCCCGGTGCTTCTTGAAAGAGATCTTGCGCACTTTCGTACGGCGTGACGAGATCTCGTCGTGAATGAAGAAAAAGCTTGGGCATGGTGGCGCTGCCGATGTATTGGTTCGGATCAAGCTCTCGTGGAACTCGATCGATTGGGTTGACCCACGGAGTTATGCCTGCCAATAGCAGTGACCATGGGGGAAGTAGTTCGGGCAAAAAACTACCCTCCAAGATGACGCCCGCGATCTGTCCCTCCGACGAGCCGGCTTGGGCAATGGCCGGAAGCGTACCCATCGAAACGCCGAACAGGATGACGCGGCCCTCGCCTGTCTTGTCGCGCTGGAGCAAATATGATAACGCCGTATCGGCATCCTCCAGAATAGTCTGAAGGTTCGCAGTTTCTCGGCTCTCGCCAAAACCCCGGTAGTCGTACACCATTACGTCGTAACCGAGGTCGTGCAGAATGTTGTACTGCGAAAACGTGGAACTCCGATTGATAAGGGCTCCGTGGTGAATGAGAACCGTTGCTTTGTGATCGTTTGATGGAATAAACCATCCATAAATCTGGCGACCATCCGACGCTTCAAACTTGATGTCCTCGTAAACCAGGCCAAACAAAGAAGGGGTCGGCACGAGAAGGTGTAACACGGGCGGTGGGAATAGCCCGTTCTCGTCGATTCCACAATCGCAATAGATACATGCGAGCAACAATGGGAAAAAAAGTCTGAGACGCTTCCAACGGCAGCTCCCCGATCGGGCTTGACCATAAATGTCGTCGACTGTCGAGGGCATTTATGGTCGAGCCCCCAGCAATCCATGGATCGTAAGGCCGATTGCGGCGTCGATGGACTTTTCGTGCTCTTCTCGGGAAGCGTCCTGTAGGTGAACCAACGCAGAAAGCAGCGACGCGCGCAGATAACTGACCGCGATTACCTCAGGAATGCTGTCGATTTTGAGATCTCGGATAATACCCCGCTCAAGTTCTACATAGCGTTGATACGCCTCCATAGTTTCGCCGACGGCTGCGTGATCGGTCCGGAGTTGGCTGTATGTGTAGCGTCGAAGGAAGAGATATAGAGCACCGGGGTGCTTCAAGGCCGTTTCGCACACCGCGCGAAGCATCGAGTGGAGCCGCGCCTCGGGTGGTTCACACGTCTGCACGTTGCTTTCGATATCGCAAGTCATGGCGACCAACATGCGCGAGACTAGAGCATGTTCGAGTTCTTCCTTGTCCTTGAAGTATCGATAGATGGTTCCCACGGAAATACCGGCCTTATTCGCGATTTCTGCCATCTGGATCGGTGTCCCAGAACTCGCGCAACTGTCAGCGGAATCAAGAATTGCGTCCTTTGCCGAATCGGCCTTGCGTTCCCAGTAATCGACGTTCATAATTCTGAATGTAGGTTCTACCGTCGGGATCAGCCGTAGTCAATCCCCGATGAACGTACTTTGGCAGACCTGATTCAGGTCAAGAAAGTGAAAGGCAATAATCATGTTGAGCAGCCTCCTCCAAAGCATAAGCGCGTCGCTTAGTGGGTTTCCGTTGTTTGGTTCCACGCTCAGCTTTTTCGTCGATCTGGCTGTGAGCATCCTGACCGCTTTGGGACTGTAGGCGTATTTGCGCCTACACATTTAACGACCCGCCCAATTACAAAGGATGCCGTACCACCCGTTGCGTCGGGCTGCGCGAACGGAAGTCTTATCAATTGAAACCAGAGGTGCACTTGTGACGCCAATCGACATTATCTTCTCCCTTCTGAGTTCGCTCCTTCCGATTGTTATTCAGCTTGCCTTCACCATTCTCCTTCAGTTGCTGGGGAGTTCTACGGCCCCCATAACCTGAAGGAAAGTCGAGGCCGTGTTCCTTACCCGACGACTTTCTCGCGCCCCCGAGTCGGCGAGAAGGAATGCCAATCCGAATGGGTTAAGTCGGCACCGTGCATGTGAAGTGTCGCTTCTCCCTTCCTTCAATCGGATGACTTGACCGACGGGAAACCAAGGCTATGATTTAGATGACGGACTAGTCCGTCACGTTAATGAGACCCATGCCTCCCAACCGCGAAACGACGCCGATCATCCGCAAGCGACCCCGGGGGCGGCCCGACGATGCAGTGCTTGCCGCGCGGCGACGTGGGCAAATCCTCGACGTAGCGACACCCCTCTTTGCCAAGCGAGGGTTTCCCAACACGGATTTGCAGGTCGTTGCCGATGAATTGCGCGTTGGGAAGGGCACAATCTACCGCTACTTTAAGAGCAAAGAAGATCTCTTCCTGGCAGCGGTCGATCGGGGGATGAAGCGGCTGCGCGAGCGGATCGATGCAGAAGTGGCGGGAGCAATCGACCCCCTGGAACAGATCGAGCGGGCCATCCGCTCCTACTTGGCATTCTTTGACGCGAGCCCGGAGATCGTCGAGCTGCTCATCCAGGAGCGGGCCGAGTTCAAGGATCGCAAAAAGCCCACCTATTTCGAGCACCGCGATGCGAACATCGGGCGATGGCTCGATTTGTTGCGGGGCCTAGTCGCCGCCGGGCGCGTGCGGAAGGCTCCGGTTGAAGAGTTCACGGAAACCATAAGTGATCTTCTTTACGGGACGATTTTCACGAACCATTTCGCCGGTCGGCGTGAGCCCATGGAAGCTCAGGCACGACGCATTCTGAACACGCTGCTTCTCGGAATCCTCGCGGACGGAGAGCGGGATCTGTATGCGAGCGCAAGGCGTCGAAAATGAGAACTCCACACAAGTCATTCCTCCAACGTAGTTCGTCGTCGGTGGCGCTGATCCGTAGCAACTCTGACCCGATCCGAATTGCCATTTCTCTTGTGGCCTTGACCGTCTTGATGGCTGGCTGTCGCCGAGAGTCGCCGGAACGCGCCCAAGCTACGCCGACGAGCATGCCGGTCGCGACAAGCCAAGAGACGCCAAAAGGACGCTGGGTTGAAGTCGCTCGAAAGAATATCCGCCGGACAACGCCAGCAGTCGGGTCATTTCGCGCGCGCCGCACCGCTTTGCTCGGGCCACAGGTCACCGGGCGAGTTCAGGAGATGCTCTCGGATGTCGGCGATCGAATCAAACAGGATCAAGTACTCGTGCGTCTCGACCCAGTGATGTACGAGATTGAAGTACAACAGAACCGCGCCGCAGTGGCGGCGTCGCAAGGGGCATTGGCCAGCGCCGAAGCCGATGTGGAATACTCCAAACGCGAACTCGCCCGACTAACCAGCCTTTTTGAGCGACAAGCGGGCTCGCAAAAGGAATTCGATGACGCCGACACGGCGTTGCAGCGCGCCGTCGCAATTCGGGACGAAAGAAAAGGCCGTCTTGCCGAGGCTGAGCAGCATCTGGCTTCCGCCCAGCAGCGTTTGAAGGAAACGGTGATCCGCGCTCCGTTCGACGGAGTCGTGACACAACGGCTGGTCGAGCCGGGGACCATCGCGAGCTCTTTCCCAGTCACGATTGTCATGGAGGTTCGCGAGGACACGCTGCTGTTCCTGGAATTCTCGTTACCCCAAGACCTGCTTTCATCGGTGCATGCCGGGACGCAGATTCAGTTTGAAGCCGAGGGCCTCACCGAAGACGTTGGAAAACACAGTGCGCAGATTGAAATGGTTTTCCCTGAGCTAGACGTGGCGACGCGCTCATTCCGATGCAGGGCCGCGATTGAAAATCAGAACTTGCTCTTTCGTCCGGGTCTCCTCGCGCGAGTTGAAGTCGTCAATCGAGAAAGGGCTGATGCATTGGTCGTGCCCCGCGCCGCACTTCTTCGGCGCGTTGACAATGCCTCTTCAATCGTGGTCGAAAATGACGGGCAACCCGTCAAAAGAGAGGTCCAACTCGGCCTCGTAACCGACGATGAGGCAGAAATAGTGGCCGGTCTCGACGGGATCCGCAGAGTGCTCATTCCCAACGGCAATTGACGGGCCTTGGGCTGCAATAAGGGCAACGCATTCGTATGACGCTTTCCGATGTAGCCATTCGCCGCCCGATCTTCACCTCGATGATCATGTGTTCCATCATCGTGTTCGGGCTTGTTTCCTATCGAAGCATCGGCATCGACTTGTTTCCGCGGATCGAGTTCCCCGTCATCACGGTACTGTCGGTGCTTCCCGGCGCTGATCCTGAGACAGTCGAGCTCACGGTGACAGACCTGATCGAAGAAGCGGTGTCCACAATCAGTTCGATCAAGCATCTTCGCTCAACCAGCACGGATGGCGTCTCACAGGTCATTATTGAATTCGAACTGAATAAGCCGATCGATGTCGCGTATCAAGAGGTCGTCGCCAAGATCGGGACGGTTCGCTCCGAATTACCCGACGACTTGGAAGAGCCCGTGGTCGAGAAGTTTGACGTGGACGCCTCACCCATCATGGCCGTCGTTGTCTCAGGCCCAATGCCCATCCGGGACTTGACGTTCCTGGCCGACACCCTCGTCAAGGAACGCTTGCAACGCATCGCCAATGTCGGACAGGTCAAGATGGTGGGCGGCCGCTTTCGGCAGATCTGGCTGCTTCTGGACCGAGCCAAACTCGAAGGCTATCAGTTATCCGTTCAAGACGTGATCGCCGCGCTGCGGTCCGAGCACGTCGAGTTCCCCGGCGGACGCATCGAGACAGGTCCGCGCGAGTACGTCGTCAAGACCAAGGCCGAATTCGAATCGCAGGAACAGTTCAATAACATGCTTGTGGCGTACCGCAATGATGCGCCGATTCGCGTCAAAGACATTGGCCGTGCCGAAGACGGATTGCAGGAAGAGCGCAGCCTGGCGCGGTTAGATGAAACCCGCGCCATCTCGCTGCTGGTCCGACGCCAGTCGGGCACAAACACGGTTCAAGTCGCGCACGCGTTGAAGGCAGACATTGAGAAGCTGCGTAGGGAACTGGAGCCCCGCGGCGTGCGATTGGCGATTGCACAAGATATGTCGCGATTCATTGAGCACTCGGTGGACGAGGTCAAGTTCCATCTGCTCTTCGGCGGCTCGTTGGCCGTGCTGATCGTCTTCATGTTTCTACGAAACGTGCGCAGCACGTTCATCAGCTCGCTGGTCCTGCCCACATCCATCATCGGCACCTTCATTTTGATGAATGCTCTGGATTTCACCCAGAACATGATGACACTACTGGCCCTTTCTTTGGCAATTGGACTCTTGATCGATGACGCGATCGTCGTTCAGGAGAATATCATGCGCCACATCGACGAGGGAATGGCCGCTCGCGAAGCGGCATCGATCGCGACTCACGAGATAACGTTGGCCGTTCTGGCGACGACACTTTCCGTGATAGCTGTTTTTGTGCCCGTAGCCTTTATGGAGGGCGTTGTTGGACGATTCTTCTACCAATTTGGTATGACCGTCACATTCGCGGTCTCGATCTCCATGTTCGTCTCGTTCACGCTTGATCCCATGCTATCATCTCGAATTCTGCGAAAAGCCAAGCAGGGTCGCCTGTGGCGGGTGTCGGAGCGGTTTTATGGCTCAATCGACCGCGCGTATGAGCGTCTCCTCGCTGTATCTTTGCGGCATCGCTGGGTAGTGGTCGGGATTGCCATCGGCACGTTCGCGGCCTCGGCCTATTTCGCCAAGTTTCTTCGTTCGGAGTTTCTGCCGCTGGAGGATCAAAGCGAGTTCAATGTGAGGGTCAAGGCCCCGCTCGGCGCATCGCTCGCGACGACTGACGCGATCCTGGAACGCATACACCAACGCGTCAAGAATCAGCCCTGGTTGGAGTATGTATTCGTCACTATCGGCGCCGACGAGCTTCAGCGCGTCAATGAAGGCGTGATGTACGTCAAGATGAAAGACAAGCACGAACGGACCATCGGCCAGAAAGAGGCGATGTCTTGGCTGCGTCAAGAGATTGCCGACATCACCGAGGCCAAGCTCAGCGTTGAAATCGTCCCGCGCGTATCAGGCGGTGGCCGCAAAGAGGCCGACGTGCAGTTTGAGATTCGCGGCCGTGAACTGGACCGTTTGGAGGCCATATGCAGCGCCGTCATCGATCGGATGAAGAAATCCAAGGGATATGTGGACATCGACACGACGTACGAGAAGGGTAAGCCCGAAGTAAATGTTTACGTCAAGCGCGACCAGGCTGCCGACCTTGGCGTTGACCCCATGGCTGTCGCAACGACAATAAAGGCACTGATCGGTGGCGACGACATCGCCAAGTTCAAAGCGGAGGGCAAGCGCTATGATGTGAGCGTGCGGCTGCTCGAGTCATTCCGCGATAGCACCGCGAACATAGAGCAACTCATGGTCCGCGGCCGTGACAACAAATTGATCAGTTTGCGCAACGTGGCACGCATTCGCGATGAGGCCGGCCCAGTGCAGATCGACCGCTACAATCGCGCGCGGCAGATCACGATTCTCGCCAACCTCCAACGCGACAAGAAAGTGCTGGGCGAGGCCGTCGCCGAGTTGACGCGCTTTGTGCAAGAGGTCGGCCTACCCACCGGCTACTCCTTCGGATTCGCAGGCCAGGCCGACACTATGGGCGAGGCGGCCTCCAATATGGTCTTTGCCGTCTTTCTGGCAGTTATCGTCGTTTACATGGTTCTCGCGTCGCAGTTCGAGAGCCTGATTCATCCGTTCACAATCATGCTCGCGATGCCTTTGTCCCTCATCGGGGCCATTGGACTGCTCATCCTTGCTGATATGACCCTCAACATCTACACCGCGATCGGCATTGTCATGCTGCTCGGACTCGTTACCAAAAACGGCGTGCTGCTCGTGGACTTCACCAACACGCTCCGGCATCGCGATGGGCTGGAGCGGGACGCGGCCATCCTGAAGGCCGGCCCCATCCGGTTGCGGCCGATTCTGATGACCACCCTCGCGTTGGTCTTCGGCATGTTGCCGGTTGCCCTCGGCACAGGGGCCGGCGCCGAGAGTCGCCAACCGATGGCAATCGCGGTCATCGGCGGCCTGACCACCTCGACCCTTTTGACTCTCATAGTCGTGCCCGCTGTGTACACGATCATGGACGACCTATCGCACCCGTCTCGCTGGCGGATTCTCCTTCTGTTCCGGACCAGGAGGAAGATCTAAACTGCGATGGCCGCGGCGATGCTGACGCGCTCGGTCTTGATCCTTGCCGCGACCAGATCGTCGATGGACTCCTGGGCCTTGGCAAGTGCTACCTGCTGTTCCTTGATGGCCGCTTCGCGCTTGCGGATGTCCGCGTCCTTCTGGGCGATCTGCTGATCGTACTGCTTGCGCGTCGATTCGATCAGCGGAGCCGCAAGCGATTCGGTCAGCTTGATCTTGGCCTTGCAGTTGGGGCAGATGATGGTCGGTTCGGTCATTCTCTTGTCCAGCAGAATGTGGGCAGTTTACCGGCTTTCGGCGTAACACGGGGTGCTAGGGAAGTCAACGCGGGAGGGGACGCGGCGGTTGGCCAGCCTCGTTTCGATACGCCGCTCGGCGGTTATCCATTGACCGATCGGCGCGCATTCCCCCGAATGCCGATTTCGGATCGTCGAGCAGAGTAGCTGGGTCAGTGGCCGAAGGCACTGCCATGCGACGGCGGATACGGACCGTAACGGGTTCCTCCGCGTCCAGGCGGCGGGTGCCGGCGCGCTCGGGCGCGGCCTCGATGGTGTGCTCGGCCTTTAGCGCCTTGATCCGGTCAGCGAGTTCATCCGTCGTGAGCGGCGATCCGATACCGGACTCCGGCGTTGCGTCTTCGTCTGACCGCATCGTGGTTCCGGCGAGACTTGCCTTGAGCTGGTCGCGCAGCTGCGTCAGATCAGCTTGGTAGGCTTCGAGGATGAAGGGCTCGCCGATGCGGGCCTGATAGTCGCGGAGTTGTGATTCGGCGATGGAGTGGTCCTGCTTCACGCCGGCGATCTTGCTGCCGTGGGCGTTGCACAGCCGCTCAAGGGCATTGAGCACGGCGCGCGGGCCGTGGCTGCCACGAATGAGACGGTCGTAGCGCGTGGTCGCACCTTCCATGTACACGTCGGGCGGGAAGTCTCGATGCAGCACGAGGCCGAAGCGCAGGCCGCGATAGGTGCCAAGAGCGGCGCGCTGCTCCTGCCGCACGTCGCGCGGCAGCTTGTCTAATTGCGCGCCCAGCACGGCGACGGCCTCATCCTTCGCATACTCGTGGCCGTTGATCGTGATCGGGTCGCGGGCATGGGCGGCGACGGTTGATTGGTCTTTCGTGAGGTTGGATAGCCGCTCATTCAGCCGGGCAATTTTCTCGGGCAAATCCCGCACGTTGCGGCGGGCGACGTACTGCTCATCGACGTGGTTCTTTTTCAAGAGCGCCAGCCGCTGCAACTCGGCGTCGGCCTCGGCGAGCGTCAGCACGGCCGGGTTGCCGGAGGCGATGGCCTTGACCTCCGCGTAGGAAAGTTCCTGCCCGCCGACATCCTCCGCGCGGCGGGCGGCATTGTTTCCCGTGATGACCTGGCCTATGAATCGGGCCTTGGTTTCAAGGGCTTGCCACATGTAGGCGTCGAACGAGCCTTCGGTGACGTAACGGTAAACGGCGACTTCTTCGTTGGTATTGCCTTGACGCAGGATACGGCCTTCCCGCTGCTCGACTTCCGCCGGCTTCCACGGCGCGTCAAGGTGATGAAGGGCCACAAGCCGCTGCTGCACGTTCGTACCGGTGCCCATCTTTTGCGTGCTGCCGATCAGCACGCGGATTGAGCCATTGCGGACCTTCTCGAACAGCGCCTGCTTCTTGGCATCGGAATCGGCATCGCCGATGGCGGCGATTTGTGCGCGCGGGATGCCGCGTGCAACCAGCTTTTCGATTACGTCGTCGTAGGCCGAGTATCCCCACGGCGTCGCGTGTACACCCATGTCGCAGAAAATCATCTGCGCGCCGCGTGTCGCGGCGGATTTCTCCCATGTGGCGGCGACGTTTTCCACCAGGCGGTTGACCTTTGAGCCGGCAAAGTCAGGAGCAGAGGCGGAAAGCATCCGGCCGTCGAGTGCCAGCTTGCGGCCGTCAGTGGTGATGTTGAGGGCATTGTCCTCGCGCGGGTCCACCTTCTCCGTCCGCAGCCGCTCGTATCGCGCAACGAGCCCGTCCTGCAAGGCGTGCTGTTCCGCCGACATGGGGCAGGCGACGATGATCGGCTTGCCGCTTTGCAGCCGGGGCCGCGGCAGGTTGAGCATGTCGGCCGTCTGCACGTCGGAGAAGGCGCGGAACATCTGTTGCAATTCCGGGAGGTTGGTGAACTTGGCGAACCGACTGCGGGGGCGCAGCGATGCACCGTCCGGCGAAATCTCCATCGTGTCGATCACTTCGCCGAACGTGGCTGCCCAGGCGTCGAAGTGTTCCAGTCCCCTGCTTTTCAGCCCCGCCGGGTCGAGGAATCGCTGCATGGTGTACATCTCGACCATCGTGTTCGATACCGGCGTGCCGGTGGCAAACGTCACGCCGTGGCCGGGATGCTGCTCGCCCAGGTAGCTCGCCTTCATGTACACGTCGAAGGCGCGTTCGCTGCCGCCGGTCTGGATGCCGGCGACGCGCTCCATCTTGGTCGGGGTCTCCAGGTTCTTGAAGAAATGGGCCTCGTCGATGAACACGTGATCCACGCCCAGCTCGTCGAATACGAGACCGTCATCCTTCTTTTCCTCGGCCAGCAGATCCTTCAACCGCTCGATTCGCGCCGCCTTCTGCTTCTCGATCTGCTTGATAATGTTGCGGTTCGATCCCTTGGCGCCGGCATGTTCAAGGAGCAATTCGTCGTACTCGGCGATCTGCTGAGTGAGGAACTTCTCCTGATATTCCCGCGACATGCCGATCCGCTCGAACGAGGAATGCGTGACCAGTATGCCGTCCCAGTCGCCGCTGGCGATTTTGGCGGTCAGCAGCTTGCGGCGGTCGCGGCGCAGGTCCTCCTTGCCGGCGACCAGCAGCCTGGCGTTGGGGTAGAGCTGCATGAACTCGCGGGCGAACTGCTCCAGCAGGTGGTTGGGCACAACGTACATCGGCTTCTTGACGAGGCCGGCCTGCTTCATCTTCATGCCGGTGGCCGCCATCGTGAACGTCTTGCCGGCTCCTACGGCGTGGGCCAGCAACGTGTTCCCGGAACTCATCCCCCGCCATATCGCGTCGGCCTGGTGCGGGCGCAGGTGAATCGTCTGGTTCATGCCGGGGAAGTCGAGGTGCGAGCCGTCGAACAGGCGCGGCCGGAGATTGTTGTAATTGTCGTTGTAGATTCGCACGAGGCGTTCGGTCCGCTCCGGATCGGCGAATACCCAGGCGCGGAAGCGCTCCTTGATGAGCTTCTGCTTCTCGCGCGCGGCGAGCGTCTCATTCTGATTGACGACGCGCTCTTCCTTGTCGCCGTGGTCGATGATGTCGTAGATCACTGGCGATTTCATGTTGAGGGCCAGTTCCAGAAGCCAAGCGCCGTTGGCGCGGGCCGTGCCGAAGTCGGAGGTTGCGGCGACGGACGCCCGCGCGGCGTGACCGGCGTCCAAGCTCCACACCGCATCCTTCTGGAGGTGCGTCACCGGAACGGCTGACGCATCGACATGAAACAGGTGGGCCGCGAACGCCTGAATGTCGCTCGCCGGTATCCACGGCGCGCCGAGATTGGCGTCGATATCGCCGGGCAGCACGTCCTCGGGCTGCACGCGCCGCAATGCCTCGGCATTCTGGCTGTAGGCCCGTCCGGCCTTTTCGGCTGCGGCCAACCTGGCGCGGACGTTGCCCGACAGGTAATCGTCGGCGGTCTTCCACGTCTTCGACTCCGGATCGTGATAGATAAGATCGCCCAGTTCGGTGACGACTCGATCCTCCGGCTTGCCGTACAGTTCGGCGATGAATGGCAGGTCCACCCTGCCCCGCTGATTGAGCGATACCAGCAAGCCTTCCTCGGCGTTTTTGACCTGCGTGACGGGCGGAGTCCTGCCCACCACGTCCTTGCTCATTATGGCGGCTCTCTGAGCCTTCTCCGTGACTTCGTCGTAGTCTTCGAGCGACATGACCAGCATCGCGTCGGGGTCTTCGATGAACTTGACGAGATTGGGACGCCGGCGAATGACGCTGCCGTCGCGGCTTTCGCTGAAGCTGGTCTTGTTGATCGGGCCGTAGGCGCGGTGGAATCGGTCGTAGGCTTGATTCAGCTCGCGACGCGCATCGTCTCGATGTTCTGACGGCCAGCCTTCGTTCTGTGATTGCAGCACCCGGCGGGCGCGGTCGCGCAGACCGATCAGCCCCGCCAGCCTTCGACCTGTCAACGTCCCATTGGCCTTCAGCGACTTGCCGCCGTATTCGACGGCGACGCCTTGGCCGTTCACCAACTGGCAAATGGAGTTGTCGTCTCGGACGAAGAAACTCCCCTCGTTGATGTGCTTCTCGGGCGGCGGCGGAGTGAACGTCGCGGCGGGTTGCTCGGATTCGCGGGACGCCGGCGCCGGTTGGAACTGCGGCAATTGCCGGATTGCAACGTTGAGCTTTGCGGCGAGATCGCCGTCGCCGCGAACGCTGTAGCCTTCCCCGCCATAAAGCGTGTCCTGCCTAGTCCAGGTGCCGAGCACCATCTCAGGGTGATTGAGGAAATAGCGGTTGACCGGAACTTCAACGCCGTCGATGACGAGCGGGGCTACGGCAAGCCATTGGGAATCGACGTGATGGGCCGGTTCGCCCGCTGCCCGCTTTCGCAGAAACACGATGTCGGTGACGACGGCCGTGCCCTCGCGCTTGAAGGCGTCGGACGGCAGGCGGATCGCGCCGACGAAGTCGGCCTTGTCGCCGAGATACTCGCGGATCGCGGCGTTCTGCTTGTCGAGCGTGAAGTGCGACGTGACCACGGCCAGCACGCCGCCGGGCTTCAGCGCATCGACCGACTTGGCAAGGAAATAGTCGTGGATCGCCAGCTTCTGCCCGTGATAGTCGAGTTTGATGTCGGCGAAAGGTACGTTGCCGATCATGGCGTCGATGCGATCCTCGGGCAGCTTCGTGTCGCGGAAACTCTCAATGCGGATGTCCTGGTCGGGATGCAGCGCCCGCGCGATGCGACCGGAGATTGAGTCGAGTTCGACGCCAATGAAACTGTGCTTCCCGTTACCCCGGCTCATGAAGTTGCCGATGCCGCATCCGGGTTCCAGGATGGTGGCATCGTCAGGCACACCCAGCCGCGCGATGGCCTCGTGAATGGCGGCGATGACGGTGGGTGATGTGTAGAAGGCGTTGAACGTCGTGCGCTTGGCGCTGTCGTACTCGGAAGGCGTGAGCAGGAATTTCAGTTCCTCGCCGAGCTTCTCCCAGCCGGCGTCCTTGTAGCGATGCGTCAACGGGTCGGGAAAAATCGACAGGGCGACCGGCCCGAAGCCGGCGAAGCGGGCGAGCGCCTGCCGCTCATCTCGTGTCGCCGGTCGCTTTTCGCTTTCGACTTGCTGAAGCGTGCGGATGGCGGCGATGATGTCGCGTGCTTTTTCCTTTTCGCCGCCGGCAGTCTGGACAGGTGTCGTCGGCTCGGATTTGTCGGGGGACGAAGTGGTTCGCTCAGAAAGCGGTCGCGGCTCAGACGATGTCGGCGGCGACAGCAGGTCGAACAGCGTCGGCTCGCCTGCCCATCTCAGGCGCGCGACGTGCGTTTGCGGAACCGCGCCCTTGCGGCGCCCGACGACGAGGGGTTCTTTTCGCCCGGCAGCGACGCGTTCCGCAAACGAGGCTTCACCTCGGCGAGGGCGATCTCCATCGCCGCGCTGGCGAGTTGGATCGGGTCGATGGACGGCCGGCTGTTGGGCAGCGTCGCCTTCCAGTGCTCGTGGCGCGTCTTCAGTTCGCCGGCGTAGTGGTTCACGACCGCGAGCACCTTCCGCTTGCGGCGGAGCCGGCCGTGGAGCCACGGCTGCTGTCGCAGAAGTTCGATGATGATCGTCTTGTACGGCATGGTGGCCTCCTGCTTGTGTTTCCGGGGGTTCTTCGAGAGCAATCGGTGGATCGTCCGCATCGGACGGGAACGGCAGAATGGGATGCTGAGGGGGACGTGACCTGCGGCCCATGCTCAGGAACAATCAGGACGGTTGTGTTCCTGGGGGCCTGGCCGAACCGTGACTTGTCCCGATCCGGCTTTCAGAGGCGACAGATCGACCGTGCCCGTGCCGGGCTTTGCAATAGGTACGTTGTCGGCCTGTGACGTTCCGTCAAACATGTTCCCGCGATGTGAGGCTTCGCAGTTCGCATAGCACGTTCCAATGGATCGTTCAACCGTAAAGGCAGGACAGTAATTGCCGGCGGGGAGTGAGCGGCGCAACAGCTGACAGACTGCCGGCGAAGCCCGCGAAGCGGCGATAGCTGGGAGCCGCGGCAGAATGCCAGGAAGGTCGAGCGGATTCGACGACGCGATTATTACGCACCAGCTTGGCGCGGATGATCGCCTAACAAGCCGTAAGGGTTGTCTTTGGACCTACCGCTTGATTATTAGACGACGTTGATCTGCATACGCTGCAATATCGTCGAACGTCGCGACTTCAAGTTGTGGTTCGGATGCAGCGAGCTTCTGGCGCTCGATTCCCGGCCTGAACTCTGACGACCTACCGATGACGACGGCCAGGTACGGCTGATAGATTTCCATTCCGATGCTCTTTGTCAACCGTTTCCGGTTTCCCGGATCGGCAAACCATTCTCGGTACTCGAGCAGTTGTGCCTTTGCCTCCAACACTGCCGCAGAAAATCGCTCGCGGTTCTTCTGCCGTCGCACGATTCGTGCGAATGGCTTCTTCAGGTCCAAGATTACGGCCTTCTGTAATTCGGGATTCGTCAGAATGAAGTCGGGTACGAGGGGTCCCGAGTCACTTCTGTCGAGATAGACCTGCGGGAACACGTCACGACAATCCCACTTCCGGAAGAAGTGAGGATATCGCTCGAAAAATTGCTGCAATTCAGATTCTCGTGCTCGCGGGTTGTTGATCAGTTCTTCGAGTTCTTGAATCTCATCCTCAGTGAATCCGCCGTACTGGTCTCTAAAGTGCGTAAGGATGGCACGCGTCGGTACGACTAAACCCGCTTCCGTACTGAACGAGAAGTCACCGAGGCAACTTGTTGGGCGAAAGACGATGCGATCTTCGCGGAGGTCTAGCACATACTGTATATCCTCGACCGGTTCTAGCTTCTCGAAACTCCGAAGCAAATCACAAACTTCGGTCGCCTCTTCATGGGGCTTCCATGCATGATGCCCCATGCCCCACAGGAGGGTTTCGATTGCAAAAGTCGGATGAAGCACATTCCTTCCGGTTGCGGGGTAAAATCCAACATCAAGAGCGCTCTCGTGAAGTGAGACATCTGCCAGCGCACGCAAGAAGTGACCAACTCCGAGCGTGTTGTCCTCGGCAGGGTACCTTGCCATGGCGTCCAGCAGATTACAACAGCGACGACTCGGTATCACGTCGGCGGGTGCGCATCGAGGCGCTCGTCGATACTCATGAAAAATGTTTGTGTAGCGACTTTCATCGAGCCTCACGTGCCGGGTCAGTGCGGTATTCATTCGGTATAATGCGAGCAACAGGTACGAATCCGGATACCCCTTCCCCTCAAAATCCAATTCGGGGTTGCTGGCAGAGATTTCAAGGGCGCACCGGAGCTTCTGATCGAATTCGAGCCCCCTTTCTTCGAGCTGATGGAGAAGCGGGGATTGGTGGTTAAATGGCTTCTTCATGTTGTTCGATCCGTGAACTTATAGCCGCTCATCTGGCTCGATCCTTGCGATCAGGTTTTCGGGGCGAACGCTCAGGACGCGCCACAGCCGGAAGAGCATTTTGACCGGCGGCGACGGCTCGTTCAATGCGATAGGCTTCGGGAGTTGCGAGACACCCCTACACTGGCCGCTAGCGGCTCCCGCGTCGATTTCGCCGTCGGCCTTTCCCGTGCGTATCTCACCGCCAAGCACGGTTTCAAGGCTGCCTATTGCCCTCAGGTCGAATGTCACCCGATCTCTCGAATCACCTCGCCGGGGTCGGCGTCGCAGGCTCGGCACCATGCCGCGAATTCGACCGGGTCGATACGGCGGTCGCCGATCTCGGACCGATGCACCATCGTGTTGTGCATCCTGAGTTTACGTGCAAGGTCTCGCTGCGTCAGGCCGGCCTTGGCCCGCATGGCGCGGAGCATCCCGCACATTTTCTTGTAAGCCGGCTTCTGTTGGGGCCTTGCTGCCATAGCAGCAGCAGGCTAAACTCCGGCAAGGCTGCTGCTAGTTTAGCAGCAAGCTGGGATTCTGTGGATATCGCCGATGGCCCGCCGACGGAAAAAACCCATTCCAAGGCAACCTGCTCGCGAGCCCCTTCCCTTCCCATTCGACGGACAAACCTGGACGCGGATCGCATCAGCGCTCGGCCTGGCACCACAGGAGGCGCGGGCGGTGGAGTGCATCCTGCGCGGTATGTGCGACAAGCAGGTTGCGGCTGATCTAAAGATCGGGATTTCGACGCTGCGGACGTATTTGCGACGTGTCTTCGACCGTCTTGGCGTCGAAGACCGCGTGCAACTCGTCCTTCGCGTGTTCCTCGAAGCACGCTCGTCCGGTGACGACGGCTGTCGTCAGAATTGATGACAACATCTTTGTTGTCAATAAGAGTGACGACTTTTTTCGGCTTAAACAAAGTCATACTCTAGTTGCAAGCGGATGGAACCCGCTGTGTCGGCTTCGGTGCCCAAGAGACGCTGATTCCGATGCCATGACTGGTCATGCCTTCAATCCAGAGAGGATTCTCCATGCTCAAAAACCCTCTGATGTTCATTGCTCTTATCGCTGGAGTACTTGCGGTATCACCGGGGCCGGTCATCGCCGATACGTCCGGCTTCAACAGCCTTATTGGCTGGACTTACAACCAAGCCTCTTATGACACAGGTGCTCCTGCCGATTTGCCGGACTCCAATACCATCCATCTAACCAACCAAGGCTGGAATGCCTCGCGAAGCATCATGTATAACACTCCACAAGATTTTGCGGAATTTCTTGTGGCGTTCACTTACAGGTCTTCAAACGCCGGCATCGCGTTCGGTTGCGACTACGGAGTGACGTTTGTTTTGCACAACGACTCAACCGGTCCGAACGCGCTTGGCTCCGCTGGGAGGGGATTGGGATACGGCTCGAACAGTTTCACGTCCGACAGCATCATGAACAGCGCCGCCGTTTCTCTACAGCTACAGAGCAATTCGTCGGGTTTCTACACGAACGGCATGGTTGGTACGGGGTCGCCATCCGTTAATCCGGTGAATCTGGCATCAGGCAATCCAATTAACGTGACTCTAAGCTACAACGGCAGCATCCTCAGCGAGACGCTTGTAGATACCATCACATCCGCAACATCAACGCGAAACTTCATCGTCGGGAATCTCGCCTCAGTCTTGGGCGGCTCAACGACGTATATTGGCTTCACGGGAAGCACGACAACGGCGGGTTGCTCGTTTGCATCTGCTGACCAGTACATTTCAGGATTCCAGTATTCAGCCGTGCCCGAACCATCTTCACTCTTGATGCTTGCCGGATTCGCCCCCATTCTCCGCCGACGCAGACAATCACGGTAGCAAGAAGGGAAAGCGTCCGTCCAGGATGAAGTTCCTTCTTGCTGCGATGACTCCTTGAAATCGACCTGCCAGAAGCGAGATAGGTTCTTAGGCGGTAAAGCTCCGACTGATATCATTCCTACGCTCTACGGGCTTCCTATTGCGAAGCGATGGCGGTTCAACCGGCTCGAATCTATTCCTGAATGCCACAGGGCCTCACCGCGAACTCGAAGTCACGGCTTCTTGTGTCATTCGCGCAACACTCGGGTAACTCGTTGTTGCCTTCTCATCACGGCTGGCTCGATACTCTGAAAGTTATCCACAGGTCCGTCGCGTTTTGGGGCGATTCTTTCAATGGTTGTGGAGGCCGACGCCGTCGCCAGCGATCCGGAGGCGCGCTCCGGCGTCGGCCGTGTTGAGCGCTTTTTAGTATAAGAAAGAGCGATAGCGCAACTCTTTGATTTTCCTCGAACCGAACCGTCACGATTTGACGGCCAAGCGTCAGGATCAGTCGGCGAACCGTCAAAAAGGACTTGCGCCTTTGTCGGTCATGTGCCAATGTGCTGTCTGTCTAGTGACAAATTCGGAGGTGGAAAATGACGGAAGGGCGACAGATTGCGGCACTGGCGGACAACCAGGTGAGCACCAAGCGTGGATTCCCTGTGTATCGAACCAATCCAAGCGTGCCGACTACCAATGGCATCACGACTCGGACCAAGCGGTTTCAGGTGCCGGGCGGCCGGGGTTCGGTCATCGTTGACAACAGCAGCGGCGAACTGAAGGGCATCGGCGGCATGGGCTTCTGGTGGGAAGAGGAGGTGGACAGCAGCCGATTCGTGAAGATGTTCCTCGATGGCATCAAGCAAGCGGCCGATCTGTCCAAGACGGGTTTGCAGGTGTTCGAGCTGGTCTACCACGAAATGCGGGCGAATCCCGGCTCCGACGAAATCAAGCTCAATCAGTACGTCGCCAAGGATCACGGGATCAGCGACCGCACCTACCAGCGCGGCGTGCGGGAACTTCTCGAAAAGGAATTCCTTTACCGCAGCCCCTCCGACGGCGTGTTCTTCGTCAACATCCGGTTCATGTTCAACGGCGACCGCCTCGCCTTCGTGCGGACCTATCACCTGAAGGGTGCGAGTCGGCAACAGGAACTTCAACTCGGGGATGCGGCGCCCCTCCCCTCGCCTGCTCCGGCCGCGTTGGAATCCGGCGGCGATTCTGCTGACGGTCAAGACAGGTAGCCGTTGGCTTTGAGCCACGGCTCGATGGCTTCTTCGAGAATGTCCTGGAGCGTGTTCGGCTCCCTGCCTTCAAGCTGCCGCTCCAGCGATGCGCGCTTCAGCGCCCGCGCGAAGTCGTCGCGGATACGCGTGCTGATCGGCACGCGGTTAAGCGATGCGGTAGCGACGACCGGCGCGGCCGGCTTCGGCGGCTCCTTCTCGCCGAAGACGAATGCCTTCTCCTTCACCACGTCCACGACCGGCGTGGCCTTCAATCCTTCTGTCAGTGAACGTCGCTCGGCCATGCTGGTTGCCTCTCTCATCCCTTGATCGCCTGGACCTTGGGTCCCTTGGTGGCATGTCCCCGAACCGCCTGTGGGAGAATTTCCCGGAAGAGCTGATCGGCCTCGTGAGAGGCTTCGCGGGCGCGGGAACCGAGATTCCAAACGACGGACCCCTGCCCCGGCGCATCCGCGTAAATCTGGCGGAGGGTCATCGCCGTCGCCGCCATCGGCAGCGACAGCGCCGCGGCGGCATCCTTCATGTCCTGCGTCAGCCGGTAGTTTTTCCCGACCATGCTCAGGACGATAACGGCCTTCGGAATTCCGCCGCGAATGTCCTGGGCCTGCCGCAAGACCTCGGTCGCCTTGGCGAGCGCGCGGACCTCCAACATGCTGGCTTTGCAGGGGACAATCGCAAGATCGCCGCGAAGCAAGAGCGCGCGGCTCGTCTCGGTCTGGCTGCCCGGTCCGTCGGCGACGACGTAGTCGGCGTCCTGGGCCAGAATCGGTAGCTCGTTCAATATGATGTCGGGGTTGTCGAGGCGGACCGCCTTGATCTCCGGTATCGCCTCGCGTATCCACTCGGATGACGACTGCTGCGTGTCGCAGTCGGCGAGCGTCACCCGGTGGCCCTGCTCGTGCAGCCACGCGGCCAGGTGGACGGCAAGCGTCGATTTGCCGACGCCGCCCTTGGAATTCGCCACGACGATAATCATGTAAGACGGATAGCATGATTTCATGCAGGCTGGCAAGCACTATTTGCAGACAGCATGCAAGCTCGCCGTCCTGCAAGCAACCTGTCAAGACTACCTGCCTGCAATCAGGCAAGCTGACATGCCGGGCTGCTTGCAATCAAGCAATCCAGACAGGTTGCTTTCCATCCGGCTTGCACGCCTGCCGTCCTTCCATCTGTCATGCCAGCATGATGGCAAGCTGACATGCTTTCATGCAGGCTTTCACGGTGAAACTTGTCCTTAGCAGCGCTAAGGGGAGATGTCTGACAGCACTTTTTCGTTGCGTGCCATTTCGTGTACCACATTCCTGCGGGGTTGAAAACGGGTTCGATTAGAGCGGGTTTTCAGGCGGTTGGTGGGCAGGGATTGCCGGGTGGTCGTTCCGTTTCGGAACATGGGGCAGGGCTGGATTGACTGCCGTATAAGGCCGTCGCCGTCGGGTTCTCACCGGCGGCTGGGACCCGACGCGACCGGCCGGGAGGCGAGGCGCTTGGTCACGCCTTCGCCGCACCCATCTGCCGGTCAGGCTCCGAGCCGGAGGGATTCTCCTGGTATTTCAATGGCAAACGTCGTGAAAGGCGCGATCCCGACTGGCGCGGCCGTTGCAGAAAGGCCGCTGGGATTGGGTTGCTATAATTACGCCTGTGTGCCAGGAATCCCTTGCGACGGCTCGCGAATTCGATTCCGTTTAGTTGAGTTGGAGGGCAACTACCAAATGACGGAGAAACCGATAGAAATCCGTGAATTGGATGTGAAGCGATTTACGGCGCTTGTTAGCGCGTCGCGCAGCGCTGGGCTTGAATTCTACGGCAAGGAACTTGAGTGGTACTCGAATGAAGATGAGACGATCCTGGGCGTCATTCTGTTAGACCTCATCGACAACGATTTCGTCTCGGTCATGCTTGCGAGGGACGAGGGGCGTCGGTATCGGTGCTTCGACTTGGAAGTGTCTGTGCCTTCGGTTGACGAGGCGCGCGATCAGCTTCATCGAAGCATGAAATGGCATACTGGCCAAGGGCTGAAAGTGTATCCACAGGGGGACAAGCGACAGCCTATCGACCTCTTCTCTCCGGTTGTCCCAAACGAGAAGCAGCATCCTTGTTTTCATGACTTGGCGACAAACGAAGCATTCCTGCCGGCACGATCGATTATCAGCGAGATGATGCCGCATTTCGTTGATATAGACGGGACATTCGTCAAAGAGTTCCAGACTAAAGGCTTTGATTCAAGGCTTTGGGAATTGTACTTGAACGCCTACCTGGGCGAGGAAAAGCTGTTCGTTGAGCGGGAGTACCCGTCGCCTGATTTCATGGTTCGGAAATATGGTAAGGCTGTCGCAGTCGAAGCAGTAATCGTGGGCCGACGAACAGAATACAAGAGGAGGCTCTTGCTCGACGAAGAACCACGAGAGCCGACCGTTGAGGAGATGCTGGAACGCAACCGCGATGAAATCCCGATCAAGTTTGGGAGTTCGCTCTTCTCAAAGCTCCAAAAGAAATACTGGGAGCTAGAGAACGTGAAGGATAAGCCGCTTGTCTTCGCGATCGCGGATTTTCATGACGACCAGTCAATGCTTTGGACTTCGACTGGCCTTATGGACTATCTCTACGGAGTACATCACGATTTCTACTACGACGAACACGGCAAGATGGTGATTACGCCGCAGAAAATCGACACGCACCAGGTGGGCGACAAGCGCATTCCGTCTGGATTTTTCTTTCAGCCGGATGCCGAGAATATCAGCGCAGTCCTCTTCTCGGCCAGTGGTACGATCTCCAAGTTCAATCGGCTGGGGAGGCAAGCGGGATTCCGGCATCCGGAGGTCACGATGATCCGAATCGGTACGTGTTACAACCATGACGGCAACGCCTGGCTTCCAAAAGTATTCCGGTACGAAGTCGATGAGCAATGCCATGAGACATGGGGGGAGGGGCTTTCGATGTTCCACAACCCCAAGGCACGCTATCCCGTGCCGCGAGAGTTGTTCCCTTCAATTGCACACCATCGATTCGAGGCCGGCCAGATTGCAAGCACCATGCCCGAATTCCACCCGTTCGCGTCGAATACCCTGCTGCTCAGGGTACGCGGTAAGGCGTCGTAGAAATGGATGTCCCGATCAGAGGTGAGCTTTCTCGAACACCATGCACACGTCATGCAGGCCGGGGATGAATGATGATCGGTACACCTTACGGCTGCTCGACGCCCCGTGGCTGAAGCGGATGATGTCGGTGCAACACTGCCGAAGACCCGCGTCAAAAGCAAGCCGTTTCGTGTGATAGACGAGGGACACGAACCCGGCCTCGCGGTCGCAGTAGTCGCCCATCAAGACGGCGAGTTTTCCGTTGGGCGTCAATGCTTTGGCGCAGTTGGCGATCACCGCCGCGTAGATTTCGAGGAACGTAGCAAGCGTCGGCGCGCGCGACAGGTCGCGGGCATCGGCGGCGTAGAGCTTCTGCCGCCAGTATGGCGGATGAATCCACACGAAGTCGAACCGCTCGGCCGGAAGTTGTGCCGGATCGGCGGCATCGAATCCGCTGTAGATGTCCCTGGAATCGCATGGGATTTCCAGTTCGCGGCACACGTCGCGGCAGGTTCCGCTGCCGGACATGGGGTCCCAGACATTTCGCGGCCGGAAGTAGAGCAGCAGGTCGCGGATCAGGTTGCCGCCGCAGTTCCCGGGATAGCGCCGGTCGCCGTATTCGCCGGCGCGCTCGAAGTGGTACAGGCTGGTGAGCCTCGGCACCGGGCTGGCGTTGACCGGAGCGCGCGGGAGCCTCGCGTACAGCGGAGCGACGAAGCGCGGAGGTGGGACCGGATTTTGACGGCGGTAGAAGGGGTTGATGCAGCGGGGTGTCACGGTCATGAGCGGCCTGCTTGACGACCGCCGGTCGTGTCACTTTCAGGCGAATCGGCGCGAAACTCGGCAAGTGTGCCGCGATGCTCGCACTCCGGGCACTCGGCGAAACTGCTACCGTCCCATTCCATGTCGCCGAACGTCTCGGCTCCATCGTCGGTGACGGCGGCGAGGATTCGGACTTCGACGTTGATGATGGCGTCGTTGCCGCACTTGGGGCAGGCGATGCCTTGAAGGCAATTGACGTTGGTCATGGCTGGGCCTCCTCGACGAGTTCGGCCTCGAAGTGGAACGTGGCCTTACGAAGGACTTCTGCGGTGTCGAATCCCTTGCGATTGGCGAGGTGCAGTAAGTCGGCGATCAGGTCGTAGATGGCGGTTTCCATGTCGTCGCGGTCCAGATTGTGTGGATGGCGGCCGCAATACGTCTCGACGGTGAAAACGGCGAGAGCGTTTTCCGCCCAGTGGGCGCGGTCCGCATTGTCGGGTTCTTTTGTCATGGCAATACTCCTTTCTCGAAAGATGCGGGGCGGGCCGCGAAGCCCGCCCCGGTTGAACAGCGGTTACTCCTTGTTTTCCGAAACGACACGCAGGGTGATGCGTCCGTCGAGCGGCACGGCCTCGATCTGAAGGTTGAAGCCCTTGCCGTCGGCGTGCGCCCAGGCGGCGCCGATGCGGGTCCAGATGGCCTTCGCGCCTTCGCGGTCGCGTACCTGGTACGCAACGTGCGTCGGGGTCTTGGACGTTTGTCCGGGGTTGTTCTTGGCGTCAGTCATGATTCGTCTCCTTTGTAAGTGTCCGGCCGCGACCATCGCGGCCTGATGGCACTGCAAAGAAAGCCGCTACAGCCCGGGGGCCTCGGCCAAGCGCAGCGCACCGGTCACAGCGGAAAATGGTGGGTCCCTTCAGGGGAAACGATTTTCTGCTTGACCGGCCCGGCGGCGGCTTTAAGTGCCATAAGGAAGGCCGCGGGCGTGGCAGGCACGGGAAAAGGAAAAGACGAATCTCCGGCGACAAGGCAAGACCGGCAGTCCAAAGACCCACGAAACGCCGGCGCGGATGGTGCGCAGGGAAGCGGTGCAACTGGACTCGTGCCGGAAGCGATGCGACTCGCGCACGCAAGGGTTGCAACCGACGCGGGGCGTGCATCAATGCGATTCGGACGCGCGCTCCGATGTATCACTTTGAAACGGAACCGGAAGTTCAACCAGCGGGCTTCGTGAAAGAAACATCAAATGCGAGAGAATGTTAACTGATTCGCAGTAATCGCGAAGTAGAATTGAGACATGCTTCGCATTATCCAGAACACCGCGCCGCAGGGCGCGAAGAGTTACTACTCCACCGCTGACTATTACTCGGAAGGTCAGGAGCTTACGGGCCACTGGCGCGGCGACGGGGCGACGCGGCTGGGTCTTGCCGGCACCGTACAGCAGAAAGACTGGGACGCGCTGTGCGATAACCGCGATCCCAATACCGGCAAAGTGCTGACCGCGCGGCAGAATTGCGGTCGGCGCGTCGGATACGACTTCAACTTCCACGTCCCGAAGAGCGTCTCGGTGCTTTATGGCATCACCAAGGATGATCGTATCCTGGAAGCGTTCCGCGACTCGGTCGATGCGACCATGCGCGAGATGGAAGCGGAAATGCAGACCCGCGTACGTGTTAAGGGGCAGAACGAAGACCGGATAACGGGCAACATGGTGTGGGGCGAGTTCGTCCATGCGACGGCGCGGCCGGTGGATGGCGTGCCAGACCCGCACCTTCATGCTCATGCGTTTGTCTTCAACACGACCTGGGATGAAAAGGAAGGTCGCTGGAAGGCCGGGCAGTTTGCGGGACTGAAGCGCGACGCGCCGTATTTCGAGGCGGTGTTTCATTCGCGGCTGGCGCGGAAGCTGGAAGAGCTTGGCTTGCCGGTTGAACGCACGAAAAAGGGATGGGAGGTTGCCGGCGTTCCGAAGGCGGCGATGGAAAAGTTCTCGCGCCGCACGGCGCTCATCGAAGACAAGGCACGAGAGAAGGGAATCACGAATGCGGAAGAGAAGGGCGAGCTTGGCGCGAAGACGCGGGAGCGCAAGCGCAAGGACCTGACCTTCGATGAATTGGGACGGGAATGGAAGGCGCGGCTCTCGCCGGAGGAACTGGCGGCGCTGGACGCCGTTAAGGCCCGGCTCGGACAGAAGTGCATTGCGGAGGATGATCGCCTTGCCGCCGACGCCGTGGCGCGAGCGGTTGAGCATTCGTTCGAGCGAAACTCCGTCGTGCCGGAGCGCAAGCTACTGACGGTCGCGCTCAAGCGATCCTACGGCGCGGCTGCGCCGAAAACCGTGCTGCGGAAACTGGCCGGACAGCATCTGGTCGGCGCGGAACGCGACGGAAGGCGGCTGGTCACAACCGCCGACGTGCTCAAGGAAGAATCACGGATGATTAATTTCGCGCGGCAGGGCAGGGGCACCTGCCGTCGCCTGGGCGACGGCACATACACGTTCAAACGCACCTGGCTAAACGCCGATCAGCGAACCGCCGTGCTGCATGTCCTCAATTCGCCGGACCGTGTCGTGGTTGTCAGTGGCGGGGCCGGAACGGGCAAGACCACGATGATGACGGAGGCCGTCGAAGCGATTGAGGCGCACGGCAAGCAAGTCTTCACTTTCGCGCCTTCGGCTGACGCATCGCGCGGCGTGCTACGGCAGGAAGGATTTGCCAACGCCGAAACCGTCGCCCGGCTGCTCAAGGATGAACAGCTACAGGCACAGGCGCGCGGACAGGTGCTCTGGATAGACGAAGCCGGTCTGCTCGGCACGAAGACGATGACGCAGGTGTTCGATCTCGCCGAACGGCTCGAAGCCCGCGTGATTCTCTCCGGGGACCGGAGGCAACACGGTTCGGTCGAGCGCGGGGCGGCACTGCGGCTCATGGAGGAAGAGGCGGGCTTGGTCCCGGCCGAAGTTCGTGAGATACAGCGACAAAAAGGCGCGTACAAGCAGGCGGTGCAAGCTTTAAGCGAAGGCCGGACGGAAGAGGGGTTCCGGCAACTCGACAAGCTGGGCTGGGTGCGTGAAGTCACCGAAACTGAGCGCTATAAGGCGCTGGCGGAGGACTACGTCGCCACCGTGGCGAAAGGCAAGACGGCTCTTGTCGTAAGTCCGACGCATTTGGAGGGGGAGTGGATTACCGACGAAATCCGCTTGAAGCTCAAGCGCACCGGCCGCCTCTCCGGCGGCGAGCATCGCATGGTGATGCTCCAGAATGCTAATCTCACGGAAGCCGAGCGACGCGATCCCTTGAACTACTCGGCCGGCGATGTGCTGGTGTTCCACCAGAACGCCAAGGGCTACCGGAAGGGCGAGCGCGTGGTCGCAGAGGATGATCCGGTACCGCTCTCCGAAGCGGCAAAGTTCACCGTCTATCACCCCGACATCCTGCCGGTTGCGGCGGGCGACATCCTGCGCGTGACACGCAACGGCAGCACGGCCGACGGCGAGCATCGGCTTAACAATGGCGCGACTTTCACCGTGAAAGATTTCGACGCCAAGGGCAACATCATCCTCACAAACGGCTGGAAGATTGCCCGCGACTTCGGGCACCTTGCGTACGGATACGTTGTTACGAGCCACGCGAGCCAGGGACGCACTGTGGACCGCGTCTTCATCGGCGAGTCGGCGCGGAGCTTTCCAGCCGCGTCCCGCCAACAATTTTACGTCTCAGTCTCGCGCGCGAGGCAGCGGGCGACGATCTACACCGACGATAAGGACGCGCTGCTAGATGCGGTCAGCCGCTCCGACGACCGCCTGTCGGCGACGGAGTTCCTGAACGGCCGCGGGATGCGCCAACGCGCGATGACGCTGGAACGGCTGGAACAATTGCAGCCCGCGGTTCCCGAACCGCACCACATTGCTCAACGTGAACAGGAGAGACCTGATTATGACCGGTAACATTCTGGAGCGCTACACCGCCCGCAATGGCGCCAACGGCGCAATCGTCGCCTCGGCTGCGGACGAAAGCGAAATCGACGACCTGGGATGTTTCGGCTGGCTTCGTGGGATACGCGACCGGGCCTTGTGCATAGAGCTTCGCAGGGCCAACGGGAACATTGTTGCGATACCGTATCACACCATCGACCGTTTCGAGTTCAATCCATCGGAGGGAATAATACTTTCGCTGGCGGGCCAGCGAATCCGCATCAAAGGGTGTCATCTAAACGCGGAAGTGCGGCCGACGATTCGCTTGTTTGAAGGACTCACGCGCTACCGTGTCTCATGGGTCCGGGAAGCGGACGATCGGACCGACACCGCGGCCGGGGGAAGCGATACCGTGATTGACGCGATTGAGTGGTGAGCGGAAACGTTGACCTAGCGGCCTCTGCCATGACCGGACTGGTGACCGGAGTCCTTATTGTTGAGGTTGCGCAAGAGCGGCTGAAGCATCTGCACGACCGAAGCCGCCGCCATGACGCCCATGCAAATTATGGCAACCTTGTTGAACACCACGGCATCGCCCTGTGGCGCGTTTCTCGCCATGTTCTGCGCCGTGTTGGCAAGATGTAACGGATTCGGTGTCGTCATTGATGGCCGTCGTTCTGATGTGTTGTTTCTGCCTGCGTATCACAATCGATTATGCCATAATTCTGTGACAACATTATGACAGTTGTGCGGCATTTGTGTGACAAGTTGTCGCCCGGACTCTCGGTAGTGCCGAGAAGCCTTACTAAATCGAGGGCCTGACGGGCCACCGCGTACCCTGGGTCCGCGAAGCCGACCAACGTCGGAACGTGACTGCCGATGACGCGGGGACAGTTATCGATGCAATAGAATACTGGCGATGTTGAAGAATGAGAGGGCTGCGAGCGCTGAATCTTAATTCGGTTCGGGGCAAAAAGCATGCCGCGCCAAAGCATGAAGCCATAGCGCGGCGCTTAAAGTCGATTAGTTACACTCGAAAACGAAGGAATTTGGTAGTTCGGCTGCGCCCGGAGGCGAGACATTTACAGAGATAGTGTCGCAATCAAGTCCAGTACATAGTGCGGGCAAACCGCCGTAAAAGATAAAAAAGTACAACTCGCCCCAACCGGAATTAGATACGCTGACAGGCCCGTATACACCGCTCTCACCGTTTTGTGGATTGAAGGCCTTTATGGAAAGTATGATATTGGATGGCCCGTTCAGGACGTGCATCCGTGCCGAACAGGTAGCCGGACGCTCCTTGAACGAGTTTGTAAGCGGCTTGGCGTTGGCCGCGCCAGCAAAAGAAAGGGTAGCCGCTGCTGCGAATGCGATGACTGCCACAGGTAATGTTAAAGTCTGGTATTTCATAAGAACCTCTACTTTTGATTAACGTACGTCGTACCCTCACATGTGGATAATCGACATGAGGTGTTAGAGCCTCACACGACCAGCCTAACATGACATTGTGACAGATTGATGACGTTAAAATGAACTATTTGTGACGATGGTGCATCACGGGTGCCGTTATCCAAGTTTATGGTTTAGTGCGCCGTCACGGCTCGCCAAGCACCATTGCGAGGAATGGAGCAACGTCCAGGCCGTTGGCACTGCCGTCGCGGTTCACGTCGGCCGTGCCGAAGTGGCACAAGTTCGAGTCATACCCCAGGAGGATATTAACGAAGTTCTCGACATCGACAATGTTCACCAGGCTGTCGCCGTTTATGTCGCCAATCCATGTCTGGGTGCGCCACACCGTTCCGATAGCGCCAGCCTGGAACCCTGTTCCACCAAGGACTTGAATCACGGGCATAGGGCTCGCGTCACAAGGCGCGTTGATCTCAATTCGTCCGCCACCGCCTCCTCCGCCGAGACCTTGACAGCAACCAGAACCGCCGCTTCCTCCATTCGCTGAAAGGGTTCCAGTGCCCGAGATCGCATTGCAGGACA
>CAZSBF010000016.1:0-54275 GCA_964605185.1 uncultured Planctomycetaceae bacterium
GACGACGGTGATGATGACGACGACGATCACGCCGACAAGAAGCCCGCCAAGGTCGAAAAGAAGTCACCCAAGAAGGAGACCAAGGACGATGACGAGGACGATGAGGATGACGAAGATGAGGCCGACAAGAGCGAGCAGGTCCAGGAACTGACCCAGCAGCTCATCGCCGCGGCCGAAGCCAAGGAGTATGACAAGGCCCTGAAGATCGCGCTGAAGGCCCAGAAGATCGCCGACGTCGGCCTGACCAACTACAACGTCGCCTGCATGTACTCGCTCACCGGAAACAAGGACAAGGCCTTCGAGTACCTTGAGCGCGCCATTAAGAAGGGCGACTTCCCGCAGAGCATCACGGATCAAATGGAAGGCGACTCCGACCTCGATAGCATCCGCAAGGACGCCCGCTACAAGAAAATGCTGGAATTGGCCAAGGGCGGCAAGGCCAAAGGCGGCGAGCGACGCGCCGGCGGCGAGATGCAGAAGGCCGAATTCAAATGGAAGGTCACCCTCCCCAAGAAGCATGACGCCGAAGAAAAGACCCCGCTGCTCGTCGTGCTCCACGGTGCAGGCGGCAACATGAACGAGGCCGCCACGACCTGGAAAAAGGCCGCCGACAAGGCCGGTGCCATCCTCCTGACACCGCAGGGCACCATGAAGCAGGGCGAAGGCTTCAACTGGGGCCAGGACATGGACACCGTCGAAGAAAATGTGATGATGGCGATCGACAAGGTCGCCGGCGAACACAAGATCGACAAGTCGAAAATCGTCCTTGCCGGGTTCAGTCAGGGTGCGATGATGACTTGGAGTCTGGCCCTACGAAATTCGGACACCTTTTGCGGCATCATCCCGATCTCCGGCCCGTGCAATGCCAAGTCGGATTCCGCCTTTGAGGACGCCGACCTCGCGAAGCTAAAGGTCTACACCATCCTCGGCGGCGAGGACAAGGCCGACATGCTCAAGTCCGCGAAGGATGCCGCCAAGAAACTCGAGAAGAAAGGCGCCAAGGTCAAGATCGCCGAATTTGAAGACCTCGGCCACGCCTACCCCGAGAACACCGATGCCGAACTGGCCAAGGCCCTGAAGTTCGTCATGGCCGACTGACGCGCATCGGTGAAATCTGCTTGAATCAAAAGGCCCGCCGGGGAAACTCGGTGGGCCTTTCTTGTTTCCGCTGATATTGCCGCCGCCCAACCATGTCTTGGTGCGGTGCTTTTACAGGACGTCCCACTGTTTCCCTAATACCCATTTGCCCATTTAGGGATCATGGGCTATACTGATGGTATGGCCACAGTTCCCGAAACCAAACAAGCCGATGAACGCGGCCGAATCTCCCTCGGTGCCGAGTTCGCCAATTGCACGTTCCTCGTCGAGAACGAAGGCGGCACGATCATCATCCATCCGGCCCGCGTGATCCCCGAACGCGAGGCCTGGCTTTACGAGAATGAGACAGCCCTTGCCCGTGTGCGAAAGGGTCTGGCACAGGCGAGAGCCGGCGACTTCGCCAAGCCCCCGTCACTCAAGGCCGCCCGTCGACTGACCAAGCGAATGGGCGACGACGAATAGACACACCGCTGCGATATGAGCCAACGTTTCACATTGGTATGGACTCACGAAGCAGCCGCAACGTTTCATGATTTGCAAGAGGCTGCCCTTCGCAGTCAAGCAACCCGCAGCAAGACCGACAAAAAGAAATCCTCGAAACAAGAGGGGCTTTTCAAACAGGTCGTCAAGTGCCTCAGCCTCCTGGAGGCCAACCCACGACATCCCGGTCTCAAGACCCACGAGTTCACGTCGATCGAGCATCCCTATAAGAAAGGCGACAAGGCTTTCGAAGCCTACGTTCAAAATAGAACCCCCGGCGCCTACCGCGTGTTCTGGTGTTACGGGCCGGACAGGTCGGAACTCACGATCATGGCCATCACGCCACACCCGTGAGTCAACGCGGCGCGATGCGCAATTCTTTATAGCCCGTCTCGGCGTCCTGCTCGCGGGAAAACTGCAGATCCGTCAGTTCCACCAGCACGACCTCCAGCGTGGTGCGAACCATGCTCCCCTCCGACAAATGCCCGCCCGTGGTCTTGCCAGTTGCATCCGATACGGCGATGTGCAGGTGCGCGCCATCCGGCGAAAGCGTGCCCGTCAGCGCAATCACCTCCAGCGGCGTCTCCATCCGCTGCGGCGCTGATTCGCCCGCCATGCGTATGACGGCCACCGACAAACTCCCCACCGCGCTGACCACGGCCGCCGCGCGCAGGCCGCGCTCCTTTGCAAATCGCTCCAGCTCGCGGCGCGGATCATCGCCCGGCTTGAGGCGCACGGCAAAGTGCCCGGCCCGGCTCGGACCGGCCGCCGATGCATCGTGCTGGTTGCTCTGCGCCATTGAGGCTCCATCGTTTGCCGGGGCGCACCCGGCCAAGACGATCACGCAAAGTATGAACGGGAATACCCAGTTGCGATGCGTGCTCATTGCTCCGCCATCGCCGTTTGCAAGGTCAGAATCGTCAGCCCAGTGACATAGTTCGCATCGCCTTCCAGCCAGCGATCCTTCTCGTTCAGCCAACTCCCGTCCGGCCGCTGCAACGAAATAATCTTCCGGCAAAGCTCCATCCGCCAGTTGTGCGGCTTGCCCCCTCCATCGGTGATCACCGGTTCGCCCCACGCGCTGAGCGCACGCGCGAAGACGTGGTAGTAGTAGTACAGCCCCTCGTGGCTGCGCTTGCCCGGCAGGTTCGGATTCTCATTCAGCGTGTAGTGCTGCTTGATCCACTCCATGCAACCGGCGATGCGCGGGTCATCCTTCGTCAGCCCCGCGTACAACATGCTCTTGAAGCCTGCATAGGTCATCGAGCCGTACGATCGCGGCGGGCCGACCGTCTCAAACGCCCCCTCGTTCGCCTTGGACACGCCGCCGTCGGTGGGCGTGTAGATGAAGCCGCCGTCGGTTGCGCCGCGAGCGAACTTCTGATCGTTCGTCTTCTCCAGCATCTGCGAGCGCGACACAAAGACGAGCGCCTTCTGATAGACCGGATCATCCTTCGACAGACCGCTCTGATGCAACGCCTCCAGCATCATCTGCGTGTTGGAAAGGTCGGGTCGCTTCTTGCCATCGTAGCCCGCGCCACCGTACCACGTATCGCTCGTCTTAATCTTTTCGGCATCGTCGTATTGCAATTTGGTAAGGAAGGCCTGCGCCTTGGCGACGCGCTGGCCGGTCACATCCTTCGGCAACGACGCGAGAAACATCAATACCACCGATGTCTGATAGTTCGCCAGGTTCTGCTTTCGGTCATAGATGCCGCCGTCGGCCTGCTCGTGTCGCAGAATTCCGGCGAGCGCCCGTTGCACGACGACATGTTCAGGACCGTGCTTCGCATCCTGCGCAAAGGCCTGCCCCACAATCGCCGACACGGCCGGGCCATAGTTGGCCGTCCACCCGCCGTCCTTATCCTGCGTGCGAGCAAGATAGGCCAGCCCCTTTTCAATGGCCTTCTGCGTCTGGTCCCGAAGCTCAGGCGGCAGCTTCGCGGCATTGGCGGGCGCCTGACCGTGCGTTGCGCTGGTGAAGACAAGAACAACTAGAAAAATGTAAATGGGCAGCACAGTCCCGAAGGGACGACGGACCGTAGCCACAGGCGCGAGCCCGTGGAAAGTTTGCGCGCGAATCACCAAGCCCCGGAGGGGCGACGGAGTTTGCCCACGGGCTGCCCCGACGATCGATCGCTTCGAATTCAACCCGCGTGTCGCATTCATATGTATATATCCTAAATGACGGCTCCCTGCGGAAGTGTAGCATCGTAGGGTCCGCTGTGCGGACCATGAAGGTGGGATTGAGTTGGTAATGAATCGACCGTGAATAGGTTCGTTGGTCCGGTGAACTCGTCTAACACGAGTCTGCCACTTCCACCATCCAATCATAGAACTTGCGACGCGGGATAGGCGAGTCCATCCAGCTCTGATCCGGCTCAGGATCCAGCAATACTTCTTGTGCTGTTTTCAAAGGCCCAATGTACTCGGTTCGGAGGTCTCCCTTTTTTGTGCGCCACGTTACCTGACCATCAGCGTCAATTCGGGTCACTATGTCGTGAGTAATCTGAACGTCGTTACGCACATACTCAATAACTGCGTCATGATCTCCTTCATTCCATAGGCGCGGTGCGTCTTCGCTACACAATGACTTTCGAGTTTGAAGGCCCATGCCCTCAGCGACCGCATCGAGGCCTACCGGAAATCCAGTAACACCAAAAAACTGCAACATTGGATCATAAACTGCCAACGCGATGCCGGCAGCCAACTTCAGGTTTCGCGCGGCAAAACCGATCCATCGAAGATCAAAGCTAAATCCGTTCCATGCAACGATTCTGTGGCCGGCACGGTGAGCTTCCAATAACCACTCTAATAGCTCATTTGCAGTCTCATATCTCATGTTTGGTAAAGGTACACCGAGATTGTCGAGCGAAAGCCAAACTTTCGATTCAACACCATCGGTTAGTGTGGCGGCAACAGCGCCGTGAAACGGCGCGTATTGTTCCAAGTCTTCGCCCGGCTTAAGGTCGAATAAGTCGGAAGTTTCGATGTCGAGGCACACAAGACCCATATTCCGCGCTTATCCTAAATCTGCCGATCGCAATCAGCCCGACTTGGGCTGTGTCGTTGGAACGCGATCCGACGGACGAGATTCGAGCATGGCTTCCCGTTCAATTTGCTGCCATATCTTGGTCATGAACTGACGATCAACAACCGCTTTGCCATTCACAATGACCTGCATCCTCAATTGCGTAACCCGGGCTTCGAGCACAGCGAGCTTGAAAGTAACGGCTTCGTTCCGGTCTCCGACTGCAAGCAAGCCTATGATCCCGAACGCGACTGCAGCGCCGATTTTTGCACCTGTCTGCGGGTCGCTTCGCTTGCCGGTCATAATGCCCGAAGCTTTGTCAGTGTGTTCTATCGTAAAGCCAAGTGAAAATAGCCCATTCATTGCCGCTTGGTATGCATCGTCGAAGGGCAGGTCCATCTCACGCGTTTCGAGCATTTTGATTTCTGCCTGCGTCATTGGCGCGCAGCCAGTCGACCCACCGAGAGCCGACAATCCAGCGACTACAGCCATGGTTCTCGCGAATAGCGACATAGATGACATGTTCGTTGCCTCGCTAGAACTTTGTTTGGCTAATCTTGTAGTCGCGAACAACGTCCTTCTCGTCGAAGTACACAATGAGCATGACGGTCGTCTCCGATCGCTCGGTCGAACCGACGCCGCCCGCCAGTCCTCCACCTCCAAAACCCCCACTACCGCCTCCTCCACCTAGCCCGCCGGCACCAAATGCGGCGCTTGTTGTTTGGCTGGAAACCTTGTCATATACCCACATCTCTCCGCCATCCTTTCGGGTAATGACATTTGGAGTACCGAAGACCTCAATTACCTCGGCTTGAGTTGTCACACCAGGTTGAATATGCTTTTTTGCCGCACCGGGGGTAATAGCGCTCGACCGATGCTCGGAACAGCCAAACGCCGAGATACATAGGCCAATACTGACAATCACGATCTTGTGAAACATAGGAATTCTCCTGTTGACAATAGCATTTCCGACTGTTCCGTTGTCTATGCACGCTAGTTCGTTAACCAAGGACGCACAAATGAACTCGTGGATTCGCCCTTTAGCTCTTTAAGCTGAGTTCTCTCCGGCGATTCAGCATACATGTGCTGTAGAAGAATAGCTTACCAGCCTCTTTGCTTTAATATACCACAACTTATTGTCGCTCGCTCAAAATCCGCTATCCTCGCCGTGCCAAAGTCCCAATCACCGGCCTTTCCCGAATGGCTTCTAGGCCGGTCCTTCAGGACTGGTCAACAAGGCGACACGACCCCTTTAATTTCTTCCTCCCCCCTCCGGTCGCCGACGGCGACCGGAGGGGGGAGGAAGGAGATGGCGATTCGCAATCCCGGCCCTCGAAGGGCCGGGCTAGCAACCCTTCGGGAAAGCCCCGTGAACGGGGCTGTTCGTTTCGGAACCTTGGATGACCTCGTGCCGACGACGGTCTTTTTCGCCCGTTCATCAGAACATCAGCAGGGACGTTGGTTTGTTGAGCCAATGGTACGTCCCAGTTCACGGCGAAGCCCGCCAGCGGCTTTGACGGGCTTGGTTCTTGCGCTCAGCAGAGCACGGAGTGAATCGTTGCGTTCAATGACGACGCGCAGGTCTTGCGCGAATCGTTTCTAGCTTCAGTCCGTGCATTCTCGGAGCGAAGAAGGGGATGAGTCTCAATGGCACCGAGGCTCGCAGGGCGCTTGCGCTGCGCGATGGGTCGCGCGGACGCGACGCACTGATTCGCCTGCCGAAGGATGCGCGACATGCACAAGGACGTGCGACTGTTTCCAACTGTCACCCATCATTGTTTGCCGCGCTCCAATTCCGTACGTGACTTCCGGAGGTCTTCGCAGATGAGACGGACCAACTACGCAACACAGACTAAGAGTCTGTGCCACATGCTCACCGCATCATTCATGATTCTGGCGCTGGCCGCGATGGTCGGCTGCCGTGAGTCCATGCCGCACTCGGCGACGTGGCCTGCAACGGGTGACGAGATCAAGACGCATCCGAAGCCGCCGGAGGGTGGTTACTACTCCGACTGGGATCCGTTTGCCGGCACGATTGAATTGACGCCGGCCGACGACGTGAACCCGGTCAAGACGCAGCATGTCCTCATTGCGACCGTGCGCGACAAGAACGGGCAGCCGCTGCCGAATCGCCGCGTGGAGTGGATCATCTCGGACGGCAGCGTGGGCGACATCGTGGAAGTGGATGAATCCGGCTTCCGCGCCAGTCGTGGCATGAAGATCACGAATCATTTCGCCGTCTCGCACACCAACAACTATGTTCACACGATTACGCGCGGCGATGACGATCCGTCGAACGATTTGCACCTTGAACCGGGGCAGACCTGGTGCGTGATCACTTCGCCGCTGGAAGGCGAGACCTACATCACAGCCTATTGCCCGGCCATCTTCGACTGGAACAAGCACAAGGTCTTCGCGGTGAAGCACTGGTACGACGTGCGGTGGGAGTTCCCGCCGCCCGCGGTGAACCCAACGGGCACGCCGCACGAGTTGATCACACGCATCTTCAAGCGGTCGGATGATACGCCGCTGGCGAACTGGATTGTGAATTACAAGCTGCTCGACGGGCCTCCCGGCAAGTTCGACAACGGCGGCGCGGAGACGATTTCTGTCCGCACCGATGGCGCCGGCGTGGCGCGGGCAACGCTGAACCAGGTCGATCCCGCGGCGGGCATCAATCACATCCAGGTCGACGTCGTGCGGCCGGACAATGATCACTGCTGCAAGCCGGGCGGCCACATCGCCACGGGCCAGACGACGAAGGAATGGCTGGCGCCGAGCATCGGGATTGATAAAGATGCTCCCGCGACGGCGCTGATGGGTGAATCGTTCGCATACACGATCGTGGTGACAAATCCGTCGCCGGTCGATGCGACGCAACTCGTCGTAACCGATCCGCTGCCGGCGGGCATCGAACTTGTTTCGACGAACCCCAAGGCGGAGAGCAAGGACGGCGTGTTGTCATGGACCTTTGACCGGCTCTCATCGCGGCGCAAGAAGACGATCCAGGTCGCCGTGCGGGCGCAGAAGAAGGGGCGTTACACGAATTGTGCCGAGGTCGTCGCAGCGATGGGTCTATCGGCCCGCGACTGCGCCGACACGGAGATCATCGAGCCGCATCTGACGGTCGAGCTGCAGTGCGTTGGCGAGGCGATCGTGTGCGATCCGCTGCCGTACACACTGCGAGTGGCGAACTGCGGCGATGCCCCGGCGAAGAATGTGACGGTCACGGCCGATCTGCCGTCGGGCCTCACCACCGAGGCGGGCCAAACCAAGCTGACGTTTAACGCGGGCACACTGGAGGCCGGCGCTTCGAAGAAGGCGACGTTTAACGTGAAGGCAAGCGGCTCGGGCACGTACACCGTGATGGCCGCTGCGAATGCCGAGGGCGGATTGCACGCGCAGGCGCAATGCCAGACACGTGTGACGCAGCCGGTGCTCGTGGTGAGCAAGACCGGGCCGGAGAATCGATATCTCGGTCGGCCGGCGAATTATCAGATTACCGTTTCAAACAGCGGCGATGCCCCGGCACGGAACACGGTCCTGACCGACACGATTCCGCCGGGCATGAAGTTCATCAGTGCGTCGGACGGCGCAGCGCCGAATGCGGGCAAGCTCACCTGGAGCTTCGGCACGCTCGCCCCGCAGGCGTCGCGCACGGTGAATGTGACCTTGCAGGCCAACGGCATCGGCGCGATGCACAACACGGCGACGGCGTCGGCCTATTGCACGGAGGCGTCGGCTTCGAGCGTGACCAATGTGCAGGGGATTTCGGCCGTGTTGCTGGAAGTCATCGACACCAGCGACCCGATCGAGGTCGGCCAGAATCTTGTGTATGAGATTAAAGTGACGAACCAGGGATCGGCCGACGGCACGAATGTGGTGCTGACGTGTTCGCTGCCGGGTGAATTGCAGTTCGTTTCGGCCGATGGGCCCAGCCGCGGCATCGGCGCGGGTCAGACGATTTCGTTTGAGCCGGTGCCGAGCGTGTCGCCGGGCGGCGTGCTGACGTATCGCGTGACGGTGAAGGCGCTGCGAGCGGGCGACGTGCGATTCCGTGCGACGATGAAGACGGATCAGACGACGACCGTGGTTGAGGAAACCGAGAGTACGCATCTTTATTGAGGCACAGGGGCACGAAGGCACTGAGGCACAAAGGGTAATTGCAATGAGTAAGCGACACGTATCTATGTTGCTCTTGGTCCTTCCGGTCTTGGGGCTGGCAAGTGTTAGCGCGCAGGACGCTGGCCGCGTGCGCGGCGTATCGCAGCCGATGAAGCCGGTTGCCAATGAGCCGGTGATGAAGCGCGTCGATGACGGCGAGATGACGCTTGTGGCCGATGCCTCCGATGGCGGACCAAGCGGTGGCGACGTCCAATCATCAAAGAAGCGAAACGCCAAGGGAGCCGTTGGGGCCGGCGATCGCGGAATGACGAGCGGGCATGGCGGCCATGCGGGTGCCATGCATCCGACACCGTCTGTTCCTGCGCCGGTCGGCGTTGGCAAGATGCCGGGGTTGACGCAGCTCTATTTTCCTTCGGGCGATCGAAGCGCGAGTGCGGTATTGCTTGAGCGACAGGGCCCGGCCGAGGTGCGGCGGGGCGAACCGTATACCTATGAAATCAAGATCACAAACATGACCGGCCTGACGCTGGCCGAGGTGCAGTTGGTTGAGCATGTGGCCGAGGCGTTTGAGTTGAAGGGTACGAACCCTGATGGCGGGTCGGCCCCGAATCTGAAGTGGTCGTGGGACAAGCTCAGCCCGCGCGAGACGAAGACCGTGTCGATCAGCGGCAGCGCGAAGACAACCGGCCAGGTGGAGTCGTGCGCGACCGTGACATTCCGTACGGATATCTGCTCAGCGGTGAAGGTCGTCGAGCCAGTATTGCAGCTTGCGATCACGCTCCCGCCGGAGGTGATTCTGTGTGATCCGATCCCGATGACGATGGTCGTTCGCAATTCAGGCTCGGGCGTGGCGCGAAATGTCCGCATTACAGCGTCGCTGCCGTCTGGATTGACGACGGATGCACCGCTGACGTTTGCGGTCGGCGATCTTGCGGCAGGGCAGATGCGCGAAGTGTCGGCCACGCTCAAGTCGGCGATGAAGGGCTCGTTCACGGCGACGGGCAATGCGATCGAAGACGGTGGACTGACGGCCGATGCGTCGGCTACGGTGGCGGTGGTGAAGCCCGAGCTGGCGGTGACCAAGACGGGCCCCGAGACGCGCTACATCGGTCGGCCGGCGAAGTACGAGATTACGGTGACAAACAACGGCGATGCGCCGGCGAATGATTGTGTGCTGACCGATGATCTGCCGGGCGGCACGCAGCTATTGGAGACAACGGCGGGTGGTTCCGTGATGGGCAGTCGCGTGGCGTGGAAGCTGGGCACGATCGCGCCGGGCGCATCGAGCACGGTGAGCGTTTCACTGAAGCCGGTGGTGAAGGGTGTTGTGAAGAATACGGTGGAGGCAAAGGGCTACTGCTGCGAGGCGGCGGCCGAGAGCACGACGAAGGTGCTCGGCATTCCGGCGATTCTGCTGGAAGTGCTCGACGTGGAAGATCCGATTGAGATCGGTGCGAACACGACCTACGAGATCGTCGTGACCAATCAGGGATCGGCCGAGGGCACGAACATTGCGGTGGTCGCCACGTTGCCCGAAGAGCTGGAATTTGTTTCCGCAGTCGGCCCGGTGTCGTTCAGCGAGAATGAGAAGACGATTACGTTCGCGCCGCTGGCGAAGTTGCCGGAGCGGACGAAGGCGACGTATCGCGTGACGGTGAAGGGCAAGGATTCCGGCGACGTGCGATTCAAGATCAGCATGACCAGCGATCAGTCGAAGGTGCCGGTGGAAGAGACCGAGAGCACACACGTCTATAAGTGATGATTACGCGACCGTGTTGTTGAGCACGGTCACACTTCACGGCTACACTTGCGCGACTCATGGCGCGGCGAACTCCATTGCCAGTCCAGTCGGTCCCGATCAAGCGACCTGGTCGCGTTCGTCGTATTGGGTTCCGAATTCTGTCTGTGCTTGTGAGCGTGATCCTTGTTGACGTTCTTGTGCGAGTGGCTGGAGTTGGTCCGCAGCGCTATCAGGCGCGGCGCATCGAACCGGGTATTCCGTTTATTGGTGTTCAAAGCAAGGGCCTTGAGAGCTTCAATTATCGCCTGAACGTGGAGTTTTGCTCGGTCTACGACCCCAAGGGCAATCCCCGCGGCTATCTGCCGCCTGATGGGAAGATCTGCTATCGCATCAATTCGAGCGGTATTCGCGGCGCGGATGTCGACGTGGCGAAGCCGCCGGACGTGTGGCGGATCGTCTGCCTTGGCGATTCTTTCACTTTTGGTGAGGGCGTACGAGAAGTAGACACGTATCCGGTAAAAATGGAATCAATGTTGGGGGGCGCGATGCCCGGCCGGCGCACGCAGGTGATCAACGCCAGTGTTCAGGCGCAGGGAACGGTCGACGAGTTGAACTGGTTTCGCATCGGGCCCTGGCAGTTTCAGGCGGACGTGGTCACACTCGGCTTCGTGCTGAATGACGCCACGCCGCGCGCCGAGACGATGCGTCACCACACAGAATGGACGGAGAACTTTCGGCTGTCGTGGATTGGTCGTGTTTCGAGGCTCGCGGAGTGGATCGAGCGCGTTCGCTGGTCGCAGCGGCAGGCACAAGAGTTCCTGAAGACCACGCGCGAGAGTTTCTTGTCGGCCGACTGGGCCGAATGCAAGAAGGCGTTGGCGGGTTTCGTCGAGGAATCCCGTCAGCGGCGGTTTCGGTTTGTGGTCGTTATTTTTCCCGTGTTTATTCAGTTGGACGCGTCTTATCCATTTGGTGAACAGCACGCGATGGTTGCGGCGGCCTGCCGGGAAAACGGGATCGAGTGCATCGATTTATTCGAGACGTTTCGTGGCCAGGCGGCCGAGACGCTTTGGGTGCACCCCACCGATCAGCACCCGAATGAGCGTGCCCATGCCATGGTCGCGCAGCGATTGAGCGAGGCCCTGCGTCCACGATAGTCGATCGATTATCGCGGAACGAAGCTGGTCGTCACGTGAACAAGCGTCCAGTAGTAGAAGCCCGGCGCGCCGATGAGCAATTCGATCGGGCCCGTTCTTCCATACACATAGGTTGACGTCGCCAACAAGGCGACGGTGATGGCGACGAGGCCGAAGTGCAGGGTGATGAATCCTGTGCGGGTTTGGCGCATCCAGCCCCACCAGGTGGTCGGCGGTTGAGCGGGCGGGAACCGCTTGATCAGATACAACGCGATCAGGAACCATCCCACGAAGTGCATCAGGATGTACATGTCGAAAGTCCACGGGCCGATGGCCGGCGCGAGCAGGATGATCCCCATCGTCAGCATGTAAATGGAAAGCACGGGTCGATGGGTGCGCCAGAAGGCCCGCGCGCCGCCGGGGAATCCGCCCGCCATTCGATACAGCACAACGATGGCGATGAGGAGCATCGGAACGAACATCGACGTTAGTCGGATCACGAAGGGCCAATCAGCCGGGAAGAAGTTTCCAAGCACGGGGTCGGCGTATTTCGCGTTGGTCGATGCGAGTTGGGCGTAAGCGGGCCAGAGGAACGAGAAGAGCAAGCCGACGCTGAGCCACTCCAGCACCTTCATCATGCGCTCGTGAGTGGCGCGGGCGGCTTCGGGCATGTCGCCGTAGGTCTTGTAGAAAAACGAATCGTCGCGGAAGCCGTGAATGATGAAGTAGAAGTAAAAGAGGAACACGGCCAAGGGGCTGGTATGGGCGCCCCAGCGGTAGAAGAGGTAGCACACACCGATGGAGGCGACGGCGAGCAGGGCGAAGAGCACTTTGTTTCGCGCTTGCTTCATGCGGCGCGATGAGAGCGCGAACATGAATGCGATGGTGAAGTGCGGGATGCCGAAGGCCCGCATGGCGAAGGTGGCGGGGTTTTTCAGCAGGCGATAGTTGGGGTCGCGGCGGGTAGTGAATTCGAACCAACCCTGATATTTGTCGAACCAGTACACGGTTCCGCAGATTCCGACAATGATGAGCGTCCAGATTAGCGTGCGAACCCAGTTGCGAAACGTGGGGATTTGCAGCAGCGGTTTGGGTGGACTTTCGAGTGGTGTCGAAACAGATAACGGAAGACTGGTCACAATGCGCTCCAAAAGCCCGGTGAGCAGGCGCAGCAGCGAGGTTTCGACTATCCAGTATAGTCGCGTCGGGGTCAAGCGGCGGCCCTATAAGCGGTTACGGCGGCCATTGATGAACGCGACAAGAGGCCGGACAATCCGCCAATTCACAGCCACGGCGACGCCGCGGGGAACAATTACCTCTTAAGCACGATAGGAACCACTCATGAGTTCATTGATACCTGTTCACGGCGGGCTTGCCGAGCCGGTGGATCGCCACGTCAAGCTGGATCGCATCCGCGAGTTTGAGAAGGAGGCGTCGTCCGCAGCGGTGACGGTAACCGTGGATGATGCCGATTTGTCGAGCCTCTATCGATTCGGTGACGGCGGTCTCAGCCCGTTGACCGGCCCGATGAATCACGAGGCATGGCATCGAAGTCTGGACGAGGGCGTCATCAAGCACAACGGCAAGTCCTATGCGTGGACGATTCCCATTTCGTTCCCGGTGGATGATGCGACGGCAAAGGCGATGAAGCCGGGCCAGGTTGTGCGGTTGGCAAACTCGGCCGGCACCACAGTGGGCACGCTGCGCGTCGCCGATGTGTTCCCGTACGACAAGGCCAAGTACATCAAGGGCGTGTATCAGACCGAGCGGACCGATCATCCCGGCGGGAAGATGGTGATGGGCGATGCTCGCACGATGCTGGTCGGTGGCGAGGTGGAGGTGTTGCAGCAGCCGAAGCATCCGGAATACGGCGAGTATGTGCTGACACCGCGCGAGTCGCGTGCGCTATTTGCGAAAAAGGGCTGGACGCGGGTGGTGGCGTTTCAGACGCGCAACCCGCTGCATCGGGCGCATGAGTATGCGCTGGTGTATGGATTGGAGCAGCTTGTGCGACAGTGCGACACAGCGGGGGCGGTGCTGAATCCATTGATTGGCGAGACGAAGAGTGATGACGTCGATGCCGCAACGCGCATGCGGACGTACAAGGCGCTGATCGACCAGAATGCACTCGGCCAGGGGGATAGTGACGGGGCTTTGTGGAAGTCGAAGTCCTACACCTTGCATGATCGCGTGATCCTGCTCGGCCTTGATATCAAGATGTTTTACGCCGGACCGAAAGAGGCAGTGATGCACGGCATCTATCGCCAGAATTTCGGCTTCACCGACATCATCATCGGCCGCAAACATGCCGATGCGCCCTATGACGACGGCAAAGACATCTGGGACGGCCTCGATGCCCAGCGGATCTTTGACAAGCTACCGGGCGAACTGGCGATCAAGCCGGTGAAAGTCGGTTTTGCGGCGTTCTACGAATCGGTCGGCCGAGTTGATCTTGTGGAGAACCACAAGGATGAGAAGCCCGTGTCGATCAGCGGTCGCGAGATTCGTGAGATGCTGATCGCCGGCAAGATGGTCGATCCGCGGATCATGCGGCCCGAGACAGCGAAGATTCTCATTTCCAAGATGCACAAGGAATAGGGCGCCGCGTCACCGTGGAGGCAGGTGGATTGGACAAGCATCGTCGGATTAGCCTGCTCATTCTCCGATTCGATCTTGCCACCGCCGCGATCGTCGTGCTTGCTCTATTGATTGCGGGTGCGAGTCCATGGGGTCTCAGTGAATTCACATCGCAGCAGCAGGATGCCGGGCGGCTTGCACTGATAGCCCATTCGGTTGGCGTCTGCATTCTTGTCATTGCAATAATCGTCGTGCGTTGCGCGATTCGGCTTCCATCACGCCTTCCTCAACTACTTCTCGCCCTGTCGCTTCTCGCTTCGCTTGTGTCATGCGATCTTCTGATTGCGATTGCCTTTCCGCCGTGGGAGCCGGCGCTTTACAACTTCAAGTATCACCCCGTGCGCGGCTGGACGAACGTGCCCGGAAGCCGCACCCTCGAGAACGGTATCCCCGTCGTCATGGATGAGAACGGGATGCGCATTGACGACGAGGCGCCGACATCGCGGCCCGCAGACGACTTGCCGAGGATTCTCTTTGTCGGGGACTCGCTGTCACAGGGCTGGTATGTTCGCTATCGCGATGCCTTCGGCGTCCAGGCCGTGGAGATTCTTAAGGAGCGACATCCGGGGCATGGTGTCGTCCCTCTGCTGGGTGCAACGGCCGGCTATGACACCGCCCAGGAGGCGCATTGGCTGGAGGACATCGGTCTGCGATTGAAGCCGCGCGTGATTGTGCTGCAGTTTTGCCTGAACGACGTCTTTGCCTCGTTTAGCCCGGACAAACTGTGGGAGCAACGATTCTCAGCCCGGTGGATTCACCCCGGCCCGCCGCTTTGCTGGAGCGGCATCGGACGGGCGATTTACACCTGGAAGCATCTTGCGCGCACCACCACGGGATTGTTAGCGGAGGGGGCGCGCGTGGAGTGGTTCGGCGTGTCGGAGCTGCTGAAGAAGCAGGAATCGCAGCGTGTGCGCGACGCATGGGATCGGACCATGACGTCGCTCGATCGCATCGAGGCGACCTGCCGCAAGGCGGGAATCCCGCTCATGCTGATTGTCTTTCCCGTGGCGGACCAGGTGTTTGACGCCAACGCATCCACGCAGAGCCAGGCAAGGCTGAGGGCGTGGGCATCGCGGCACGCTGTTCCCTTTATCGATGTGCTTCCGGAGTATCTCAGGCGATATCCCGATCGGAGGGAGGCGCACCGCGTGTTATGCAAAGATCTCACCCATCCGACGGTCGAGGGGTATCGTATCGCGGCCGAGCTACTGGCCATCGAGCTGGAACGGGCGCCGGTGGCGCAGGCCATCCTGGGCCGTTGAGACGGTGATCCGAGTATCATGGTGCGGCGCACTCGCGCTATCTGGAGTACCGCATGAACCAGCCGAACCGTCCGCTCTTTCGTGATCCATCGCAGGAGACATGGCGGCTCTTCCGCATTATGTCGGAGTTTGTCGAAGGCTTCGAGACGATGAGCCAGGTCGGCGAGGCCATCTGCGTCTTCGGTTCGGCACGGACGCCGCCCGATTCGCCTTCGTATCAATCGGCCGAGCGACTGGGCGCGGAGCTGGTCAAGAAGGGGTTTGCAGTCATTACCGGCGGCGGGCCGGGCATCATGGAGGCGGCGAACAAGGGGGCGTTTCAGGCGGGCGGCACGTCTGTCGGGCTCAACATCACGCTGCCGCACGAGCAGGAGGCGAACCCGTATCAAAATGTCGGGATTGAGTTTCACTATTTCTTCGCACGGAAGGTGATGTTCGTGAAGTACTGCGTGGGGATGGTGTGCTTTCCCGGCGGGTTCGGCACGATGGACGAATTCTTCGAGGCGATGACGCTGATCCAGACGGGCAAGAGTCCGGCGTATCCGGTAGTGCTGTTCGATTCGCGCTTCTGGACGCCGCTGATCAACATGATGCGCATGACGATGCTGGAGGGGTATCGAACGATTTCGCAACAGGACATGGATCTGTTCCTTGTAACGGATGATGTGGACCATGCCGTGGAGCATCTGCGCTCCAGCGTCGATCTCTCCATCGCCAACCTCCGGCACCCGTCGACCGTGGAAGAGGCGGCGATGCCGCAAGAGCAGCGGATCAGCGGAGAAGGCCTGCGGTATGGAAAGCGGTCGAGACGCAAGTGGACGAATTTTGAATGAGCGTGGACCGGCCGCGGAATCAGGCCGATGATGGTGGGATGATCGAGCCGAGCGAGCGATCCATCCTGCAGCAGCATCGACGCCGCTATCGCGTGGCGGACACAGCGGCCGCGCTGATGGATTCCGTTTTGGCGGTCATCGAGCGCTCGCCGCGACGGGCCATTCCCCGACCACGAAAGATTCTGCTCGCCAACTATGGGCATCTCGGCGACATCGTGATGTCTACGCCGTGCGTTTCGATTCTGCGCAGGGTGTTTCCCGAGGCGACGATTGGGTTTCTCATCGGGAGCTGGGCGCGGCCGGTGCTTGAGGGGCACTCCGATGTAATGCGTTTGCACGTTGTCGATCACTGGTTCATGGATCGCGGCCCGGAGAGCCGGTTTGTGAAGGCACCGCGCTACTGGCGCGATTGCCTGCGTGTGGCGCGGGAGATTGAGCGCGAGCGATACGACGTGGCAATCGACCTGCGGGCTTATAAACCGAACGCGATTCCGGTCCTGCGACTGGCCAATATTCCCGTGCGCATTGGCTATACGAAGGTCGGCTTCGGCCCGCTGCTGACGCACCCGCGGCGGTTTGTGTATCGGCGTGCGCATGAAACAGAAGTGCAGTCGGACTTGCTGGGGGCGTTGGGTGTTTCGCAGGCCGAACGCGAGGATGCGGCGTTTCTTCTGCCGTTTTCGGAGTCGGGGCTGGCGGAGGCGCGGCGCGTGTTGGCGGATATGAGCGGGCCGTATCGCGTGATTCACGCGGGGGCGAGCGTGGCGGTGCGCGATTGGCCGGTGGAGCGTTGGCGGGAGCTGAGCGAGCGATTGCTGCGCGATGGTTGCCCGCTGGTCTTCACGGGGCGCGGGCGGCGCGATCGGGCCATTGTTGAGCGCATCACGGCGGGTCTGTCGAATTGCATCAATGCGTGTGATGCGCTGTCGTGGGCGGGATTGGTGGAGATGATTCGCGGGGCGGAGCTGGTGTATAGCGTGGAGACGGCGGCGGGGCATGTGGCCGCCGCGGTGGGCACACCGGTGGTTGCGATCTATGGCGGCATGCAAGATTGGCGGCATTGGGCTCCGCGGCCGGGGCCGAGGAGCGTGTGTCTGTCGAATGTGGTGCCGTGCTGGCCGTGCTTTACGTATAACGGATGCGGGGATGAGAAGTGTTTGAAGGGGATAGCGGTCGAGGATGTGTATCGGGCGGGGGAGGCGGTGCTTGGCAGAAACCGCAATGAAGAATGACGAATTACCAATTACCAAAGTAGATTCTCCCGCTCTCAGCATTCGTCACTTTTACTTTGTAATTCATCACACCCACGCATGAAGCATGACCGGTGCGCCGGCGCGGTGTTCGATTCCTTTGGTGAGGATGCGGTACTTCGGGTCGATGCTTCGGAGGAATGCGGTGATCTTCTCGGCGTGGTCGGCTTCGTGATAGGTGGTGATGGCGATGCGCGGTTTGTTGGCGGCGATGGTGCGCTCGGCGCCGGCGAGCATTCGCAACTCGGCGCCTTCGAGATCGGCCTTGAGGTAGGTGAGCGGTTTGCCCTGGTCGGCGAAGAGCGAATCGACGGTTCGGGCCTGCACGGTGATGAGGCCGGCAGCGCTGACCTTGACACGGGGTGCATCGACGATGGTGGAGTCGAGGACGCCGTCGGAGAGTTGAAGTTCGCCGCTCGCATCGGAGAGGGCGTAGGGCAGCAATTCGAAACGGTTGCTGCCGGCGAAGGTCTTGCCCATCGCTTCGATCCACATCGGCAGCGGCTCGGCGGCGTAGGCGCGTTGGCAGAGGTGTTCGGCTTGCAAGGAGAAGAGGCCCTCGGCCGCGCCGCAGTCGAGGACGATGTCGCCCTCGCGCAGGCGGGTCGGCTCGATCTGGTAGAAATGCCAGTCGCGGGCGTGGAACTGTTCGACGATGAGCAATTCGAGCATGTAGCGGCCGACGCGCGTGGGGAAGAAGAGCGGGCGCGGGATGCCGCGGAGCGTGACGCGCCAGTCGGGCGGTTCGTCGTCGATGCGTTCGATGTAGCGGCGGGCCTTGCGGCCGAGCGTGGGGTCGAGGGCGACGGTGAGCAGATCGAGGAGGCCGACGCCGTTGCGACGGCCGGCGAGCCAGTGGCGGAGGAGGTGGAGGCGGTAGGCGTGGGCGGCGAGCATGGGGGGTAGTCTATTCGGTGGGGTGGGGGCTCACGAATTGTGGGTAGTGTCGAAAGATCGCGAGTTGGTGAGTGCTTGTGATCCTATTGTACTGGGCGGTTAGTATTGTTGGAGAGAGCGAGGCTGCCAAGAATCAGATGAATCCGATTGTCTTTTACTTTGCTGACGGCACATTCTTCTTTATCGGTCTAGCGCTTGTGGCGTTGGCCGAGACATTGCTCCTGCGATTTCAGAAGCGGTTTGTTCGTTCAATTCTCACGCTCTCCACATTAATTGGCATCATCTTCGTCCTACTCTCGGCCACTCCCCTGCCGAGTTGGGCCTATGCGTTATGGCTCATTCCCGTGGGCGGGTGTTTAGTATTCAACAAGCGCGCCGCGTCATTCTGAAAGGCACGCATTGCATTCGGCACGACGATTGTTGTGGCAACAGCGTGTCTTTGCGTTGCCGAGGCCCCATTCCATTTTTCACCAAAGATTGTTGTGCCGAGCGGAGCAACCGTGTATGTCGTCGGAGATTCCATTAGTGCAGGGATGGGTGTTGGAGAACGATGTTGGCCCGTAGTGCTGAGAGAGATAAGTGGCCATTCTGTTGTCAATCTTGCACTCGCCGGCGCAACCACGCAGAGCGCCATCAAGCAGGCCAAGGGCATTGCAAGACCGCAATCAGTTGTCATTGTGGAAATTGGCGGGAATGATCTCTTGGGCGGAATCGACGCGATCGTGTTTCAGAGCCAACTTGAAACCCTCCTTTCATCGCTTCATGCAGACAAGCACAGTGTCGTGATGTTTGAATTGCCGCTGTTGCCATTCCAGAACGCGTTCGGGACAGCTCAGCGCGACGTTGCAGCGAGGTACGGTGTTACTCTGATTCCTAAACGATTTCTGACGAAGATATTGGGATTACAGGGTGGTACGTTGGATGGCCTTCATCTTTCGCAGAACGGGCACAACGCACTGGCTCAAGTCGTTTCCGACCTGTTTGAAACGAAGTAAGTGTTCCGTCGCCCCTGCCGGGGCTGAGTAGTTTGTTCAATTGGTTACCACGGGCTTGCGCCCGTGGCTACAGTCCGACGCCCCATTCGGGGCTTGTTACTTCGCTTTTTTGTCCATCACGAGATTGTCATAGATCAGGCCCGCTACAACTGCGCCGATGATGGGGCCGACCCAGTAGACCATTTGCTGGCTCCAGAAGGAGTCGAGGCAGCCGTTCATGGTGGCGACGAGGCCGGGGCCGAAGGTGCGGGCCGGGTTCATGGCGGCGCCGGTGAGGGGGCCGCCGACGAGGATGTCGGCGCAGATGGTGAGGCCGATGCCGAAGCCGCCGATCTTGGGGGCGCGGGGGTCGACGGCGGTGCCGAAGATGGAGAAGACGAGGAGAAACGTGAGAACGGCTTCGATGAGGATAGCGGTGCCCATGCTTACTGTTGGTGGTTCGAAGTTGGGTGTGCCGAGTTTCGCTGCGACGATGACGGCGGTTCCGTCGGGGGCGTTCATACCCTTGAAGATAGTGAGCACGAGGAAGCCGGCGACCGTTGCGCCGGCGCACTGGGCGATGATGTAACCGATGGCGTCGGCGAAGGAGATGCGGCCGGTGACGAGCATGGCCACGGTGACGGCCGGGTTCACATGGCCGCCGGAGACATTCATGGTCGCGGAGACGGCGATGGAAAGGGCGATGCCGTGGGCGATGGCGACGCCGAGGAGGCCCGCACCGGTGGCGCCCATCTTGGTGGTCATGCAGATGGCGCCTGCACCGATGAAGCAGAGGGCGAAGGTGCCGATGGCTTCGGCGGTGAGTTTGGCGGGGGTGGACATGGTCGGAGTCCTTTCAGTAAAGACGGGAACACGGACTTGGTTCGGCACGGTAGCTTTGGGCCAGACGGGCTGTCAAGGGAATTCGCGCACGTGGCGGGGGATATTTGGCGCGACTATACTCCGGTGCCCCTGCGATCAAAAGAAAGGTCTTTGTCTATGTCCACATTTCTGGGGCACGGTCTAGCTATTTTTGCCATCATTTTGAGTTCAGGAGTCATGGGCGACCCGCCCGCGACGACGGCGAGGAAGAAGGATGCGGCGAGCCGACGTCGACCGACCGCGTACAAGTCGGTGGAGGTGAAGGAATCGGGCACCATCATGGGGACGGTGCGCTACACCAGCGCGGTGCCGCCGCCCAAGAAGATCCAGGTCGTGAAGGATCATGAGACGTGCGACGGCCGCCCGAAGGAAGAGGCACTGATCAAGGTCGACGGCAAGGGATTGCTTGCCGAGGCGGTGGTGTATCTGTCGGACATCAAAGAGGGTAAGGACTGGGCGAAGGACGCGAAGAAGCCGCTGATCAATCAGACGATGTGCACGTTTGAGCCGCACGTGCAGGCTGTTCGGGCGGGCACACCGGTCGACATTATCAACAGCGATCCGGTGGCGCACAACATTCAGGCAAATCAGCGCGTCTACACGCTCTTCAATGTGCTTCAACCGCAGCAGAACATGCGCTCTGCGCAGAAGTTTGAGAAGCCCGGCGTTGTGGACATCAAGTGCAACGTGCACGACTGGATGCACGCGTATGTGCACGTGTTCCTTCATCCGTATCATCAGGTGACGGCGTCAGACGGGGCATTCAAGCTCGACACGGTGCCGCCGGGCAAATACGAGCTGGTCGTCTGGCAGGAGCATCTTGGGGAGCAGGCCTTTGAGGTGGAGGTAAAGGCCGGGGCGACCGTGAATCTGGACATCACGTTGGAACCGAAGGCGGGCGATGCCGGCGGTACGTAATTCAAACTGGGCGACGAAACAGAAACTGCGGCGTCGTCTTCAAATCAAAAAAGGGAACCACCATGAAAGCAAGAACCATCCGACCGTTGGTTATGTTGTGTGTCGTGGCGTGCGTCATGCTCGTTGCGAAGAGTGAAGCGAAGGGCGAGCCGGCAAAAAAGCTGCAACCGCTCGTTGAAGTGCCGGTGCCGGCGGACAATCCGCAGACCGTGGACAAGATCACGCTCGGCAAGATGCTGTATTTCGACCCGCGCCTTGCGGGCGACAGCAGCATTTCGTGCGCGAAGTGCCACGACCCAACGAAGGGCTTTTCCAATGGCCTGCAGATGTCGGACGCTTATCCCGGTACGAAGCATTGGCGGCATGTGCCGACTGTGCTGAACGCGGCGTATTTGAAGCACCAGTTCTGGGATGGCCGGGCGACGAGTCTGGAGGAGCAGGCCCTCGGCCCGATTCAGGCGCCAATCGAAATGAACCAGAACCTCACGCACCTTGTGGAGAAGCTGGACAACATTCCGTATTACCGCGAGCAGTTCGGAAAGGCCTTCAACAGCGGCGTGACGTCGGCGAATCTGGCCAAGGCGATCGCGGCGTTCGAGCGGACGATTGTGTCGCGGCCCGGTCGCGTGGATAAATTCCTTTCCGGCGACAAGTCGGCGCTAAACGACTCCGAGAAGCGCGGGTTTGAACTGTTCAGCGGCAAGGCGAATTGCGTGGCGTGCCACAACGGGCCGCTGGCGACGGACAATTCGTTTCACACCACGGGTGTGCCGGAGATCGACGCGCTGAAGACCGAGAGTGACCGCGTGGCGACGCGGCATTTCTTCGCGACCGATCAGAAGTATCCGAACCCGCGCAGCGTCGAGGCCGACTACGGCCAGGAGTTGATCTCCAAGAGCGCATCGGATCGGGGCAAGTTCAAGACGCCGAGCCTGCGCGAGCTGAAGTGGACCGCGCCGTACATGCACAACGGGGCCTTCGAGACGCTGGAGGATGTGATCCGCTTCTACATGAACGGCGGCGGCAACCACCCCAACAAGGACAACCTGCTTAAGCCGTTCCAACTTTCGGATGCCGAGATCGACGACCTGATCGCGTTCCTCGAAGCGATGTCGGCGGAGAAGCAGATGGTCATCAGCAAGCCGGACCTGCCGAAGAAGGCGGATGGGTCGCTGTAACTGACGGCCAACGTCTCGGCTCCGAATCGTGTTTTCGGTTGCTTGGCCTTGGCTGTCGTCCAGCCGATCGATACAATAGTGATGTTATGTTGACGGACTACATCATCGCTGCGATGGCCAAGGCCAAGTACGAACTCATCGAGGATGGCACGTACTTTGGGAAGATTCCGCAATTCAAAGGCGTCTGGGCCAATGCGAAGACGCTTAAGCGGTGTCGTCAGGAATTGCAGGAAGTGCTCGAAGAGTGGATCGTCGTCAGCCTCCGCGTCGGCAGCAAGCTTCCCATGTTGCCGGGTGTGAAGCCATTTCCGAAACGGCTGAAGGTCGCGAGCTGAACGTCGCCTAACCCGCTGAATCCCATTCGGCCCGCGTGACTTCCAATTGCGCCAAGACCCGGCGCAAAAGGCTTACCGATATTTCATGCCCATGTGGATTCGGCACGTGGTAGGGGCGACCGTTCTTGATGAAAAACGGGTGCTTGGTGCCGGGATACGGACCCTGGAAGCCAAGCTTTCGGAGCCTGCGAATCAGTTCGCGATGGGATACGGGGGTCAGGCGTTCCATTAGGTGCGATCCTTTGCTTCAACCCCGGTGTTCTTGAGCGGATCGCCCGACAGTGCGACGGCGCAGCGCATCGTTACTTTCTCCGCGAGCAGGTCGCGCATGCAGGCATGGTTGTGCGGGCACTGGCTTAACTTTTTGTAATAGCAGGGCGAGCAGGCCAGATCGAGGCGAAGGACGTCGTTCATGCGCCCATAGGGACCGGTGCGCGCGGGGTTGGTGGGGCCGAAGAGGGCGACCAGCGGGCGGTTGAAGGCGGCGGCGAGGTGCATGGGGGTGGAGTCGGCGGTGACGACGAGGGCGGCGCGCTCGATGAGGGCCGCGGCTTGGCGGAGCGTGGTCTTGCCGCAGAGGTTTGCGGCGGAGTTGTTTGATGATTGCACGGCGCGCTCGGCGGCGGGGATGTCGTCCTTGCCGCCGATGAGGATGCTCTTCATGCCGTGCGACTGATGCAGCGCGGCAGCGACCTTGCCGAATCGCTCGGCGGGCCAGCACTTTGTCTCCCAACGGGTGCCGGGGATGAGGGCGACGAAGGGCGGGGTGCTGCCGAGTAATTCACCGGCGATGCGGCGATCGTCATCGGTGAGATGCACGGTGAAGTCCATCGGCTCGCGGCCGAATCCGAGCATGGCAGCGACGGCGTAATTTTTGTCAGCGGCGTGCGTGTCCTTCGGCATCTTTGGGATGCACTCGGAATAGAACATCCATGCCATTTCGCGGGCATCGGCGAAACCGATGCGTGTGGCTGCGCCAGATGCTTTGGTGAGGAAGCCGCTGCGGAAGAGCCCCTGCAGGTCGATGACGAGGTCGAAATCCCTGGCGCGGAGTTGCTTGAGAAACGCGAGGAATTCACCGGTGACACGGATGCTTCGACCGAGGAAGCCGTATCGCTTGCGGTCGAAGGGCACGACTTCATTCAGCGCGGGATCGGCGGAGATCAGGTCGGCGAAGGGCGTCGCGACGAGCCAGGCGAGATGGGCCGACGGATAGCGTTTGCGCAGGCCATGCAAGACCGGCAGCGCGTGGATGATGTCGCCCGGCGAACTGGGCTTGATGAGGAGGATTCGCCGGAAGTCACGATCGGCCGGGCTGCTCATGCGGGTAGTGTAAACGCCAGTGCTCGCTCGATGCCCGCGCCGTCGCGGTGGCGGCCGGTGAGTTGCAGCGGCGTTGCGGCGAAGATTTCGACGACGCGGTCGGCTTGGTCGTGGCCGACTTCGACGGCGAAGAGGCCGCCGGGCGTGAGGCGGTTAGCGATGTCGGCGGCCATTCGGCGATACATCTCCAGGCCATCGCCGGGGGCGAAGAGGGCAAGGGCGGGCTCGTATTTACGCACATTTTCGGGAAGAGTTGATTCGTCGGATTGCGGAATGTACGGAGGGTTGGAGACGATTACATCGAAGCGGGCCGAGGCGAGGTCGCCTTCGAGTTGAAGCAAGTCGGCGCGCTCGAAGCGGGCGTTTTCGGTTTTGTGTTTCGCCGCGTTGGCGCGGGCGATGGCGAGGGCCGGTTCGGAGATGTCGACGCCGACGACGCGGGCACTCGGTTGTCGCTTGGCGAGCGTGACGGCAATGCAGCCCGAGCCGGTGCCGACGTCGAGGATGTCATACGTTGCACGCGGATTCTCCTTGCACCATGTCAAGGTAAGTTCGATGAGCAGCTCGGTCTCGGGGCGTGGGATCAGCACATCGGCCGTGACGGCGAATTCCAGCGAGTAGAACTCTTTCGTGCCGACGAGGTAGGCAATCGGCTCGTGGGCGGCGGCGGCGCGGACGAGTTCGCGATAGGCGGTGCGCTGCGGCTCGGTGGGTACGAGATCGATTCGTGCATACAGCTCGATGCGTTTGCAGCCCAGCGCCTTGGCGAGCAGCAGTTCGGCGCAGAGGCGGGCGTCGTCGATGCCGGATTTTTCGAAGTGCCCGCGCGTCCATGCGAGCAGGTTGCCGATGGTCCAGGTCGTTGGTGCGGTGGATTGATCGGGTGGCACAGTGTTTGTGATGGCAGATCCCGAAGCACAAATCGGCGCGACATGCCACAAGGCTAGTGCCATGTGCTCGGATTGGTGCTGCGTGCGTTCATGAGAAGCTACTTCGCTTCGTCGAGGAAGCGTTGTAACCGGTCCATTTCGGTCTTGCTACCTACGAACAGGGGCGTCCGCTCATGAAGCGATGTCGGAATCTTGTCCATGATTCGCTTCTTACCGTCGGTCGCTGCTCCGCCCGCCTGCTCGGCAAGGAATGCGATGGGGTTGGCCTCATAGAGCAGCCGAAGCTTGCCGTTGGGGCTTTTCGCCGTCGGTGGGTACAGGAAGATTCCGCCGCGGAGCAGGGTTCGATGAAAGTCGGCCACCAGTGATCCAATGTAGCGACTGGTGAAGGGCCCGGCCTCTTCGGTCTTGCACCAGTCGAGATATCGTTTGACACCGGCCGGGAAGCTGTTGGCGTTGCCTTCGTTCACGCTGTAGCACTTTCCCTTTTCGGGCATTGTGACGTGCTCGCTCGCCAGAATGAATGCACCGACGGAGGGGTCGAGGGTGAACATGTGAACGCCTTCGCCGGTGGTGTAGACGAGCATGGTGCTGGAGCCATAGACGATGTAACCGGCGGCGAGCTGCTTGACGCCGGCCTGCAGCACATCCGTCACGGGGTCGGACGCGTTGAACCCGCTGGGGTCGCGTTCGAGGATGGAGAAGATGGTGCCGACGGAGACGTTGACGTCGATGTTGCTCGACCCATCAAGCGGGTCGAAGACGACGATGTAACGACCGGCCGTGCCGCTCTTGGTGATGACCTTCGGTTCGTCGAGTTCTTCGGAGGCGATGATGCCGACGTTGCCGCGATACTCGAGGCACAGCTCGATGGACTTGTTGGCGAGGATGTCGAGTTTTTGCTGTTGTTCACCAAAGACGTTGGCATTGCCGATGTCGCCGAGGATGTCGAGGATGCCGGCGCGTCGGACGTTTGCGGAAATGATGCGGGCGGCGAGGGTGATGCCGGAGAGCAGCCACGAGAATCCGCCGGTCGCAGTCGGATGGCTGCGCTGTTGTCCGAGGATGTGCTCCTGGATGGTGACGATGTGGCCGGCTTTTTTGGGTTCGTCGCTCACGCTCACAGGGAGATCTCCTTCGATGATGCAGGCATCGGCCCCGTCGATGACGGGCGGTTCATTTTACCGGGCAATGGGGATGGGGCGTTAGTGAGGGAGCCGTGGGCTTATGAGACTGGATCGAATTGTTGGAATCCGCAGAGGGAAAACGTTTTACCGGCAGATTTCCCTGATTCGTGCTCAATGGTGTTTCACTGGCTCGGTTTGGATATTGGGAGATCGAAATCGGTATCATGAAACTTGGCAGGGCTGAATTATGAACTGGCTTCTTACCGCTATTCTGGTTTGTGGCGCGGCGAATCATCTGCCGATTGACGATTCAACACGCAACGCGATCGGCTCGGATGATGATCGAGTTGACGTGATTGACGTGAGCGAGGCGGAGTGGAACAGCGGGCTTCGGATCACGACATGCCCCCCACAAAAAGTCATGACCGTCGAAGTGATCTTATGCGCGGATTACACCTCGACCTATGGTGATGTTGGTGGATACGGCCGATCCATTGAGGTCATGCAGGCGGCCAACAATCTTTATCTGCAACTTCCGTTTCCGACACTGGGGCTTCGACTTATCCGTGTCCATCGATTTGTCGGGGCCGATCCGTTTAGCCCGAGCACCGATTCCGCCGTGTTTCTCACGTCGGTCAACGCATGGCAACAGGCGAACATCGTTACTCCGCAATTAGGTGCGGTCGTCGCCTACACCAGTCGGGACTTCGGTTTCAGCGCGGTTGAATTAGCGTTCGTCGGCGGCGCCTGCGGAATGAACAAGACCGGCATCATTGAAGATCGCCCGAGTGGTTGCAACACGATGCCGTTCATGTCTCAACTCTCGGCACACACTATCGGCCACCTGGTGTCCATGAATCATGACCCGATGTTGTCCCCGTTCATTATGGCGGCGTCTTCGACCTGCGCAAGCCCTCCGAGCGCGTGGTCGGGGGCTTCGATTACTTTCTTGAATGCGTTTCTGTCGGGTCCGAACGCTGGATGCATCGCCCCCGGTGCGCAGATGAAGGGCGACCTCGATTGCAACTGCGCGATCAGTCTGACGGATATTCCGGAGTTTGTGCAGGCGCTCGTGGACCCGATCGCTTACCAGGCCACCCACCCGTCTTGCCCATTGGCCAACGGCGATATGAATGGCGACACGGCGGTCAACGGCAGCGACGTTTCAATGTTTGTCGCGGTGCTTTTGCCATAAGTTCGGTGATTTTTAGATGCCCGCGGCGATGCGCTGGGCGCGGTCGTGGCGGCGGAGGGCTTGGACGACGTCGTCGAGTTGGCCGGCGATGATTTTCTCCAACGAATAGTTTTCGTTTAGGCGGTGATCGGTGCAGCGGTTCTGGGGAAAGTTGTAGGTGCGGACGCGCTCGTTGCGGTTGCCGGAGCCGATCATGGATTTGCGCGTGCTGTCGCGCTTGGCGCGATCCATTTCTTCGTAGTGCGCCTTCACGCGGCTGGCCATGAGGCGGCGGGCCTTGGCGCGATTCTTATGCTGGCTGCGTTCGTCACGCATCGAAACAGTGATGCCGGTGGGGATGTGTTCGAGGCGAATGGCCGTGGCGACTTTGTTCACGTTCTGCCCGCCGGGCCCACCCGCGGCGCTGACGTGTTCGAGCACGTCTTTGTCCCAGTCGATGTCGACGTCGGTCTCTTCCACCTCGGGCAGCACGGCCACGGTCGCGGCCGAGGTGTGGATGCGACCCTGCTGCTCGGTCTCGGGGACGCGCTGCACGCGGTGGCCGCCGCCTTCGTAGCCGAAGTGCAGAAAGACGCCGGGGCCTTTGACTTCGCTGATGGCTTCGCGATAGCCGCCGAGTTCGTTGGGTGCGATGTCGATCACTTCAAACTTAAACCCACGGGCCGCGGCGTAGCGGGCGTACATGTCGTGCAGGTCGCGGGCGAAGAGGGCGGCTTCGTCGCCGCCGGTGCCGGCGCGAATTTCGATGATGATCGAGTCGACGTTTGCGTCGTCGCCGCCGATGAGGCCGTCAATCAGGCCTTCCATGATCTGCGTGGCCTGGGCCTCGAGTTCCGGCAGCTCCATCTGGGCGAGTTCTTTGAGTTCCTTGTCGCCGGCGGGATCGTCGATGATGGCCTGAGCCTCGTCTGCATTGGCGCGGACTTTCTTGTACGCCTGATACGGCGTCACCATCTTGGAGAGGTTGGCGTGCTCTTTGGCGAGCTTGACGATGCGGGCCGAGTTGCCGGATGCGGCGGCGTCGTTCATCTCGTTTCCGACGGATTCGTAGCGCGTGACGAGTTCGTCGAGCTTGGCGATGAAGGCTGGATTCTCTTCGACGGTGGACATGGGGCAAGCTACTGAATCTGATCGTAACGGGGTTCTCTGGGCAATTCCGACTCGCACCGGTTGGAAACCGGTGCCACATGAAAACAAAAACGCCGCGGCTGCGAACATTGCGCGAGCACGCGGCGTGTGAATGACGTACGGACGCTAGGCCTTGGCGGGCGGGGCCTTCTTGGCGGCGGGCTTGAAGTAGTTGCCGCCGAACTTCTTCTGGAACTTCTCGACCCGGCCGGCCGTATCGACGAACTTCTGCGTGCCGGTGAAAAAGGGGTGGCAGTGCGAGCAGATTTCGACGGCGATCTTTTCCTTGGTGCTGCCCGTCTCAAAGGAGTGGCCGCAACCGCAGGTGACGACGGACTTTTCGAAGTACTTTGGATGAATGTCGCTCTTCATGGCTGTTTCCCGGCGAATAGTTTGGTCGTTTTTTCGAGCACAGCATTATAACGCCGCCCGTGGGGCGGGCAATCGCACGTCGGTGGCGGGCACGGAGGCCCGCCCCACTTTGGGGTTTGGATTCACCGAACCCATTGAAAATAATGCACTTAGTGCGAATCGGTCGGCTCGATCAGGTCGATCTAGAATCGTCTAATTATCGAGGCCTGATCTCATGGAAACCCTGCTCAAGAGCCGCAAGTTCGAAGTGGTCCGCCGGATGTGCGAGGGGCGCGATGGTGTCCCCCGGGCGATCGATATTGTGGTCCATCCGGGGGCGGTGGTGGTTCTGCCGCTGGTCGATGACCGGCGATGCCTGATGTTGCGACAGTGGCGGCATGCGTTGCAGAAGGAGCTATGGGAGCTGCCGGCCGGGACGCTGGATGTGCCGGGCGAGGCGCCGGAGGTCGCGGCGGCGCGGGAGTTGGAGGAAGAGACGGGTTATGTGGCCGGTGCGATACGATACCTGTGCGAGTTCCACCCTTCGCCGGGGATTCTGACGGAGCTGATCCGGGCGTATGTGGCGACCGACCTTCGAAAGACGGAGCAGCACTTGGAGGCGACGGAGCGAATCACGGTCGAGACGTTGCAATTGGCCGATGCAATGAAGATGGTGCGCGACGGGCGAATCACGGACGGCAAGACGATTATTACGTTGTGCCGGTGGAGTATGGAAACGGGGGGCGGGTTATGAGTTGGCACGAGCGGCCCTATTCCGATGGTGAATACTCGGGGCGATCTGCTTTCGCAGACAATCCGCTGACATGGGCACCGACGCTCTGTCGAGTGTTTGGAATCCGAATTCGGATTCACATGCTGTTTATTCTGTATGTGCTTTTTCAACTGTTGACTGCTGGAGCGAGTGTTACTTTTGTCGCTCAATACCTCACGGTGCTTTTTGGCTCGGTTTTTTTGCATGAGCTGGGGCACTGTTTTGCGGCACGACGAGTAGGCGGGACCGCAGACGAAGTTCTGATGTGGCCGTTGGGTGGATTGGCAATGGTGGATGCGCCGCGTGCTCCGTGGCCCCAGTTTTTCACGGTTGTTTGTGGCCCACTGGTTACGGTTGCACTTGCGGTCTTTGGTGTTCTCACCATGCAGGTGTTTCAGCGTGGAATTGAGTTTAACCCTTTTCTCGGATGGGGAACGGGCGGTAGCACCTGGACCAATCCGTACATGTGGGCCACGCTCTTGTTCAAGATCAATTGGGTGCTCTTCTTGTTTAATCTTTGGCCCATGTATCCAATGGATGGCGGGCGGATGGTCCATTGCGGCCTTTGGTGGAAGTTTGGATTCGGCAAGGCGACGTCCATTGCGACAAGCATTGGAATGGTCGCAGCGGTGCTGCTAGGGTTTTATGGACTGGTGAACGGTCAGTTCATGCTGATCGCAATTGCATTCATGGGATATACCACGTGTTATCAAGAGCGATTGCTCCTTAAGGCAGGTGTGCTTATGGGGGCCGAGCCATTCGGAGGTGGATACACGGCGGGCTATGCGGACACCGGCTCTTCTACAAAAGGGAAAAGGGGCTGGTTTGCGCGGTGGAAGGAACGATCGATCGAAAAGCGGCGGCAACGGATGCAACGCGACGTCGTCGCCGAACAGCAGACTGTCGACCAGATCCTCGACAAGGTTCGGGACCGCGGGATTCAGAGCCTCACGTCGCGTGAGAAGTCGATCCTCGAAGAAGCGACGAAGCGGCAGCAGACTGGGCGGCGTTAACACCTTCGTCGGTCGGCCGCCAATCACGTTTTCGCATCGCAAAATCGGTCGGTATTCACCCTACCTGGCGTTTGCGTTTCGCATACTTTGTGATACTCTTCACAAAGTCCCGCCCGTCGGTCGGTGTGGGGCGTGCAAGTGCTGGCGGGACAGGTGATTAGACGCTGGTCCCTCTCCAGCCCGCCGTCGATTAGACTCTCCGCCATAGGCCCATGCCCAAGATTATCGTCGATGGCAAAGAGATCGAGTGCCGGGACAAGATTCCCGTGCTTCAGGCTGTTCTCGAAGCGGGCTGGGATGTTCCTCATTATTGTTATCACCCCGGGCTGTCCATCGTGGCGAGCTGTCGGCTCTGCCTGATGGAAATGAAGATGCCCAACCCCAAGACGAAGGCGATGGAGTGGACGCCGCGTCTTTTTCCGTCGTGCCAGACACCGGTGAAGGACGGGCTGGAAGTTCGCTTCGAGTCCGACAAGGTGCGCGACAATCAGAAACACTGCATGGAGTACTTCCTGCTAAACCACCCGCTGGATTGCCCGGTGTGTGATCAGGCCGGCGAGTGTCACTTGCAGGACTACTCGCTCAAGTTCGGCGAATCGTCCAGCCGGATGGTTGAGCCAAAAAACAAGAACCCGAAGAAAGACATCGGCAGCAAGACGCTGCTTTACGCCGATCGATGCGTGATGTGCTCGCGGTGCGTGCGCTTCTGCAATGAAGTCGCGGGCACGGGCGAACTGGCGATTATCAATCGCGGCAGCCGGGCGGAGATTGATGTGTTCCCCGGTGTTCCGCTGGAGAACAAGCTGCAGGGCAATGTTGTTGATATCTGCCCCGTCGGTTGCCTGCTTGATAAAGACTTTTTGATGCAGCAGCGCGTCTGGTTCCTGAAGAGCGCCGATAGCGTGTGCGCCGGTTGCTCGGCGGGCTGCGCGATCACCGTCGATGCCAACGAGGGCAAGGTCTGGCGGCTGAAGCCTCGATACAACCCCGGCGTGAATGACTGGTGGATGTGCGATGAGGGGCGATTCGGATTCAAGTATGTACACGATCCGCGACGGCTGAATCGACTGACGGTTCGCCGTGGCGCGGAGCTGGATTATCCCGACTGGAGCGCGCTACCCGAGATCGTGACGCTGCGGCTGGAGTCGGTCGCGAAGAAGGACGGCCCGGCGTCGGTCGCGGTGGTGCTGTCGCCGTTCATGGCCTGCGAAGAGGCATGGATGCTGGCGTCGATGGTGCGGTGCATTGCTCCGCAGGCGGCGCTGGTCTGCGGACCTGCTCCGACGGTCGGCGAGGATGAATCGTTCCCCAAAGGCAGCAACGGCCATCCCGCGAAATTCAAGATTCGCGCCGAGAAGGCGCCGAACAAGCGCGGCATCGAGATGATCATTACCGCGCTCGGCGGCCCGACGCTGAGCTACGCCGATTTTATGAAGCAGGCGGGTGAGAAGAAATTCGCCGCGGCATGGATCGTCGGCGGCTGCCCGACCGAGTGGGTCGGCGATGACCTGAAGAAGGCGCTCGGCCATATCGCGTTGGTTATCGCGCAGGACATATTCCCCAGTGCGCTGACCGATGCGGCGACCGTGATTATTCCTAGCTGCTCATGGGCTGAGCGGAGCGGCTGCTTTGTGAATGTCGATGGCAAGATTCAACCCTTCGAGTCCGGGATCAATCCGATCGAGGGGTGTCAGCGCGATGGCAACTATCTTTACGCCGTGTTTGGTGGCGAGGGGTTGTACAACGCGGCGAAGGTGCGCGAGATGATGGTGAAGCAGATGCCGGCGTTTGGGCAGTTGCACGTGCCTCCGCCGGTGCCGGAGCATGCGCACTGACCGGTCGGGAGACCGGTCCCACAAGTCACAGGTTGAAAACCTGTGCCACAAGGGCGGGACACAGGTTGGAAACCTGTGCCACAAATGTAGGGTCCGCTGTGCGGGCCATGTTGAACTAAATGGACGCGATTCGAAACATCCTCGCCGATCAGTTCTGGTTCAGCATCGTGCTGGCCCTCGTCGTCTTCGGCGGCATTATGGGAGCGGTCGCATACGCCATTCTGCTCGAGCGCAAGATCTCGGCGTGGACGCAGGATCGGTATGGGCCGAATCGCGTCGGGCCCTACGGCATACTCCAGCCCATTGCCGACGGCCTGAAGTTTTTCCTCAAAGAGGACATCATCCCTGCCAATGTCGATAAGGCGCTCTTCATCTTCGCACCGTGGATGATCTTTGTCGTTGCGCTCGTCGGCTTCGCGGTGATTCCGTGGGGCGGCTCGTTCAAATGGGGCTGGATGGAGGCGACGGCCAAGCCCATGGTCGTGCAGGTCGCCAGCATCGACATCGGCCTGCTCTACATCGTCGCTGTTTCGTCGCTCAGTGTTTACGGCGTGGTCCTTGGTGGGTGGGCCAGCAACAATAAATATTCGTTCTATGGCGCGATTCGGGCCGCTGCGCAGATGCTCTCCTATGAAGTGCCGATGGGCATGTGTCTCATGGCCGCGATCCTGATGACTGGGTCGTTGCGGCTGGAAGAGATGGTCGACTGGCAGGCGCGGCACGGCTGGGCGGTGATGTATCACCCCATCGCCGCGCTGGTGTTGTTCATCACGGCGTTGGCCGAGGCGAATCGCATGCCCTTTGACCTGGCCGAGAGCGAGCAGGAACTTGTCGGCGGCTATCACACCGAATACAGCGCGCTCAAGCTGGCGTTGTTCTTCCTCGCCGAGTATTCGCACATGATCACCAGCAGCGCGATGATGATCTGCATTTTCTTCGGCGGCTATCTCGTGCCGGGGTGGGAGTGGCTGAACACGACGCCGACCTTTGGCGCAGCGCTGGCTCGTGTGGCGGTGTTCGCATTCAAGATTTTCCTGTTCATCTGCCTTTACATGCTGATTCGCTGGACGATCCCGCGATTTCGCTTCGATCAGCTCATGCGGCTCGCCTGGAAGGGGCTGGTGCCGATGACGATGACACTGGTCGCGGCGCAGAGCGTGGTGTTGTACATGGGCTGGTCGCAGTGGACGACGACGGCCGTCAACATCGGCGTGTTTCTCTTCGGCGGATTCGTGGGAATGGTCGGCGGCAAGGCAGTGACGGGCCGACAACTCAGCCTGCGCCGTGCGGAGGCAATGGGGTAAGGCATGACCACAAAGCCTGACTGGAAACAAACGGACATCATCCACGTCGATCAGCCTGAGCTGTCGATGACGGAGCGGTTGTATCTGCCGCAGATCTTCGGCGGCATGAAGACGACGCTTCGGCATATGTTCAAAAAGAAGCTGCGCGACGACATGGTCGTGCAATACCCCGAGCAGAAGCGCATCCTGCGGAAGGAAAACTACCGCGGGGTGCATCGGCTGAACCGCGACGATCAGGGACGCGTGGCGTGTGTGGCATGTTTCATGTGCGAGACGGCCTGTCCGGCGCATTGCATTCACATTGAAGGCGCGGAGAGTCCGTGGCCGGATCGGGAGAAGTACCCGATCAAGTTTGATATCGATGAACTGCGTTGCATCTACTGCGGCATGTGCGAAGAGGCCTGCCCGGTGGATGCGATTGAGTTGACACCGGAGTACCATCTCGTCGGCGGCAGTCGCGAAGAGATGATCTTCGATAAAGAGAAGCTGCTGAACATCTTCGACCGCACGAAGGATGAGAAGCCGCGGAAGAACCCGAACATCACCGGCTACTAAGGGACATTTTGGACTCGTATCTCGTTTATCTCTCTTACGCCGTCGCCGCGATTGGCTCGTTTGCGGTCTATGCCGCGTTGCCGCGTGATGGAGCCGCGCCGCGCAAGAGTTTTCTGGTGCCCATGCTCGGGCTGACGATCGGCGGCGTGATTGTGCTCATGGATAAATTCACGGGCGGAGCGGCGAAGGAATGGTATTCCGTGCTGCTCGTCGTGCTTTCGCTGGGCGGCGCGGTGCGCGTGGTGACGCATCCGAAGCCGGTGTATTCGGCGCTGTACTTCGTGATGGTCGTGCTTTCGACGGCCGCGCTCATGGTCGTATGCGGCGCCGAATTCCTCGGGGCTGCGCTGGTGGTCGTCTATGCCGGTGCGATTCTGGTGACCTATGTGTTCGTCATCATGCTGGCGCAGCAGTCGCACCTCGGGACGGATGCCCAGTTTTCGATGACGGTTGATTACGACCGAAGTTCGCGCGAGCCGTTCGCGGCTGTTGCGGCGGGATTCGTGCTGGTGGCGACGGTGGCCGGCGTGATCGCCGGTCGCGGCGTGAGCGCGGCGAATCCGGTGCCGCCGCCGGTCGAGGGCAACACGATGGCAATCGGCCGCGTGCTGCTGACGGATTTTGCGATCAGTGTGGAACTGGCCGGTGTGCTGCTGATGGTGGCGATGATCGGGGCGATTGCGATCGCGCGAAAGCGATTCCCGAAGCACGACGAGGGTGCGCCGTATCAGCCGGGAGAGATCGGGCGGCATGTGAAGCCGTTCTGAGGTAGGGGCCAAGGGATCGAGTGGCCAAGGGGCCGAGTGAAGGAAGGTTTTGTTTTGAATTCGTCGGCGTTGATGTTGGTGGGGGCGATGCTCTTTGGGTTGGGCGTGGTCGGGTTTCTGACGCGCCGCAACCTGATCATCATGTTCCTCTGCACCGAGGTCATGTTTCAGGGCGTCCTCGTCAACTTTGTGGCCATGGGCCAGCGCTGGGGCAATTTGCAGGGCCAGGCCTTCGGACTTTTTGTTTTGGTGATCGCCGCGGTGGAGGCCGGTTTGGGCCTGGCCATCGTGGTGATGTTGTATCGTCGGCGCGGCACGCTGGATGCGGAGCATTGGCGCACCCTGCGCGGGTAAGTGGAGCGGGCCGAAGTTTACGCGCCGTTGCGCGTGCCCGCTGATTGTCGGCATGAGGCGGGCAGGGACGCCCGCCCCACTAGTTATTACGAATTGAGTGGAAGTGTTGGATCTGAATAACGTCGAAACGCTGGCCATTCTGATTCCGCTGCTCCCCCTGCTTGGGGCGGTGGCGGTCGGGGTGATCGGTCTGCGCGGGCTGCGGTCCAATTCGCACTGGCTTGTGCTCATCGGCGTGGGGCTGGCCCTGGCGTGCTCCGTTCGACTGTTCATGAATATCAATATGGCCCTGACGAAGGGCGGTTCGGGGTGCATCGACGGGCTGGCCAAGTCGATTCCCATTTTCGCGTGGATGCAGGCTGGCTCGACATGGTTGAACGTCACCTTCCGCATCGACTCGCTGACCTGCGTGATGCTGCTTACGGTGCTCAGCGTGTCGTTTCTTGTTGTGGCCTATTCCGTCGGCTACATGCGCGATCATCACGGCCATGCCGAGCGCGGCTACGAGCGGTTCTTCGCCTTTCTCGGTATTTTTGTTTTCTCGATGTGCACACTGGTGCTGGCGGGGAATTTCCTGCTGTTGTACCTCGGGTGGGAACTCGTCGGCCTGTCGAGCTATCTGCTGATCGGCTTCTACTATGAAAAGCCCTCGGCCGCCGCCGCCGCGAAGAAGGCGTTTATCGTCAACCGCATCGGCGACTTCGGCTTCGGCCTCGGCATCTTCCTGATTTATTACACCTTCGGCACGCTCGATTACAAGGAAGTCTTCGACCTCGTTGCCAAGATGAAGATGGCCGGCGGCGAGGTGCTGTCGCCGGATCGCGTGACCACGATCGCCCTATTGCTCTTCTGTGGTGCGATGGGCAAGAGCGCCCAGTTGCCGCTGCACGTCTGGCTGCCGGATGCCATGGAAGGCCCGACGCCGGTGAGCGCGTTGATCCATGCGGCCACGATGGTGACAGCCGGCGTTTATATGGTCGTCCGTTGCAATGTCATCTTTTCCGCCTCGCACTATGCCATGTGGATCGTCGCCACCATCGGCGGCGTCACGTCGCTGTTTGCCGCGACGATCGCACTGACGCAGTTCGACATGAAGCGCATCCTTGCGTACTCAACGCTCAGCCAGCTCGGCTACATGTTCCTCGGCGCGGGGGTCGGCGCGTTTGACTCGGCGATCTTCCACCTGTTCACGCACGCCTTCTTCAAGGCCCTGCTCTTCCTCGGTGCGGGCAGCGTGATGCACGCGATGGCCGGAGTGATCGACATTCGTTACTTCTCCGGCTTGGCGAGGTCCATGAAGATTACGGCGACGACGTTCTGCATCGGCGGTCTGGCGCTAGCGGGCTTCCCGCTGCTTGCAGGCTTCTGGAGCAAGGATGAAATCGTCCATGCGGCGCTGTCGAGTGATATGCCGTGGCTCGGCTACATGGCCCTGATCACGGCGTGGATGACGGCCTTCTACACCTTCCGCATGATCTTCATGGCGTTTCATGGACAAGAACGATTGCCGCGCGACGTGCATCATGCCCACGAGTCCGGGCCGTGGATGACCGCACCGCTTCTTATTCTCTCGGTTGGTGCGATCTCCGCCGGTTTTGTTGGCGTGACCTTTCAGGGGCACGGGTTCCTTGGCTTCCTTGAGCCGCACGGCGAGTTTCACAAATTTCTCGAATACGTCCTAGGTGGTGGACATCATCACTCGCCGAAGCATGTCGGCGCGGCCGAGGCGGGGTGGCTGCTCGGTGGGCATCGTCTGATGTATGTATCGGGCGCGATCTCGCTCTGGGGCATCGTCACGGCGTGGTATTTCTATCGCCGTCGGCCGACAATTCCGCTGGCGATTGCGTTCTCCAGCGGCGGGCTGTATCGCCTGCTCTACAACAAGTATTACGTGGATGAGTTGTATGACGTCGCGCTGGTTCGCCCCCTACGGCGCGTTGGCATGGTTTGTTACAACCTCGACCGCTATTTCATCAATGCGATTTTGTGGGTCATCGCGGCTGTTCCGCGGTTGATCGGAATTATTCTCAAAGGCTGGCAGACCGGCGCGACGCAGGGGTATGCCCTGGCGATGGTGGTCGGGCTGTTGGTCATGATCTGGTGGATGCTGGTGGCGGCGTGATTGGGATTGTCTTGGTACGGAGCACGATTACAGAACTGAACGGCTCCGTCGCCCCTCCGGGGCTGAAGGAAAACAGATGACGACTGAACCACGGGTTCCGCTTCGCTCCACCCGTGGCTACGGTCCTTCGCCCCTTCGGGGCTGTGTAAAGCGCGGACGTGTGAGCGAGTACCGGATGAGAGGCGCGTATGTTAGTGCGATCGTTGCATGGGGTAGTTTGAGTTGCGTGTGAACTGAATGAACGGACTTTTTGAACATCACATTCTTTCGCTGATCGTCTTCCTGCCGGTCGCGGCGGCGGCGTTGCTGTTTACGCGCACGTCGTGGGATGCGCCGACGGTGCGGCGGTTTGCGCTGTTCGTCTCGCTTTTGGTGTTCGCGTTGGCGTGCTATGCCACAAGTATGTTCCTCACGCAGTCGGCCACGGAGCGCGGACAGTTCCATCTGGTCGAGCGGCTGCACTGGTTCGGCGACACCGACAGCCTTGCCCCCGTGCATCTGCAATACCACGTTGGGGTCGATGGCATATCGTTGCCGCTGCTGTTGTTGACGGCGTTTCTGACGCCGCTTGCGATCTGGGGCAGCTTCACCGGCATTCAGGATCGCTGCCGCGAGTATTACAGCCTGATGCTCCTCCTGCACGGCGCGATGCTCGGCGTCTTCTGTGCACGCGATCTGCTGCTGTTCTACATCTTCTTCGAGTTCACGCTCGTTCCGTTGTACTTCCTGATCGGCATCTGGGGCGGCTCGCAGCGCACCAAGGCCGCGAACATGTTCTTCATCTACACGCTTACGGGCAGCATGTTGACCTTCGCCGGCGTGCTCTACCTTGGATGGAAGGCGTCGCTGCTGCCGCTCGGCGTGGAGAAGACCTACGAGTTCTCGTTCGATCTCGACCGCCTTTACGACCTTGCCGCGGCGGGACACTTGTCGCTCGACATTCAATGGTGGCTCTTCCTCGCCTTCTTCGCGGGGTTCGCCATCAAGGTGCCGCTCTTCCCGATGCATACGTGGCTGCCGCTGGCGCACACCGAAGCGCCCACGGCCGGCAGCGTCATGCTCGCGGCCGTGCTGCTTAAGCTTGGCACCTACGGCTTCATGCGGCTGTCGCTGCCGATGCTGCCCGAGGCGTCGGTTGCGCTCGCGCCGTTTGTGTCCATCCTTGCGATCATTGGCATCATCTATGGCGCACTGGCGGCGTGGGTGCAGGACGATGTGAAGAAGCTCGTCGCCTATTCGTCCGTGTCGCACCTTGGTTTCTGTCTGCTCGGCATGTTCAGTTTGAAGATGGCCGGGCTGCAAGGTTCCCTGCTTTACATGGTGAACCACGGCCTCTCCACCGGCGCGCTGTTCCTCATCGTCGGCATGATTTACGAACGCTATCACACGCGCGAATTCGCCAAGATCGGCGGCCTCGCCCGCAAGATGCCGGTTATGACGTTCTTCCTGATCGTCTTCACCATGTCGAGTATCGGGTTGCCGGGCACCAACGGATTCATCAGTGAGTTCCTTGTGCTGCTCGGCACGTTCAATTCGAGCAAGGCCGAGGCTGGTTCGCCCGCAGGTCCGCTCGGTATGTGGTACGCCATCCCCGCGGCGAGCGGCATCCTGCTCGGCGCGATCTACATGCTGCACATGGCTCGCTGCGTGCTGTTTGGTCCGCTGAAAGAGCCGGGCCACGGGTTCGATTCTTCGACGGGCCTGACGCAGGATTTGACGCGGCGCGAGATCGGCATCCTTGCTCCGATCGCCGTTGCCTGCATCCTCATTGGCGTCTATCCGCGGATGGTGACGGACATCACCGCGCCGGCGCTGCAGTCGCAGGTGTTGGCCCGCACACACCACATGGTGAAGCGCGGCCCGGCGCCGGCGGTGGCGCTTGGTGAATCGCCGACCGTTTCCAATTCGTCAGCAATGGAGGTCGCGCGATGAATATTCTCGCCCTCCATCCCATGGTGCATGGCCTCCTGCCCGAGCTGCTGCTGGTCAGTGGCGCATCGGCGATCTTGATCGTCGGCGTGCTCGGTGCGCGGGCCTTGGCTTTTCCATTGAGCATTCTCTCGGCTGCCGGGGCGATCTGGTTGAGCACGCGACTCGCCATCCTTCCGGCGGAGGCGACGGCGGCGCTGCATGTCGATTCGCTTGTTGCCTTCACGCGAGTGGCGACGTTGCTGATCGGGGTGCTGATCCTGCTCGTGAATCGTCACGTGCCGGAAGACAGCGAACAGCCCGAGTATTTTTCGCTCATTCTGTTTTCGCTCGCCGGCATCATGCTGGTTGCCGTTGCGAACGATCTCGTGCTCTTGTTCCTCGCGCTTGAGTTGGTGAGCGTGCCGACGTACATCCTCATTGGTTTGTCGCGCAAGGATGTCCGCGCACAGGAGGCGACAGGCAAGTACTTCTTCCTCGGGGCTTTCGCTGCCGCGCTGATGCTCTACGGCTTCTCGTTTCTCTATGGCGCGGCCGGCACGATGCAGTTGTTCCCGGTAGGTGGCGAGACGCGCTGCCTCGCCAACGTCCTGATCCGGCCCGAGGCGCTCGCGGACAAACTGACCATGGTCGGCCTGCTCCTCGTCATTGGTGGTCTGGCGTTCAAGGTCGCCGCCGTGCCGATGCATTTCTACGTTGCGGATGTGTATCAGGGGGCGGCATCGCCGATGACCGGAATGCTCGGCTTCGTGCCGAAGTTCGCCGGCTTCATCGCGCTGATTCGGATTTTTTCGATGACCGGCTGGGCCATGAGCGACGCCATGTTCTGGCTGCTCTGGGCGCTGGCCGTTTTGACCATGACGGTTGGCAACACGCTCGCGTTGATGCAACAGAACGTAAAGCGCACGCTCGCCTATTCCAGTGTCGCGCATTCGGGTTACATGCTGGTCGCGCTTCTGGCCGGGCCGGGCGGCCTTGCTCCGAACGCGGCCGATCATGAATCGCCGCTTCGCAACGGCCTCTCGGCGCTGCTCTTCTACATGGTGATGTACGGCGTGATGAATCTCGGCGCCTTTGCGGCGTTCTCCTGTCTGCGAAAGACCGGCGACGAGGGTGATGATGATTCCGTTGAGCGCCTTGAGGATGTTTCCGGCTGCGCTCGGAAGCACCCGTGGGCGGCGCTCGCGTTGGCGATTTGTCTGCTCAGTTTGATGGGCATGCCCCCGACCGGCGGATTCCTCGGCAAGCTGTATCTCTTCTCGTCGGCGATGTCATCGGAGGCGGGCACCGCGCGGGCGATGCCGATGCTGGCGCTGGTCATCATCGGCGTGCTTAACTCGGCGATCGCCGCGGCGTATTACCTGCGCATCATTGCCGCGTGTTATCTCGGCAAACCGGCCGACGGCATTCGCGCCTCGCGCTGCCGGATGTTGCACGTCGGCCTGGCAGCGTGCGCGGTGCTGGTGATGGTGCTCTTCCTGCGCCCGGCCATGCTGTTCGACCGGGCCCATTCTGCCGTTGCGGATTTGGGAGGCAAGCCGGTATTCACCGAAACGTCTGCAACGGCTGAACTTACGGCGAAGTAATAATTCTCAGATTGACCCTTCCTGAATTTACAGTCTAATCGATGAACCATTACACTATTAGTATTGGTGACTAGTGGGGGGAGCGTTCGAGGAGGAGGATCGCGATGCCCATCAAGTTTATGCAACGAGTTGCACTATTAGTCGCTGTCGCTGCTATGTTTTCGGCGCTCACTCCTCATGCGAATGCGACGACGCGTAATGCGCTGATTATTGCAAGCGAAGGCGATTCCTACGACGGCACCACGATTACCGACTTCACCACTCCCTTTACAAATGGAGACGGGAAGGTCGGATTCGTCGCCAACCTTGCGGATTCGAGGCAGATGGTGTGGTTTGATAATTCCCCCGTCTTTTACAGTGATGATGCCCTGCCGCTTTCGCTCAGCGGAACCGAGTCCTCCATGGGTATCAGTAATGCGGGCGATTTTGTCTACAGCACGTCGGTGAATGGAAACGACGCTGCATATACGGGCTCGGGCGTCTTACTAAAGAGGACGGATCCAGCGCCCGGTCTTCCGGGACAGTTCATCTCATTTGTTGCCTCGCCTCGAATGCTCCCGGATGGGACGGCTTATTTTTTCTCCGGTATTGCCGATACGCCGACCGGATCCACGGTGCGACAGGTGTTGTATAAGTCGGTCGGGCCGAATCCCGCGAGTATCACCCCCGTTATCAAAGGTGGTGATATCGTCGATGGGTTTTCGATCGATAGTCTGTTCGGTTCCTTAGATTACGATATTTCAAATAATGGCGCGCATCAAGTTCAGGTTCTCGATGCCACTGGACAAATCGACTCGCGTAACCGGTTTCTATACATTGACGGGGCGATGGCGCTTCGCGAGGGAGACGAATTCGAACCGGGCGGCCATTGGACCAGCTTCACCCAAGTTGGAATCAACAACCAAGGCAACTACGCTTTTCAGGGCTCCACCGATCTCTCGGTTGCCGGTTCAATCCTGGGATACAACGGAGCGGTCGCGATGCGCGTTGGAGACACCGTGGATGGGTACACAATTCCGTCAGGCTCCACAGTCTACGCCACTAGTATCAACAATCTGGATCAGGTGGCCTTCATGTGGCGAAGACTTGGTCCCAATGAGCAACGACTGTTTGTGGGAAACGGCTCGTCGCTTTTGGGATCACGCTTGCTCTTGGCCACGTCAGATTCGTTGGACATCAATGGCGACGCCGTTCCTGACTTTTTGGTTTCGAGCATGACAGGACCGGGGCCCAAGCTTGATTTGGCCGACGATGGCTATGTTTATGTCGGAGTTACCCTAACATCGATGAGCGGGACGAATCCCCGGAAGTCCATTATTCGCCTCGCCACACCCGAACCGACGTCGGTTGCCCTGCTGGCACTTGGCGTGCTGGGTAATGCCCGCCGGCGGAGGTACGATGCGCGGCAGCGCAAAGCTCGAGTTGGTCATCATCGGTATACCTAATTCGGCGATCGCCGCGGCGTATTACCTGCGCATCATTGCCGCGTGCTATCTCGGCAAACCGGCCGACGGCATCCGCGCGTCGCGCTGCCGGATGTTGCACGTGGGCCTCGCGGCGTGTGCGGTGCTTGTCATGGTCTTGTTCTTGCGGCCAGGGATGCTGTTTGATCGGGCGCATTCGGCGGTGGCGGACCTTTCCAGTGGTCCTGGGGAGACCGCAAAAGTGGCGGCCGCTGGCAAGGCGAATCGGGAGTAAGCCTCGGCCTGCCCCCGTTTTTTCCGGCGAAATCGCGGTTTTTCCGTCCCGAACGGCCTCCGAACACCACTCCTAACTTTTCCCTAAAATCAGCCTTGCCTTTTGGCCGATCCTAAGGCAGAATGCGGTACGAGCCGCCGATGGAGCACCGCCGCTCTCGGCAATCGTTCGATGATGTTTTCCGGCCGTGCCCGGCTTATTTCAGGAGCTTTACATGATTCCGTCCTCCACCGATTCCAAGCGACAACTGGCCCTCGACCGTGCCCTGCAGCAGATTGAAAAGGCCTATGGCAAAGGCTCCATCATGCAGATGGATGGCGACCTTTGTGCCGCCCGCGACGGTGTCAGCACCGGGGCCCTTTCGCTCGACCTCGCCCTTGGCGGCGCGGGCATTCCCCGCGGCCGCATCGTGGAGATCTTCGGCCCTGAGTCCAGCGGTAAGACGACGTTGGCGTTGCATGTCATCGCCGCTTCGCAGCGGGCCGACGGCGTGGCGGCGTTTGTCGATGCTGAACATGCGTTGGACCCATCGTGGATGAAGCGTTGCGGCGTGAACCCTGAGACGTTGCTGGTCAGTCAGCCCGACAGCGGCGAGCAGGGGTTGGAGATCACGGAGATGCTCGTCCGGTCGAACGCGGTGGATGTGATCGTGGTGGACTCTGTCGCCGCCCTCATTCCCAAATCCGAGCTTGAAGGCGAGATGGGCCAGGCGCAAGTCGGCGCTCAGGCCCGTCTGATGAGTCAGGCCATGCGGAAGCTGACCGGCGCCATCTCCAAGAGCCGCTGCATCGTCATCTTCATCAATCAGATTCGCGAGAAGATCGGCGTCATGTTCGGCAACCCCGAAACGACGCCCGGCGGCCGCGCCCTGAAGTTCTACAGTTCGGTGCGCATCGATGTTCGCCGTGTCGCCTCCATCAAGGAGGGCGATCGCGTATTGGGCAGCCAGGTCAAGGCCCGCGTCGTGAAGAACAAGGTCGCTCCGCCCTTCCGCGAGACGATGTTCGACATCATGTTTGAGAGCGGCATCAATCGCACGGCCGACCTTCTCGACCTCGCGACGAAGCTGAACGTCGTGGAGAAGCAGGGGGCCTGGCTCAAGTATGGCTCGGTGCAGCTTGGTCAGGGGCGTGATAATGCGAGCACCTATCTCAACGACAACAAGGAACTCTTCGAGGAGATTCGCCAGCGCGTGATCGCCATCAGTCTGCCGCCGCCCGCCGCCAAGGCCGGCAAGGACGAGAAGCCCGCGAAGGAGGACAAGCCCGCGGGAAAAGCGGCGGCCGAGCCGGCGGTAAAGAGCGCGCCCGTCGTGCCGGCCAGTAAGTCGGCGCCGCTCGCCAAGCCCAAGCCCGGATCGTTCGCATCGAGGCGACCAGTCGCCGCTGCAAAGTAACCGGCCGCGTACGCTCGTATAATTGACGCATCGTGTTGCGGTCCGCTTCGGCGGGCCGCTGCGGGAGGAGATTTCCCATGCGTCAATTGCATCGCATCTGTCTTGCCATCGTCTTGTCGTTGTTGTGGGTGGGCGTTGCGCGCGCCGAGACCCCGGCGAAGAAGCGGCAGGTCAACGGCGAGCTTTCCTCCAATGACGGGCTGCAAATCCTCCGTGTCTGGGGGACGCCGCGCGAGCAGGGTTTCGCGCAGGGATATCTCCTTGGCGCGGAAAGTATCGCGCTGCTCGACAAGTATTTGCAGGCGGGCGGCCCCGAGGCGATCAAGGCGTATGAGGTCGCGTCGTTTCTGATGACGCGCTCGATGAAGATCGAGCCGCGCTACAAAGACGAGATGGAAGGCATCGTGGCCGGCTTCAAGGCGCGACTGGGCGAACGGATCGTCGTGCCGGCGCTGAATCGTCCGCTGGAATATCGCGATCTTGTGGCCGTGAACTGCATTCCCGAGACGGCGCGTGTCGGATGTTCGTCGTTCGCCGTGTGGGGGGCGCTGACCAGCGACGGCGGCACAATCGCTGGTCGCAATCTCGATTGGTTTCACAATCCGGCGCTTGATGATTCTCAGATCATCGTGGCTCGCTTGTCGGCTGAAGGGTCGGCGGCGCAGAGCTGGGTGTCGCTGACTTGGCCGTGCTTTGTGGGGTGCCTCACTGGTATGAACGCCGAGGGCGTCACCGTGAGCGTTCATGATGCGCCGGGGCAGCGCACGACGGATGGCAGCAAGCTGACGCCGCGCGGGCTGGCGCTGCGCGAGGCGTTGGAGGCGGCACGTGTGGCGTCGGCCGAGAAGGACATCGTCACGGTGCTTCGCAATCGCACGTGCATGGTCGGCAACAACGTGCCGGTGGCGTTGCCCTACAACGGCAACGGGCCGGCGTCCATCGTGTTTGAGTACGACGGCGATCTGGAGAAGGACGGCGGCGTCAGCGTTCGCCGCGTGACCGGCGATCCGGCGAAGGCGGTCATGCAGGCCTGCACGAATCACTACCGGGCGCGGTGCAAGGCAGTGGAATGCGGGAGGTATGAGACGCTCGAATCCGATTTCAACACGGCCTATCAATCGAGCAAGAAGCTCGACGTGGCGGGTGCGTTTGCGTGGCTCGACGGCGTGGCGATGGACGGGCGCTGCATGACGTATCACAGCGTGGTGTTCGAGCCGAACAAGAAGCGGATGCACATCCGCCTGTCGCGCGGCACGGAGAACGCGACGCATTCCAAGCCGATTGTTGTCGACGTGGGCGATTTGCTTCGGCCGGTCGGCACCGCGGGCGGCCACTAGGCCGGGATGGTAGCGTGCGGTTGCATCTCTCGTTACGCTGCCTGCCATGTTGAATCAGCGGCTTTTCTTCGGCGCGGTCATGATCGGCGCGCTGCTTGGGCTTCTCTACCTTGACGATCGATTCGCCGGTCCGCTCGATCTGGGTGCGCGGGTCATTCGACACGAGGGCGCAATTGTCACGCTGATTCTCGCGGTCTTGTGCGTTGTCGGCACGATCGAATTTGCCCGCATCGCCGAGGCGGCCGGCCACAACGCCCTGCGCCTGTGGGCCGCGTTTTCGAATTATCTGCTCGTCCTTCTGCCATACTTCACGCACAACGGATTGCTGGGCAATGCGATGTCGCCGACGTCGCATTCGAGTTGGCTGGTGACGTGGCTGGTGGTCGCGCTGTTCGGGACGTGTGCGCTGGTTGCGGCGCGGCAGCGGACGGAACATGCCGTCTCTGATATTTCGGTGACGGTGCTCATGGTGCTTTATCTCGGGGTGTTGCCGACGTATCTCCTTCGCCTTCGGCTCGAGGGGTCGGTGTGGTTGCTGCTGTACTTCATCGCGACGGTGAAGTGCTGCGACATCGGGGCGTACTTCACCGGTCGCATGCTTGGCCGGCACAAACTCATTGAGTGGCTCAGCCCGAAGAAGACGATCGAGGGGCTGCTCGGCGGGGTGCTGACGTCGATTCTTGTTTCGATCGCGCTGTCGCAGTGGGTCGGCGTGCGACTTGGCGAAGGGCTTCGACTGGAGATTCCGATGTCGCTGGCGGCACTGTTTGGGCTGCTGATGGCCGTCGTGGGGCAGGCAGGCGATCTGCTGGAGTCGCTGTTCAAGCGCGATGCCCGGGTGAAGGATTCGGCCTCGGTGATCCCCGGATTCGGCGGCGTTTTGGACATCGTGGATTCGCTTTTGCCGACGGCTCCCATCGCCTGTTGGATTTTGCTAAAATCCTGAGTGTCGGCCATGTGGATGGAGGGTCCGCGGTCGGCCGTCATGCATGACAGGAGATAGCCCCGCCCTTGGAACTCGTCATCACGCTGCCTGGCCCTCCTGAGAAACAGATGATCCTGTTCGGCCCGGCCGACTGCAATCTTCGGGCCATTCGTGATGCATTCGGTGTCAAGCTCTTCGCCCGCGATTCGACGCTGCGCCTGGTCGGCGAGGCGGACTCGGTCGGCAAGGCCTCGACGCTGATCGAGAATCTGCAATCGCACATCCGCGATCATTCCGCTTTGACCAAGATCGACCTTGATGAAGCAATCGCCGAGCTGAAGGCCGGTGAGCACCCCGACGGCGAACATGTGATCCGGGTGTCGTCGAAGGCGGCGCCGATCCGGCCGAAGACGGCGGGGCAGGAAGTCTATATTCGCGCGATTGAGGAAAGCGATCTGTGCTTCTGCCTCGGACCGGCCGGCACGGGGAAGACGTATATCGCCGTGGCGATGGCGCTGGCGATGCTGAAGTCAGGTCGCATCAAACGCATTGTGCTGGCGCGGCCGGCGGTAGAGGCGGGGGAGAAGCTGGGTTATCTGCCGGGCGATATGCAGGCGAAGGTGAATCCATATCTGCGGCCGCTGTTCGACGCGATGCATGACATGATGGATTTCGATCAGATCCGACGGTTTCTGGCGAACGACATTATTGAAGTCATCCCGCTGGCGTTTATGCGCGGGCGCACGCTCAACCATGCGGCGATTATTTTGGACGAGGCGCAGAACGCGACGAAGTCGCAGATGCTGATGTTTCTCACGCGGCTCGGCCAGCACAGCAAGATGATCGTGACCGGCGACGACAGCCAGTCGGACCTTGATCACAAGGTTCGCAGCGGGCTGACCGACGCGGTGGAGCGGCTGGACGGGGTGAACGGTGTGCGCGTCGCGCGGCTGACGAAGCTGGACATCGTTCGGCATCGGCTGGTGACGGAAATTGTTCACGCCTATGGGGATCCGCCGCGTGTCAACGATCGACCGCTTTAAACCTCACAAGCCATAGCTCGAAGCGCCGCTTCCGACGGCGGTGGATCGAATTGGCATTCTGTACCCGCTTACTTTTTCAGGTGCAGATCGCGCTTCGCCGAGTCGGACACAGCCAGAATCGCCGGGTGACGAATTCGTCGTTCGATGGAAATCGCATAGAAACGTTCTCGCAGCGCGGGGATAGTGGCAATGCGAACAACGCCGTATTGGCGCTCAATTTCGGGCGCGATGGCGGCGGACGCAAAGAAGAGCCCCCGTCCGGCGTACCCGAAGGCCTTCAATAATGCGCTGTCTTCGAACTGCCCGACGACGTGTGGCGTGATGCCGTTCGTGAGCATCCACTGATTCAGCGTCCGGCGGATTGTGCATGTCTCGGCCGGCAGAAGAAGCGGCGCTTCGGAAAGGCAGCGCGGGAATCGATTGCGAAATTTCTTGGCCAATGATGGAGTTCCAAACACCGACAGGGGGCTCTCGCCGAGCAAGTGGCTATAGGCGCGTACATTGACGCTCGGACCGATGGGGGCATCACTGAGTACGAGATCCAATTCATGAATCGCCAGGTCAGCAAGGAGTTTGTCGGGTTTTCCCTCGCGACAAAGCAGTTCGACGCCACCCGGTAATTGCAGGGCGGGTTCCAACAGGCGATAGGCAATGAGTTTGGGGACAGCGTCGGCCACGCCCACCACAAATCGCGGCGCGCGGTCCGACGGACGGCCTCGAAACGTCTCGCGCAGTTCGCGGCCCAGCGCGAAGATATCGTCCGCATAGCGCATCGCGACATGGCCCATCTCCGTTAGTTCCAGACGACGCCCGCGCCGATGGAAGAGCGGCTGCCCCAGGGAACGTTCCAACGAACGAATCTGCGCCGAAATGGTGGGTTGGGAGACAAGCAGTTTCCGGCCTGCCGCGAGGATGCTGCCCTCGCGCCCGACAGTCCAGAAGTAGAACAGGTGGTGATAATTCGGATCGTCCATGGCCGGATTGTATATAGCTAGAAAGTATAAGCAAATGCGCCAGTTTCTTATTTTCTTTTTCATCCGGTCCGCCAATAGTAGATACGCAGGTGTTTGAGGCGTTTCTCGCATGGAGAAGCGCCGCGTACTTCGGAAAGTTCGTTATGCGCGTATCGCTTAAACTGGCCATTCGGGACGCCACCCCAGCGATCCGTGACGCAGTGGATCGGCGCGTTCGTCTGGCATTGGGTCGGTTTGATGAACTCATTCAGCGGGCCGAGATCGTGCTCACGGACGCCAAGGGCCTGGATGGAAACGTGCTTCAATGCTGTCGACTAACGATTGCGCTACGGTCGGCTTCGGATGTCGTCATTGAGATCACCGACATTGATCCGACATTGGCGATCAATCGCGCCATCGATCGCGCCGTCAGGCATATCCGCGAGAGTTTAGAACGTGGGCGCAACGTCCGCCGCGAGTTTTGACGAAATGTCGGAGCGCCCCGAGCAATTGCGTTTGACGGGAGTAAGTGAGTAACAGGAATGACTGAAACAGCAGCCGCGAAACCAACCTATTCCATGTCCGGCTCCGTGCAGGGCGACGAGCCACCGTATCGCAGGTTGATTCGGCTCTTCGCCGACGATCGGCGGGACATCGGGCTTGTATTGGTTTTTTCAGTGGCAGTCGGCATTCTCACGCTGGCTACGCCGATCACGGTTCAGGCCTTGGTCAACTTCGTTTCCTTTGGCGGACTCATGCAGCCGCTGGTGGTACTCGGCATACTCCTATTTGGTTTCCTGGCGTTGGCGGGGGCGATCCGAACGTTGCAGGCATTTGTCATCGAAGTTCTGCAACGCCGGCTCTTTGTGCGCGTGTTGGCGGATTTGTCCATGCGACTTCCGCGGGTCGCGGCGGATTGCTATGACCGGGGAAACGGGCCGGAACTGGTCAATCGGTTTTTTGACATCGTGACCGTGCAAAAGGTTGCCGCCATGCTGCTGCTTGATGGCGCGTCCGTGGTGCTGCAAATCTTCGTCGGCCTCGTGATTCTGGCATTTTACCACCCGTTCCTGCTTGCCTTCGACGTCTTGCTCATTCTCTCGATCGTCTTCGTGATGTTCGCGCTGGGACGCGGTGCCGTTCGCACCGCCATCACCGAGTCGAAAGCAAAGTACGCCGTGGTGGCCGTGCTGGAGGAAATCGCCCGCTACCCCGTGGTGTTCAAGCTGGCCGGCGCCGCCGACTTTGCCCTCCAACGGGCCAACGCCCTTGCGATCGACTATGTGGATTCCCGGCGGCGCCACTTTTCGATCGTGCTGCGACAGATCATCGGGTTCATTGCGCTGCAGGTCGTTGCCGCAACGATTCTGCTCACGCTCGGCGGCTTCCTGGTGATGGATGGGCAACTCACGCTGGGGCAATTGGTGGCGTCGGAGCTAATTGTCTCGGGCGTGCTTGCTTCGCTGTCGAAATTTGGCAAGCAACTGGAGAGTGTGTACGACCTGCTCGCCGCCGTTGATAAGCTGGGACATCTGTTGGATCTGCCGCTGGAGCGTGATGACGGCGCTGCATTCTCCCCCCGCAGCACGGCAGCTGCGCTCGAATTGCGGGATGTTGTCTTTGGCTTTGCAGGTCAGAAACCGGTGATTGCCGGATTCAGCCTTCGCGTAAACCCGCGCGATCGTATCTGTATCGTCGGTCGACATGGCTCGGGCAAGAGCATGCTGGCGGACTTGTTGATCGGGCTGCGCAAACCGAGCGCGGGAAGCATCGAGCTGGGGGGAGCAGATCTGCGAGAACTGAGCCTGAAGACGATTCGGGAGCATGTTGCCCTTGTTCGCGGAATCGAAATTATCGAGGGAACCGTCGAAGAAAACGTGCGCATGGGTCGAAACGACATCCCGTTGGAAGTAATTCGAGACGCCCTGGATCACGTCGGAATCCTTGATCGCATCAGAGAATTGCCGGATGGCCTGGCAACGCACCTGGTGTCGACCGGTGCGCCGCTTTCGCCCGGGCAGGCGGGGCGGCTGATGATTGCCCGGGCCATCGTGGGGCGGCCGAGGGTCTTGATCCTGGATGACCTGTTGGATGAGCTTGATGTGGAGGCGCGTGCGTGTGTGTTGGACGCCGTGTTGGCCCCCGAGGCGACGTGGTCCGTCCTGATCCTCGGAAGTCATGAGGTGGGAGACGGTCGCGGCATTCGCGTAGTGCGCCTCGGCAACGATCCGGATGACAGGTCCGGCGCTGCACTCCCGCCGCGAGTCGGGGCTTCCGTATAAGGAGATAGACATGCACCCTGCAGCCGTGCTTCAACCCGCCCAACCGCTTTCGCCGCAGTTTACCGTGATGACACGGGTGGCGCTTCCGCGCTGGCTCGGACGAATCGGATGGGTGATCACCGTCGTTTTCTGTCTCATACCGTTTGGCATGTTGTTCGTGCCGTGGCAGCAGAACATCAAGGGCACGGGCCGGGTGCAGGCCTTTGCGGCACTGGAACGTGAGCAGGCGATCAAGGCGCCGTTGTCCGGCCGCGTGGTGCGGTGGCGCGTTCAGGAAGGGTCGCATGTGAATACCGGCGATCCACTGGTGGAGATTTCCGACATTGATCCCAACCTGGTCGGCCGGCTTCAACAGGAGCGCAACGGCCTGCAGGGAAAATACGACGCGGCCGTTGAAAAGGTCCGATCGTATGAACAGCAAGTGAGCAACCTGGAGGCCACACGCGATTTGGCCGTAACCGCGGCAACGCATCGGCTGGAGATGACGCGGGAAAAGGTCAAGTCGGCCGCGGCAACGCTGGACGCGTCGCGTGCAGCGCTTAAGGCGGCCATTGCGCAGCTGCAACGATACAAAACACTTGAGGCGGATGGATTGGTGTCGCGTCGCGACTATGAAGTGGCCGAACGCGATCATGAGTTGTCCCGCACGTCGGTTGACAGCGCCGAGGCATCGCTCAAGGCGACTCAGAACGAGCTGCAGGCCATGGAGGCGGAGCTGAAGCGCATTCGGACGGAATCGGATTCCAAGATTGATTCGGCCCGCGCCACGCTCAATGAGGCGCAGGGGCTTGTTCAGGAGTCGCTGGCCAGCCTTGCCAAGCTCGATGTCAGCATTTCGCGGCAACAGTCGCAGTTGGTGTCCGCCCCGCGTGACGGATACGTTTTTCGCCTGCACGCGAGTCAGGACGGGGAGATTGTGAAGGCAGGCGATTCGCTGATGGTGCTTGTCCCCAAGACGGACAATCCGTCGGTGGAACTTTGGATCGACGGAAACGACGCGCCGCTGGTGCGGATGGGCTCGCCGGTTCGACTTCAATTTGAGGGATGGCCGGCCGTGCAGTTCGTGGGTTGGCCGTCGGTTGCGGTCGGTACGTTCGGCGGTCGCGTGGCGCTCATCGATTCGACGGACAACGGGAAGGGGCAGTTTCGAGTCCTTGTCGTTCCCGATGAGGCGGACTCGAAATGGCCGGACAGTCGGTATTTGCGGCAGGGTGTGCGGGCCAAAGGCTGGGTGCTGCTGAATCAGGTAACGGTCGGCTATGAGGTTTGGCGACAACTGAACGGCTTTCCGCCGGTGGTTGCCCCAACTGAACCCAAGCAGGATGCCGATAAGGACAAAGGCGCCGGCAAGAAATGAACGCATCGTCATTTGAGCTTCGACCACCACCGGATATGAAGGTGCGCCGGTGGAACGTACACCCTCTGCTGTTGAGCTGGTTGATGCTGGCGCAGGCGGCGGCGACGGGTGGCTGCTCCCTGTGGCGCGGCGATCTGGACCCGCACTTTGAGAACAAGGTGAACCAAAAGCTGCGCGGCATCGAGCAGTCTCGCCTCGACGAGCAGACGACCAAACCCCCCACGACCGTGGAGCAGGGCATCGCATCGATCAAGGACCAGAGCCGGTTCAAGGGGCCGACGTCGATGCCTGCGTCGATGGAACTGCCGATCGATGATGTTCGCAAGTTCGTGCTGGAGAACAACCTGGATTTGTCCGTCGTTTCGATAGAGCCGGACAAAGCGCGGACGAAGGTCAGCGAGGAGGAAGCCAAGTTCGACGCCACGATCCGCGTGGGGGCGTCGTACAAGAAGTCGAACCCGCCCGCGCTTGATGGCGACATCGTTCAGTTTGATGAGAAGAAGCCGCTGGATGAAAAGCTCGCGAAGCAATTCCAGCGGGGGCAGGCGATCATCGACGCCATGGAGAAGCTGTCGAAGGGTGAGATTCCGAAGGAGGATAAGGTCGGCGGGTTTGACGAGGGCATTGCCAAACTCACGACCATCGAGCAGACGAAAGAGAGCATCAATGCGGAGGTCGGCGTCAATGTTCCGCTGCCGACCGGGGCGAAGGTGGGATTGGCTCAGGTCTTTGACCGGCAGAACAAACTCTCGCCGTATTATTCCGACCAGAGCACGGCGCCGGCGGTCTTTTCGATCAGCCAACCGCTTCTGCGGAATGCCGGCCTTGACGTGAATCTCGCGTCGATTCGCATTGCCCGGCTGGATGCGAAGGCGACCGGGGCCAAGACGAAGCTGGTGGCGATTCGCCTGCTGGCCGCGGCGGAGAAGGCCTATTGGAAGTTGTATGCCGCGCGAAAGCTTCTCGACATTCGCCGGCAGCTCAACGATGTCGCGAATCGCAACCTGGAGATTGTGGAGAAGCGGGCGGCGGAGGGCCTGGTCGCGCCGATCGAGGTCATCCGGGCCGAGGCGGGCGTGGCGCTGCAACTCGAATCGTTGATCATCGCGCAGACCAACGAACGCATTCAGGAGCGCGACCTCAAGCGCATCCTCAACATCGACGGTGTGGACCTCCGCTCGCCGACACGGCTTGATGTCACGACGCCGCCAACGCTGATGGGCTATGAGTTGGAGGCGGAGGCGCTCGTGACCAAGGCCCTTGGGAATCGGATGGAGTTGCTGGAAGTCGAGCTGGACCTTGCGGCCGATGCGATTCGCATTGACTTCGCCAAGAATCAGACGCTTCCGCTTATCTCGCTTGATTTTGAGTACGGCATGCTCGACACCGGTGGCACGCCCGGCACGACATGGCAAAGCGCCTGGGACTTCGACAACACCAACTTCGGCGTCGGGATCAAGGGAGAGATTCCGGTGACGAATGAAGCGCGAAAGGCACAACTCCGCCGGGCGGTGCTGAACCGAACGCAGCGACTGGCGACACGGGCGGCGCGCGAGCTTTCGATCCGGCAGGAAGTCTACGACACGCTCGATCTGATGTCGCAGAACTGGCAGCGCATTCTCGCCGCGCGGCAGGCCGCGATCATCTCGGGACTGACCTATGAGGCGGAGCGGAAGCAATTCGACCAGGGCTTGCGAACGATGCGGGAAGTCTTCGAGGCGCTCGGCCAGCTTGGGGATGCACAGGGGCGGGAGGTGAGCGCGATCGCGGCGTACCAGGCGTCGCTGATTGATCTTGCTTTCGCAACGGGGACTTTGCTGGGTCACTCGAAGGTGGATGTTCTGGACAGGGCGTTCGACTAATCGCGAGTGCGGTGGGAAAGGTCGAAACGTCGAAACGAGAAGGCACCAAGGCACTGAGGCACCAAGGCACTGAGGTATTGAGGGAACGGCGAACAGCGGACAGGGAGCGGGGAACAGGGAATTGAGCGGCGCGGCGGTGGAATGCCTTGTGGGGAAAAAATTACCGGGGATTAGGTGGGATTTGCTGGGACGAGCTGGGACGGGCGGCACTTGTGGAGCCGGCCGCGATGGGTTGGCTGGGGCGCGGCGATGGCAGTTCTGTCTTGACAGGTCGATGCGCATGGAATGGTTCCATCCGTTCATTCATGGACATCTATCAATCTTGATCAGTGTTTCAGTCGTGTGTGATTATGTTTGAAAGTGGCGGGCGGGGCGGGGTTAATGCGTGGATTGC
>CAZSBF010000017.1:0-28493 GCA_964605185.1 uncultured Planctomycetaceae bacterium
CGCCAGGATGATCCACGTACCACGGCGTTGGCGGCCATGCAGGAGGTCCTCGGTCATTGGAACGATCAACTCATGATTGCATCGCGTCTTACGGCAGTGGCGCGTCGCCCTGACGTGTTGGCCACTCACGCGGGTTGGGCGACAAAGCTCCTTGAAATCGCCGCCGCCTGCATTCACTCGGCTGAGGCTGATCGACCTCGCATTGTCTCCGTCTGGGAAGAGTGTCACGCGTTGCTACAGTCCATAGAGCCGAGTCGCCCGGAAATCGAAGGGGAACAAGCCGTGCCCGCAAGGAACGAACACCCTTGAACCTCCCCAATCTAGACGACCAGGTTCGAACGGATTCACCAACGGCTGACGGAAACGGCCCGGCCGGTGCGCATCCCGAAACTACGAGTGAATCCGAGTTCATTCAACGGCGCGGGGAGACATCGCGCAAACCGCCGCCGACCAAGTTCGGGGCGATCGATGTCGGCACCAACAGCATTCACCTCGTCATGGTCGAAATCTCGTCCGAGGGTGATTTTCGAATCCTCGGCCGCGATAAAGAACTGGTACAGCTCGGCAAGGGCGGGTTCGTTCGCCACTTGTTGACGCCGACGGCCATCGAGGGGGGCGTTGCATCGCTTACCCGGTTTTCAAAAATGGCGAGGCTCAAGGGCGTCAGTCGCTTGCGAGCCGTCGCCACCAGTGCGGTCCGCGAAGCCAAGAACGGCGGCAACTTTGTCGAACGGGTCCGGCATGAACTCGGGATGGAATTGCACGTCCTGAGCAGCGAGGAAGAGGCCCGGCTGATTTACCTCGCCGTCAAACACGCCGTCAACCTCGGGGAGCGAGACAACCTAATCGTCGATATCGGCGGCGGCAGCGTGGAGATCATCCTTGGCAATTCGGACAAGCCCGAGGTTCTCTTCAGCGCCAAGCTGGGCGCCCTGCGCCTGTCAGAGATATTCCTCGCGAACGATCCGCCGACGATGGATGAGATCAAGACGATGCGCCGGCACATTCTTCGCCACATCGAGCCGCTGGCAAAGCGGATCGGCCATCGCGATCTGGCCCGCTGCATCTGCACGTCGGGTACGTTTCAGAATATCGCAACGGTCTGCGCCTATCGCCGCGGCCTTACGGATGTGAATGCATCGTCGCAGCTTACGGTTGATCGCGAAGAGTTGAAGTCCCTTGGGTCGCTCATGAGTCGCATGTCGCGGGAGCAACGCCTGAAAGTGCCGGGAGTGGAAGCGAAACGCGTCGACAACATCGTGCCCGCGATTACGACGCTACTCGCCATCGCCCGCGAATTCGACGTCGATCGCTTTGAATACTGCGACATGGCTCTTCGGGAAGGGATCATCATCGACCATATCGCCGGGCAGCGAGCGCACTTCCGCGCGAGGGCCATGTGGCCGGACGCCCGGATGCGCAGCGTCATTCAATTGGCCGAGCGATGCGGCTACAACCAATCGCACGCCATGCAGGTGCAGCGTTTGGCGCTGTCGCTCTACGACCAACTGGAACCGCTTCATCAGCTAGACCGGCACTTTCGTTCGCTGCTTGCCTACGGGTGCCTCCTTCACGACATCGGTTATCTCATCAGCCATAGCGGCCATCACAAGCATTCGTACTACCTCATTCGCAATGGCGGGCTTCAGGATTTCACGGACATGGAGGTCGAAATCGTTGCCAATCTGGCGCGTTACCACCGCAAGAGCCGGCCTCGGAAGTCGGATTACAGCTACAGCCATCTCGATAAGCCGAGCCGCAGGGCCTTCGGGTTTCTGATCCCACTGCTCCGCCTTGCCAACGCCCTCGACCGGACGCACTACAGCGTGGTCGATGCCGTTCAATGCCGGCTTACCGAGGAGAAAATTGAAGTTTCTGTTAAGACGACCAAGGATTCGGAATTGGAAATCTGGACCGCCCAGCGTGAGTGCCCGCTTTTTGAAAAGGAATACGGCATTCCGATTGATGTATCGCCAGCCCAGCAGGAAACGTTAGAATCCCAGCCCTAGACCATGATTAACTCACTCCTACAACCTCACGCCTTTCCCGGCCGCCTGATCATCGTCGAGGGCATTGACGGCTCAGGAAAAAGCACTCAGATTCGCCTCGTGCAGCGCTGGCTGGAGAGCATGAAGTTCAACGTTTTCTTCACTGAGTGGAACTCGGCCGAACTTGTAAAGAAGACTACGAAAAAGGGTAAGAAAAATCGCAGCCTGACGCCAACGACCTTCAGCCTCCTGCACGCGACGGACTTCGCCCACCGTCTGGTCTCCAATATTCTACCGCCGCTCAAGGCCGGCATGATCGTGCTGGCCGATCGATATGTGTTCACGGCGTTTGCCCGGGATGTCGTGCGTGGCTGCGACCGGGAATGGGTTCGAAAGGTGTACAGCTTTGCCCCCAAGCCGGACATCGCATTCTATTTCCGGGTGCCGATTGAAACGAGCGTCCAGCGAATCATGATGGCCCGTCAGGTGCTCAAGGATTTCTAGGGCGGCTTTGACCTCAATCTGCACCCCGATCCGGTGGAGTGTTTCTAGTTTTTTCAGGGGCGCATCCTGGATGAATATGACCGCATGTCAAAGGAAGCGGACTTCGTCGTAATGGACGCCATCGCCTCCATTGCCGAACAGCAACGACTTGTCCGCCAGGCCGTTCTGGATCGCCTCACCGCCTACAACCGAAACCCGAGGATCGCATGAGTCAGCTTCAGTTCTTTGGCAACGGCCTGCCGTATGTGAAGGCGTCGGACTATCCCGGCGTTCTGATCTCCATTGAAGGCACGGACGGCGTCGGCCGAACCACTCAGATGATCATGCTGCGCGAGTGGCTGGAAGTGCAGGGTTACGGAGTCGTCGAGACCGGCTGGACGCGCAGCCCGCTCATCGGCCGCACAATTGCAGAGGCCAAAGAGGGCCGGTCGCTGAATCGGTTCACCTATTCATTGCTTTACGCGGCGGACTTTGCCGACCGGTTGGAGAAGGAAATCCTCCCGGCGCTGCGAAGCGGCTTTGTGGTTCTTTCCGATCGGTACGTCTTCACCGCGTTTGCCCGCGACGTCGTTCGAGGCTGCGATCGGGACTGGACGCGCGACCTCTTTGGCTTTGCCCCGATTCCCCATCTCGTGCTGTATCTGAAAATCGATGTGCCGACGCTCATTCGCCGGGCCATTTCGCGCGGTATGGTGGATTTCTTCGAGGCCGGAATGGATATGAATCTCGGAGACGATCCCTACGACAGCTTCAAGCAGTATCAGACGCTGCTCACCCGCGAATACAATAACATGGCCCGTGAATTCAGCTTTCACCTGCTGAACGCCCGGATGAAACCCGAGCGAATCCACGAGCGCATTCGCACGATCGTTTCCGACTTCTTCGCCCAACGGAAGTTCCACAACTGGCAGGTTCCGGATGATGTTGAACCGGCCTCAAAGCCGACCTCCAAGAAAATTGCCGCGGCGGCAGCGTCGCAGGCCACACCAATTCGATCGACAACCCCCAGCCCATGACGAAGCCTCCGTTGCCCGATTGAATCGTTTGGTGTTCGCTTACTTGGGGAAGCGCTTGCGATATCCGCATTTCTCGCTTGACTCCTATAGGAGTGTTGAGTACACTCCCAAAAGAGTGTTTCAAGGAGCGCGTCAATGCACCCTCGATTAACCCGGTTCTTTGACGAGTTCGACCAATTCGACAAGCCGATTCCGGTGGAAACTCTGCGAAAAATGGTTCGCAGTCTGCGAATTACGCGCGACGATCTCGGGTCGCACGTTCGATTTGGGAAGTCGTGCTATCGGAGAAACCTCGTCCACACCGGTCCGGCGTATCAGGCGCTGGTGCTCTGCTGGCGAAGCGGACAGCGCAGCCCCATTCATGATCATCGCGGATCGGCCTGCGCATTGCGCGTCGTGGAAGGCATTGCCACGGAGACACGCTTTGCCGTCAGCCCCGCCGGTCTGCTGTATCCAACCGAGTCGTCACATTCCAAGGAAGGGTCGGTCTGTGCGTCGTTCGACATGGACATTCACCAGATGGGCAACCTCCAGCCCGCCGGGAATGATCTGGTCACGTTGCACATCTATTCGCCGGCACTGCTGGCGATGGGAACCTATTTTCTCGGCAACTCCGTACTTGGCGAGGATGACCGTGCCGTAGCCATGCTCATTCGCCAACGCGTTAGGAACAAATCCATGTCCGGATCGATCGCAACCGGGCAGCGCATCCACTGGCTGGCCGATAAACGCATCGCCCGCAAACCGAAACGGAATACGACTCGACGCAGTCAATCTACAAGGAAGACCGCTCATGTCCGATGAACATGCCGCACTGGTGCCGGTTCACCAACGGCCCTTCAACGCGGAAACGCCGATCCGACTCCTCGACCGCGCATTGACCGCGCCGGAATCCTATTTCGTGCGCAGCCACTTCGACGTGCCGGTGATCGACGTGGAGAAATTCACCCTCACGCTCGATGGATTGGTCGAGCGGAGCATTTGCCTCTCACTCCCGGAAATCAAGGCGATGCCGAACGAGTCAATCACCGTGACGATGGAGTGTGCGGGCAACGGCCGAACCTCGCTTAACCCACGACCCGCCGGTGTCGCATGGGGCTATGGTGCTGCCAGTACGGCCCGTTACACCGGCGTACGACTCAAGCATGTGCTGGACCTTGCCGGACCGGGTCGTGCCCTGGAGGTCGTCTTTACCGCGGCGGATAGTGGCGACGTAGAAGGGCAGCATGTCGTGTATGCCCGCAGCCTCCCGCTGGCCATCGCCCGGTTGCCAGATACGCTGATTGCGTGGTCGATGAATGATGAACCGCTCACTGCCGTGCACGGCGCGCCGCTTCGGCTCGTCGTTCCCGGATGGTATGGAATGGCGTCTGTAAAATGGCTCACTCGTATTACCTTGTCGGCCCAGCAATTCACCGGCCACTACCAGCACAGCGATTATGTGTACCTTCGTCAGGATGGCATTCCCGACGGCACACCGGTCACGCTGATGCGTGTGCGGTCGATCATTGCATCACCAGCCGACGGAGCACTACTGCCGTTAGCCCCGGTAGTCTTGAGTGGATCGGCATGGTCCGGCGAGGCGGCCATTACGCGGGTCGAAATCTCAGACGACGATGGGCGATCATGGCATCAGGCAACATTGGATCGGCCGACCTCCGAACGCGCTGCGACGTTGTGGAGATGGACGTGGACACCTCGTGCTTCGGGCTCTTTCACGCTCATCGCCCGGGCGACTGATGGCGCGGGACGGACGCAGCCGCTCGAACCTGTTTGGAACTTGCGGGGATATGGAAATAACAGCGTGCATCGCGTTCGGGTAAACGTCGAATAGCCGGGGCGGTTCATTACCGCGGGAATTTAACGACGAATTTCGCCCAACGGGGCCAATGCCGCCCATGCCCGAATCATGATTGGCTGATTGACGCGACGGCGCTGAGTGTCCAATCGTCCGATCGCCCCCTGTGAAGTAAGTGATATCCGAGCGCGGCGATCATGGCTGCGTTGTCCGTGCAATATGCCGGAGGCGTGATGTGCAATGCGACGGAATCGCGGGCGCAACGCTCGGCCAGCCGAGTTCGCAGCATCGAGTTCGCCGCAACCCCCCCGCCGACGACCACGGTCCTGACGCCCTCGCGCTGCACCGCCCTCATTGCCTTTTCAACGAGCACATCGACGACCGCTGCAGAAAACGAGGCGCAGATGTCTGAACCGTCTCGCTCGCTCAACCGTTCCAGACCGCCGCTTGTCTTCCCCGGGCCATGCACATGATAAAGCACCGCTGTCTTCAACCCGCTGAAGGAGAAGTCGAGCGAATGTGCATCAAACATAGTTTTTGGAAAGCGAATCGACTTGGGATTTCCACCTGCCGCCAATCGATCGACGACCGGCCCACCGGGATAGCCAAGCTTCAAGATGCTCGCAACCTTGTCGAAGGCCTCCCCAGCCGCGTCATCCACGGTCGAGCCCAGTAACGCAATAGAGTCAAAATCCGTTACGTGGTAGAGCGACGTATGCCCGCCGGAAACGACCAACGCCACGGCCGGCCAGGGAGCAACGTCAACGGCCATCGCCGCACTGGTGGCATGGGCATGGATGTGATTCACGCCGATCAGCGGTTTATCCCACGCCCATGCGAGTGCCTTGGCCGCGGTGACGCCAATTAATAGCGCCCCAATCAGGCCCGGCTGCGACGTGACCGCGATACCATCGATGTCATCCGCCGAGGCACCCGCTTCGCGCATCGCTTCTTCAATGAGTGGGTCAAGCGTTTCGAGATGGGCCCGAGATGCGATTTCCGGAACTACGCCGCCGAATTTTGCATGGAGGTCAAATTGTGTTGCGATCAGATTCGCCCGCACCACTCGGCCTTCATCAACCACGGCGACGGATGTCTCATCGCAGGAGGTTTCGATGCCGAGAATGGTGCGCATGGCTATTCACTTCGAGGGCTTGGTGGCCGGCGCACTGGTCGGCTGGGTCGATGCCGGACGGATCCTGCCGCGCAAGTGCTCGACAGCCTTTGCCAATTGTAAATCCGCCGCAAGAAGCGCCACCTCGGCAACTTCGGCCTCGCGTTCTTCCGAAGGCTGACTCGTGGGCTTCGTCGACGGCGCCGTGGTCGGTTGCGATGCCACCGGCTCGCGACCCAGATCGCGCCAGGCCGCCAACCATTTGGCTCGCTGGGAATCATTCAGCTCGACGGGAATCGTCGGCCCGACTCCCCAGTTTTTTTCCTCAATCGTCTTTGGGGTTCTGTGAATACACTGCCCACAGGGCAGATAGTAGTATGCGGTTGTGAGCTTGATCGCGCCGCCGTTCCGCTCAAGCTCGACGACTTCCTGAACGCTTCCCTTGCCATAGGTTCGCTCGCCAACGACTTCGGCCCGATGATGATCGCGAAGGGCCCCCGCCACGATCTCGGCCGCGCTGGCCGTCGAACCGTTCACCAGGATGGCCATTGGAAAATCGGGGTAGGTGCCATCACGCATGGCAAACCACTGCTTTTCGTCGGCGCGGCGCCCCGCCGTGCGAACGATGAGGCCGCTCTCAAGAAACCGATCGGATACTTCCCGGGCAGAATCCAATAGACCGCCTGTGTTCTCTCGAAGATCGAGAATTAACCCCGCCATGTTCGTCCGTAGCAGCCGCTCCACCTCGGTATCGATCCTCTGATCGGCATCTGGTGTGAACTTCGTCAGACGCACATAACCAATTCCAAATTCCGGGTCGAGCATGTATCGCCACCCGCCAGATGCCGATCGCGACCAGCCGCGTACCGGGTCGATCTGAATTTCCTTCCGATCACAGATAATCTGTCGTGGCGGGCTTTGGGGCGGATCGCTGGGGCGCACAATCGTTAGTGCGACCCGTGTCTCCGGCGGGCCGTTTAGCAGATTCGTCACCGCATCCACGAGGGGCATCTTCTGCACCGAGCGACCGTCGATATGCGTGATAATGTCGCCCGGCAGGACCCCCGCCACCGCCGCGGGTGATCCCGTCGCGCGGCTGAGTACTTCCAGCCCATTGTCGGCCGCCCAGACATCCACGCCGACGCCGCCAAAGACGCCGTCAGTTCGGCTCTTGAATCGTGAATATTCGCTTTCGTTCAAATAGATGGCGTGCGGATCGCCGAGCTTTTCGATCATCGCCCGAATGCCCGCATCGACAGCGGCGTTCGCAAGGGCCTGGTCCGGAAGCTCATCTACGTAGCGCTTGCGAATCTGGGCGCGGGCATCCACCAGCGGACCGAACGCACGATAAACGGCGTCGCGGCCGGCGATGATCTGCGGCAATTGCCACATGAGAAGCGTGATCATCGTTATCACGAGGATCCACGCGAGATTTCGCTTGGGCATAGATGAAACTCTGGCAGCGCGGCCGGAATGAAGGGGCCTTTGGCTCAATTCTGCGGTAGCCTGCGGGCTGCGTCAAGACGGCCCCCTTCGGCCGAGTTGCCGAAACGTGCCTTCCGACGGATAATTACACGCCACAAAGCGGGCGATGGGTTTATCCATCGGGGAGGAGTATGAGATGAGCTTCGCGTTCGGCGCACAGTGCGATGACTTTCACATCGCGACACGGCTGTTTCTGAAGCTCGAACTGGCCCTTCAGCGCGAAACGTTGCTCCATTTTTTCGACAGCATCAAGCGCGAATATCCTCCGCTTTGCAAACTTCGACGGCGCGACGACGGCGCATTGCTTCTTGAGGAAGACGAGGCCGAAAACGCCGCACGCCGCTGGCTGCGCGTTGACGAAAATGCCCTGCGCTTCGGCCAATACAATCCGCCCCGGCCCGACGACGCTCACAAACTTGCGCAGACCGTCTTGAAAATGGCCCCCTATCACCTGACGCTGAGCGAACTGGACTACGACCACCTCGAAGTCGTGATCGGGTTCGACCTCGAATATCGCGGCAATCACGATCAACTCGTCGCCGAGACGCTCTTTGGCGACAGTCCACTGGCTGGGCTCATGGGGCACGACACCGTGACCGGCATCATCGACGCCCAGCCGTTTCTCGGCATGTCGGTCAGCGACAACTGCGATACGCAGATGTACCTCGAAATCAAGAGCCGCACCTCGACCTATGAGATTCGCACGCAGCAGTTTGAGGCTCAGCCACTCAGTGTGTTTCTGACGCTGCGGCGCTATTGGGGCTTTACCCGTGGTGAATCGCTGCTGGATGCCCATGCCGACCTTTCCAAGCGGGCCGAAGAGTGGGCGGCGGAGAAGGTCGTTCCACTGGTGGTCAATCCGCTGGCGCTTGCCATTGCCTCACGCTCGTGATTTGGCATGTTCGACCCATGAAAGCTGCCGGTTTCGCTAATTCGTACTTGGTCATTCGCAAATCTCCGCTACGATTGAGCGCATGAACGAGCGAGGCCGCTCCACCATCTGGATACCTGTCGCCGTTGTCATCGCCGTTGCCTCCGCCATCTTCGCGGGCCGCTCTGCTTCGCATCTCGAACGACTATGGGACGAACAGGTCGATCATGACATTGCAGTCGGGCTGCGCGATCATCCCTTGACCGGCGAAAAGCCCGCCATCGACGCATCGCAACTGCGACTCCCGATGTACGTTAATGCCCTGGTATTCACCGTAACTGGGCGCGACGATTTGGCGACATCGCGATTGGTGAGCCTGGTGTGTGGTGGAATAACCATCGTTGCGGCCGCTGCGCTTGCAAACGCGCTCTTCGGCCCACTCACCGCGGTGCTTGCCGCGCTACTTCTGGGGTTCTCGCCATACTTCCTGTCATTCGAGCGCATCGCCATGACCGAGGGCGATGTCTTCTTCGCGTGCTTCGTGACGCTCGCGGTTCTGACTTTCGTTCGGTACCTGCAATTTCCCACGAATGCACGCTGGACCATGGCGGGCGTCATGCTGGCACTGGCCATCGGGTCGAAATTCTTTGCGATTTTTCTTTTCCCGGTCTACCTCGTGCTGGCCACCTCCACGCGGGCGCGCGGGGACTGGGAGCCGCCTTATGACCCGGCAACGTCGCGCAGACTCCGGGCGTCAATTACGACGGGATTGATCCTCGCGGTGCTTTGCCCTGCCGCCACATGGGTCACCCGTCGATATGGATCATCTACCGTTCAGGCATCGGTCGCGATTGCGGGCTGGATGTCAGTCTTCGCAACGCTTCTCTACGCGACAACCATGGCGCTACGGCACGGTGCACTACCGCGCGCTGGTCTTGGACGCACCATGGCCATGATCGCATACGGCATTCTGGCGTGCGCGGCACTGATGCCGGTTCACGTCACCGAACCGGACATTGCCATCGAGCTTGCACGCCGCACGCTGCGTTGGGATCATCGCCTGCCGCTGGCGCTCTGGAGCGACCATCTGCGACTCTATTCCGGGATTGTCCTGCTCAAGCTCTCCATCCCGCTGGGAATCGTCACGTCGATCGCGATGCTGCTGGCCGCTTTTCGCGAGCGCGACGACGGCCGTTGGCGTCCCTGCATCCTTCCGGTCATTTTTTACGTTGTTCTCCTTTGCTTTCTTCCGCTTCGCCAGACCTTTTACCTCATGGGCGTGTATCCGCTCATTATGATCTTGACGGCAGCGATGCTTGCGGAACTCATGACCTGGCCGCGTGCGACATCGACGAGGGTCCTGGTCAGCCTTCCCATTGTCGCGATGCTCGCTCATGCGGGATGGCTACTCAGCCGCTCCTATCCACATCTCCAACTCCACGGATACCGCATCTGCGGTGATTCGTGGATGGGTCGCGAATCGCGCGGATACCGCAATCTCATCCAGACGCCCAGCGATGGTATCGAGCAGATGATTCGCTGGTGTTGCACCGATTCGAATGTCCGCCCCGGCGCGAAAGTGGTCAGCTTCCTATGGGAGGAGCGGATCATCGAATCGATCTTGCCGCACGATGCGAGAATAGACTTCGTTCCACGTGGACTTTCGCAAGAGACGGACGCACTCCCGACACCTCCGTCGATTCAGGGGGCGGATGTCGTGCTGCTGCACATCAACAACTTGCTCGGTTATGGCGATCGCCCTCCCGACACGCCGCCGATGGATATTCTTGCGCGCGATTTCCGGATCGCTCATACCGTTACGCGCGGCCCGCTGGCGGTGGGCTGGATCTATGTGCGAAAGTAGCGTTTAGAGGGGACGATTCTACCGCTCATCCTCATCCAGATGGAATTTATGCAGCAGCCGATGAACGACCGGCGCGAACAGAATCGCCGCGATCGTCAGAAACATGATTCCCGAGAACAACGCGTAAAAGGAGGCGAAGAGCTTGCCACCCTCGGTATGCAACGTATCCACGGGGCCCATGCCTCCGAGGATCATTGAGGCATTGAGCAGGGAGTCTGTCCAGGGCAACCCCTCAATCGAGTGGTAGCCGAGGATTCCAAGGAACAACGAGGCACCGATCAACAACACCGCTAATGCTCCGCTTCGCGCCAAGCGAAGGAGAAAGCGGGTTCGTGGCATCAACGGATCAGTCCGATGCTCGTATCTTCGCATGGAATCTCCTTTGCCTAATATCCGTCGCGATTGGTGAGCACAATACCGCCCGCCAGGGCGATCTCGGCCACCCAGCCGTCGGGAACGATGGTCATATGCCATGGTTCACGAATCGCCACAGGTCCATTGATCGTCTCACCGTGCCCTAGTGTGTGTCGCTCGACAATTGCGCCGCATGAGAATCGTGTGCGAACCTCGGCATCCGACAATGCGGCCGTGTGTCGCGCCGTCGCCAGAGGAGGAGGGAGTAGCTCCAAGGCCGACGTATCGGTCTGTGCGCTGGCGTATGCACGTCTCATGATGATGTCCCTGGGTGCGACTTCGTCGGACTGCGAGTATTGTGCAAACGAGTGGATGATTTCCTGTTCGTTCAATGCACGAACACCAATATCGAGCTGTACTGCGAGTTCATCCAGTCGACTCAGTGTAACCCCCTGGGAACACGTAACGTCGTCAAAGTCCAGTCCAACCATGCTGATCCGTCGCGAAACCTCCTCCATGAGCTTCAGAAACGCGTCTCGAAGCGGCCCGATCGAAAAGCTCTGATCGTGCATGGGTTGCTCCACATGGAAGACCTTGGGCATGCAAAACAGCCCCAATGCTTCGAAACAGCCTGCATAATCCGGGACGATGACTTGGCGGAGCCCGAATTGCATCGCAAGTTCAGCGGCCACCAGCGGCCCATCTCCCCCACTGCAAATGAGTGGAGGGGCGCTGACATCGGGCGAAAGGCGTTGCATGCCCTCCATGATCGACGCAACATCGACGCCTCGGGTCGCATGGCCGGGTTTATTCTTTACCCGCCTTCCTACTCCGAACCTAAAGCCGGTCTTGCGCGGCTGAAGCCATCGCGCCCTGTGCGCCGTTGCTCCAATATCCAGCCCGATGTAATCGCTGAGCCGATGCCGGGCGGCCAGCCAACTAAGCGCGTAATGTCCGGGGCCGAATGTATCCTCGGTGTTGGAATCGGAGGGACTTGATGCGCCGTGATTGACGGCGATGGCAATTACTTGATTTCGAATATCCGGTTGCGACGCATCGTGCCGGGTCGATGAGTATCGAAACTCAAACCCTGGACGCGGCGAGAGCAGGTCCAACCACAGTGGGAGTCCGACGACTGGGTCTCCGGTCGGCAGTTTTTCAACTTGCAACGTCCGGCCATCCCATTTGATCAGGTTTACCGTCGCCGTCCCAACATCGACCGCCACCGTATCCAACGCGTCGCTCCTGTGTCACAATCCCCCCACGACTATGGTACCCATCCCGGAGACTCATCACACCGCATGGCACTCCCATAGGCGGGCCATCGTCTTTTCCGCCGTCGGCCTTGTCTCGGCCATCGTCGCGAGCAGCTTTGATGTTTTGGGCGTACTGCACGCCGATGACCTGACGCATTATCTCTTCGCCCGGGAGTCGTGGCGGTGGCCGACCTACCTGCTGAACGACTGGGGCCGACCCGGATTTACAATTCTCTACGCGCTTCCCGCGGCCTTCGGCTGGGAGCCGTGCCGGATGCTCTCAGCACTATTGTCGACGTTGGCTGCCTGGTTTGCATACCTGATCGCAATGGAACTGCGGCTTCGTTCGCCATGGGCGGTGATTCCGCTTTGCTTCCTTCAACCGCTGTTCTTCAAGCTGGCCCAAACGACGCTTACCGAAACGCCCCTCGCATTCTATTTGACACTGGCAATCTACCTCGCGCTTCGAAGACGCTGGACAGCATCAAGTGTAATTATTTCGCTGGCATTCATTACGCGACACGAAGCGATCATCTTTCTGCCTGTCTGGCTTTATTACGCGCGACATGAAAAGGTGTCGCTACTTCGCCTTTGGCCAATCCTCTGGGCTCCAATCGTAATCAACGCGCTCGCACCACTCTTCGGTGTCGGCACCATACTGTCGCGCCTCCTCAATCCCACTTCGACGGGCCAATATGGGCGCGGGGGGTGGCTCACCTATTTCGCCCGATCGCTGGAAACGTTCGGTCCCGGGATCGCCGCCCTCGCCATGATGGGATTCGCGGTTTTCGTGATCGAGCGAAAGCGCAGACCGGTCGGCCACATGCTGCCAGTTGCCTGCGCACTCACCTATTTTGCCACGCAGGCCGTGATTCGCGCGCTTGGGTTATACGACTCCGGCGGATATGCACGATTCCTTGTTCCCATCGGCCCGCTCGTCGCGATTGCGGCTCTGGCGGGCTGGCAAGAGCTTCATCACCAAGACTCGGTGAAACGCCAGCGTGCCATTTTTTTCTCGATGGCATCAATCGCTGTACTGTGGTTGGCGATGGAACGGCAACTCGTGCTCTTCGCCATGCACCAGGATGAAGCCGCGGAGTTGCCGGAGCTTCATCAGGCAAAGATCGCAATGCGAATTGCAACAGGAGCCATTGTCGCCATCGGACTGATCGCAGTCGGCAACCGGCGGACGCGAGGATCCCGATTATTTGTTTCCGCATTCGTAGCACTCATTGGAATAGGCACATGGGCACTTTCAGGCCGCCTTTACTCACCACCGGAAACACAAATTATTCGAGCAATGAACGAATGGCGATTCACCCATGGGCATTCGCTTGCACCGATCATTTCTGCATCGATCTGGATCGACTGTCTGACGGTTACCAACGTGCCACCCGATCGCCCCCCGGTGCGCGTTCAGCTTGAGCGAGCGCCGATCGGCACTTGTTTCGCATGGGACAGACAATTCGCGCCGTCGGCCGACCACGGAATATCCTTGGCCGAACTACGCGAGTCACCCAGTTTCAAACAGATTTATGAATCGCTGCCGCGCCCTGGAGAAAGTGAGCCATTTCTTCGCCTGTTCAAAAAGACGGCCCCCTGGAACGCCAAAGCTCCTCCCTAAGTCGGGATGCACTTACTGCAGATATCTTTCATGAGGAATCACCACAACCTCTGTCCAATGCTCAACTTGCGCTGAATTTGATGGTTGCAGAGCGACCCATTTCAGGCTACCATACCTCACCTCAGAGGATCGGTGCGCGGTCGCCCCTGGCTCGGGCGGTTCCGGTTTCTCGGCCAATGGCGTCAACATGTGAGCAGTAACCGACGACATCATTCTAATCAGCGCCATTTTTCGCGCGTCCTGATGATCGGCCTCGACGGCGCGACGTTCGACGTCCTCGGCCCCCTCATGGAAAACGGGACAATGCCGAACCTAAAGGCGCTCGCCGGCGAAGGCGTCGCCGGTCCGCTCGAATCCACCAAGCCGCCGATCACGCCCGCCGCATGGACGACCTTTATGACCGGCAAAGGCCCGGGCAAACACGGCATTATCGATTTTCTCCAATACGACCCTACGACCAATCGCCTGCTCTTCAACAACAACCAGAAGATCCTGCAAAAAACGATTTGGAAGATCCTCAGCGACAAAAACTATCGCGTTGGGTCGATCAACGTCCCCATGACTTTCCCGCCGGAAAAGGTCAACGGCTTCATGATCAGTGGCTTCGACACGCCGACCGGCCGGGACTTTACACACCCGCGCGAATTGCAGGACGAAATCTTCGCCCGCTATCCGGATTACACGCACGAGAAGAAGTGGGAGCGGACGCCCTTCGGCGGCGACGACCTCTTCGCTCAGAATATCGAGTACATCAGCCAGAGCTTCGACCGCGGATATGAGCTGGCCCGCTTCTGCGGAGAGAAGTACGGCTGGGATGTTATGATGGTGCTTTTCAAGCTGGTGGACAATCTCCAGCACAAGGCATGGCGCTATCTCGACCCACGAACGCGCGATTCCAATCCGTCGCGCCGCGACCTGACCATTCAGTGCTTCGCACGGCTCGATCAGGTGCTTGGCAAACTGCGGGCGCTCGCCGAGGAAAATGGCGCAACGATCCTGATCATGTCCGACCACGGACACGGCAGCCTCGACGGAAAGGCTCAGCCCAATTTGCTGCTTTCGCAGTGGGGCTATCTCGGGCTGCGCAGCCCGTTCTCGCGAATGCGCACTCGCTCGGCGACGTGGTGGCGGCGACTCACACGCTCCAAGAATGGCTCCCCTGCGAACAACGGCCACGGCTCGCTCGACCATGACCTTGCATTCGAGTGGTCCAAGACAAAGGCCTGCGTCCTTCACGCCGGCATTTACGGGTTCCTTTACATCAACCTCAAGGGCCGCCAACCGCAGGGAATCGTTGAGCCTGCCCAATACCACTCGCTTCGGGCTGAAATCCGCAAAAAACTCCTCTCCGCCGAGTGCCGTGATCGCGATGGCAAACTTATGCGCGTCTTTTCTGATGTGTTTGTCACGGAAGATTTGTATGGGTGCAACCGCGAGGAATTCCCGTGGATGCCCGACCTCCTTCTGGCGCCGGCAAATGGGCTGGCCGTCGTAAAGAAGATCCGCGGAACTGATCCGGTCCGCTGGGTGTCGCTCGACCGACTCGAAGGCACTCACCGCCTTGACGGCATCTTCGTTGCCCATGGCCCGGCCATTAAGAGCGGTCGCAAAATCAAGGACGCCCACATTGCAGACCTCGCGCCCACGTTGCTGGTCGGCCTCGGCGAACGCGTTCCGCAGGACATGGAAGGCCGTGTCTTACGCGATTTGTTCGCGGAAAAGATTGCCGTCGAGTACGAGCCGCCGCGAGCACGCGAGGCCGCCGAAGTCGAAGCGCCGGTGCTCAGCAACAAGCAACTCGAAGAAGTGGCCGATCGCCTTGGCGACCTCGGTTACTTGGATTGAGCCCCAAGCAATCTGCCCCACAGACGATCCGTTCCCTCCAGATCGACCTTTGGCGACGCGTCGGTGGTCAGCAGGTGCCACGCCTCCAGTCGCCGACCATCCAGGAAGATCGCGGGCGTGCCTTCGACTCCCAGGGAGTGGGCTGATTCGACATCCGCTGCGATGTGTTTCGAAACATCTTCGCCAATAAACGCAGCGTCCCATTTCGCGGGGTCCAGTTTGGCGGCCAAAGCGAATTCGTTGTACGGCCGCTCCGCCAGCCGCGCGGCATTCTCAAACACCAACTGATGATACCGATAGGTATTCTCCCACGAGCCGACGCGCCGCGCTGCCTCTGCCGCCCGGGCAGCTTCGCAGGCGAATACATGCATCGACTCCGATGAGTGCGCGTTGCATGTTCGATCCAATGGGAAGTGCCGAAACACGATCCGCACTGCATCGGGGAACAGGTTTGTCAGCCTTGCCGCGTATCGGTGAAACCCTGCGCAGGCCGAACACTCGAAATCGGTGTATGCCACGACCACATGTGGGGCATCGCTGCGACCGATTGCAAATTCATTCGGACGCAAGGCGATCTCATTGCGGGTATTCTGCGAATGACGCCACAGGATGTAGTCCGCGTTGTTCGTCGCCTTGAGGTGTTCCACCTGAAATCGCCTCGCCGTCACCTGCATTTGGAATCCAAAGATAAGCGACGCCATCAGCAGACAAGCGCCAGCCGTTCCGCCGATCACGCCCCATGCTCGTGCGGCGCTTGGATAGGCGAGCTGCTCGGCTGCCGCAGCGCCGGCCGGTTGCGCCGCCATCAAACATACGACGCAGAGGATGGCGTTTACGCCGTGGACACCTAGGCACCACGTACACCACACCGGCAGGGACGACATGACGATGACGAAATACGCGGAGGCGAGCATCCCGACCGCACAGAGCAGCATCGGCACTCGATGCCAACGCCGACCTGCGGCGTTTGGCAATCCGACAAACGTGAACCATGATCCCAGCGAGAGGAAGTAGACAAGCCCCACCGCCGCCGACGGCAGCGGACCGATTTTCGCCCACCGGCTTGCCAGCACGTAATCACAGTTGATTCGCGCCGACGGCTTGCAAAACGTGTGACTAATCCCGCCGCCTGATTCCGATGGAACGCTCATTTGCAGCAGGACGCCACACGTCATGGCCCCAAGCAGGCACAGAATCAGAAGTAGAACTCGCACGGTGCCTCCGCCTGATTACTTGCCGGCGGTCGGCGTAGCCACGACCGGCTTCGGCGTCACATTCGCCTGCCTCGGTCGTTGGACGCGCACACGCGAGGCTCCGTTGTCAATTGGAGCGGCACCCATCGCAGGCTTCGCATTGGTCGCTACCGAACGAGCCGGCTCGAACGCGGTGCCTCCGGTCTTGGGCAGTTTGAGGACTTGCCGCGACGACGTGATGACTTTGCCATCCTCGCGAATGTACTTCACGAGAAACGCGACCTGCTTTCCAGACAAATCCAGACCGCGATCCCATTGCAATCGGAGCCCGTAGCCCCACCCCAGTGCCGTCTGCTCTTTCGCGCGATAGACGTACGCCCTGTCGGCCGGAAGGTCCCATTCGTAGACCTGAGTTGCCATCTCCTCGCCGATGGGGTTGATGTCGATGCGATACATCGTGACGACCATCCGGCCCGTACCGAAAACGCCGGCTGGCTTGCGCGGGCCTTCCAGATACACCGAGAACTTCACGCCGTCGGGTCGACTCGTGCCGTCGGACTCAAAACTCAGCCAGGGCTCGCTGCTGAAGAACTTGTTCACACGGACAATGTTCGGCTCCAACGGTCCCTCGGCCGACTCCCTGGAATTAGGCGACTTGGAACCCAACTGCGCCATGCCACCCGTCTGACCCGGTTTCATACAGCCCGCGGCGATTACCGCGCCGGCGATCATGAGGATCGCGACCTGCACCCGTGAGTTCTTGAGCGTTCTTGTCATTCGGCGACTCCATGCTTCCATGCGTTGCTTCCTTTCCCTGCTTCCGTCGTTCCGTCGGGGACCCGTGAATTAGGGCATCACACCGGTTGGCGGTCTCGATGGGTCCGAGGTTCGCCTTGCGACCACATCGTCGCCCGGCGGGACCAGCGGACCGTATTTCGGCGCCTGTGGACCGTACTTCTTCTTTTCGCCTTCCTCCTTCGCCGGCTCGGCCTTATAGGGGCCGGGTTGCTCAAAGGCCTCTTCCGGCGGCGTCGGTTCCGCTTCAATCCATTCGTCGACCGACTCCGGCTTGACCTGCAGCTTCTCAAACAGCGGACTCTGCTTCTGTGCGTCGGTGATGATTCCGGATTCATCGCGCTTCTCGATGGAAATGCGTCGCGCGTCCTCCACCGTTCGCACCACGTGCGGCGTCATGGCGATGAGCAACTCCGTCTTTGCCTTCGTCCGAACCGTCGTTCGGAAAAGGACGCCGAGGCCCGGGATGTCGCCAAGCACCGGCACTTTGCTTTCGCTTTCGGTTTCCGTCGTCGTAATCAGGCCGCCGATGACGACCGTTTCGCCATCCTTCACCGCGACATTCGTTGACGCGCTGCGGCGATTGATAATCGGAGCGAACGAGCCCGGTGCAATCTGGACGTTCGAATCCGACACCGCTGAGATTTCCGGCTCCACGAGCAAGTACACAAAACCGTCGGGATTGATGTGCGGTTCAACTGTCAGGATCACGCCGACATCCTGATAATTCACCGTCGACGTGACACCGCCGCCGAAGCCGCTCGAGACCGATCCTTGGATCAGCGGCACCTGCTGGCCGATGCTGATGTTCGCTTCCTGATTGTCCTGGCACATGATCATGGGCCGCTGAATGACTTCGAGCCGGCTGTCGGACTGCAAGGCCCGGACGAGGAAGTTGAAATCCTCGCCAGTGACGGTGAACGAGAAACCGCCCAACCCCGACCCGGCCGCGCCGAGATCGGTGCCGCCTACCACGTCGAAGTGCGAGCTTTGGAGAATCCCGTTTGGATCCGCAACGGCCGTTTCACTGAATCGAAGCTCCTGAAGCGCAAACTCCAGACCCATCTCAAAGCGGTCATTCAATGACACTTCCGCAATGAACACCTGGATCATGACCTGCGGTGGCGGACGATCGAGTTGCTCGACAAGCGTAAGCACCTGTTGCTTGTAACGAGGGCTGACCGACACAAGGAGCTGGTTCGACTCGGGGTGCGGGACGATGGAAACTTCCTGCTCCATGCGCCGCTGAGGCGAGACAAACTCAGACAAACCCTCTAGTCGGGATGTCTCAGCCTCGAAATAACTGGTAAGCGCTGCTTCCACATCCTCGGCCGTGGCGTTGTTCAGTGCGATGACCATGTTTTCGCGATCCTGAATCGCCCGCGAATCAAGCTGGTCGATCACGTCGGCGACGACGTCGATATCCTCTGGCCAGCCGGCAACAATAATCGCATTTGTGCGCTCGTCCGCAACAAACGTTGATTTCGGTCTGCCGAATGTCCCTTTCGAGGTCGGGCCGCCCTGCGACGATGCCGTCGGTGCACCGCCGGTGGCCGTCGTGCCGCCTTCTACGTTGATCGACCGGTTCTGCTGAAACTCTTCCTGCGATTGGCTGCCTTCATCCTGCGCGAACATCTTCTCCAACTGCTCGACCATCTTGGTCGCGTCGGCATTGCGCAGCAGGAAGACTTTGACCAACACCGACCGCATCTGAATCTCATCGAGCCGCTTGATGAGCTGTCGGATCAGCTTCAATGAGGACGGGGGAGCGATGGCGATGATGCTGTTCGTTCGTTCGTTATAGGTGATTTGAACGTTTTCACGGATCGTCTTGAGGAACAGCTCCTTGCCGCGCTCGTCCGTCGTGGCGAACGAGAGCACCATGGACGCCACTTCGCGGGCTTCTTCCGAGGTCGGCGTCGTTCCACCGGACCCGCTGCTCCGGCTGCTTCGGCTGTTCGATGAACTGCTGCTTCCGCTGCTGGATACCTGCGTCTCACCCGTGAGGATCGAATTCAGCAGGTCCGCCATGCTCTTGGCATCCTCGTTGTTGCACGGAAAGACGCCGATCTCCGCGCCGCCCTTGACCTCGGCCTGGTCAAGTCGCTCGACGAGCTTGACGATGTTTTCAAGTTCGCCCGGCGGCGCTGTCACGACAATGGCATTCGTGCGCTTGTATTCGATGACGCCGATGCCCTTTCCGCTGCTGCTGGTGCTGCTTCCGGAACTGCCGCCGGAGCCGCCGGCCGAGCCGCCGCTTTGATAGAGCTCGTCCAGGATCTCCTTGACCTTCTCCGCCGAGGCACGCTCCAATGGAATGAGCTTGGCGAGTTCCAAGATCGTCGACGGCCGATCGAGCCGTCCGATGAGTTCCTTGACGAGGATGTGATCCTCGCGCGACGCGTTGATCAGAATGCTGTTCGTCGTTGGCTCCACTTCAACGGAGACCGGAATATTCGGCACCTTCGAACCGGTATCGCCGCCGCGCGGTTTGTTGCGTTCTTCGAAGATCTTCTTGATCGTCTCGCCGACCTTGCCGGCGGAGGCCTCGGTGAGGCGATACACCTCAACCAACTGCCCCGGCGTGCCCGGCGGGACATCGAGCTTCTTCACCAATTCGACGGCGGAATCGATGCCGTCCTTCGTGCCGCCCAGCACGATGCGATTGCTTCGCTCATCGGCAAAGACCGTCACGCCGAAGCCGCCCTTGCTTTTGGTGGTGCTCGATGCCTCTTCTTCGCGGATCTTCTTGAGCTTCTCAAAATAATCGAGCACCTGCGCGGCGATCTTCACCGCATCGCCATGCTCAATAATGATGAGCTTGGTAATCGCCACATCCCACGGCGTCGCCACGCTGTTCATCCGCTTGTATATCTCGCGGACGAGTTCCATGTTCTCGGGCGCTGCCGACACCATGACGATGTTCGACCGCTCGTCGACCGTCGTGGTTACCTTCGCCCGGTCCTTGGCGCCCTGGCTATCGGTCGCAACGCCGGGCTTGTAGATGCCGTCTTTGAACAGCTGGTCAATCGTGTCCTTAACGCGCCCCGCTCCGACGTTGGTGCAGACGAAGAACTCCACCACGCCCTGGATGCCGATCTCCTGATCAAGCGCGGAGATCTTCTCCATCATTACGTCGTAGTTTTCTCGCGAGCCGACGAAGAGCAGCGTATTGGTGACTTCATCAACCTTGATCGCCACCTTGTCTTCCGGGCGCGGCTTGCCGTCCACGGTTCGCATTTCGGCCCTTTTCTCAAACAAGCCTGTGAAGGCCGGCTCGAGCGTCTTGGCCGAGTTATATTTGAGACGTACGAGATAGATGTTCGCCATCGGGTTGAGTTCGAGGCTTTCGATCTTGTCCACGACGGACTTGATCGCCTCGAAGTCGCCTTTGCTCGCTGCGACGATCAGCGAATTGCTCCGCTCGTCCGCAACAATGGCCGGCGTTTCGAGCTTCAACCCCTTCGAGCCTTCCGACTGCTGTTGCTGGCGCTGTTCCCACAGCTTCTTCAGCTTCTCCGAGAGGTCGGTGGCCGTTGTCTTTTTCAAGGTGATTGTGCGGATATCCTCGATCAGCGCCGTCGCCGGGATATCCAGCTTCTTGATGAGATCCTTGATCTCCTCGCGCCGCGACTGATTCGCCGAAATAATGAGCGACCGACTGCGCGGATCGCCCTTGATGATGACTGTCTCATTCTTTCCGGCATTCGGTCCGGTACCCTTCGGCAGGATGTCGGCGCGGGCCTTCATCATGTCGGTCAGCGCCGTTTCCAGGCCCGTCGCGCTGGCATACTCCAGCCGGACCAACTCGAACGGCATGACGTCCAGCCCTTTGACGTCCAGCTTAGAAACAAGGTCTTCGAGAATCTTCAATTCGTCCGGACGCGCGACGATCAGGATCTGATTGGTCCGCGCATCGGCCGATACCACCGCCTTGAACACGAGCGCGCCGGACGGCCCATCGGGGATGCCGCTCTTGTCGCCCTTACCCGGTCGCTGCGTCAGTGCCTCGCTGTCCGTTAGAAGCTTCTTGAGCCGGTCTTCGACCTCTGACGACTCGGCAAACTTCAGTTGGATCATCCGATGGACGACTTCGGCCCGCGCCGGTTCCTTGTCGAACGCCAGCGCCACCTGCTTCATGATGAGGCAGTTCTGCTTGGTACTGGCGATGATGAGGCTATTGCTGTCCTTGTCGCCGAAGATGACGATGGGTCGATCGAGGTTTACCGTCGCCAGCGGCTCGCCCTTTTCGTCGAGCAACCGGAATCGACGGATGAAGTCCTTCATCGGTGTGTCGCCGGTGGCCGCCTTTTTCAATAGTTCATTGAGCAGCGTGCCGAGCGTGTCCGCCTGTGACACGCGCAGCGGAATAATCATTACGTCCGCTTCGCCGACGGGCTGCTGCTTGCCCTCTTCGGTCTGAGGCAATTCAGCGTCGAGGCTTGCGACCAGCTTTTCGACAAATTGCAAGTCAGTCTCACCGCCGGTGACGAGAATTGTGTTGGTCTGCGGATCGAGTTCGATTCCGATCTGCGATGGGTCGGTAATGCCCTTCTGTTTGAGATAGGCGGCGACCATCTTCTTAAGAATGTCGCCGGCCTCCATGACGCGGCGGTTTTTCAGCTGGAAGGACTTGACGTTTTTCTCCAGGCTCGGCGATGATTCCTCGTTCTTGCGGATCAACTCCATCGCCTCTTTCATCTTTTCTTCTGTGGCGGCGATGTACAGGCCGTTCGTTCTCGGATCGGCGATGATGTCGACCTTGTCTTCGGGCTTTGGTGTACGATCGCCCTTCTTTTCAATTTTTCCAAATACATCAGAAAGCGTCTTGGCCAGTTCCTGTGCCCGCGCATTCTTGAGCGTGACATACTCGATCTTCTTGGCGGCTACGGACTTGTCGAGCATTTCCAGCAGCGAAATGATGACTTCGACATCTTCCTCGCTGCCTTCGATGACGAGCGCATCCTGCCCCACTTCCGAAGCCGCGATCGGTGCGCCGGTCAGCTTTTTCTGAAACGCCGCCTTGGCCGCGTCCGTCATCTGCTGGATGTCCATCGCGCCTTCCGACGCGAGCTTGCGCATCAGGTCTTCCTTCGTCACGGGCTGCTGCGACGCCGGCTGAGTCGTGGGGGATTGGCGTGATCGGATGGTGGTCGTCGGCGGCGTTGCGGGGCGCTTGGCGGCGTCCGCGGGCGGCGTCTGTGCCACCGCCACGCTAAGGGCCAACTGCGACACCAAAACCGGCAACGTCGATGCGTATTTCATCCCGCTTCCTCCCTGTCGCGCCTTGTCATAGCGCCGTGTGTTCGTCCATGTTGCATCGGATCGAGGGCCGCGTGCGCCGCTCGACGACGATTGTGGACCCTTTTGCATCTGCTCGATCAGCGTCTTCGCCTGCGTCGGGCTGAGTTGACCATCAAGGCGAATTACTTTGCGCACGTTGCCGCCTGCCGGTCCCATGGCCATCAGCCGATTAACCAGGCTCTCCGCTTCGTCGAACTTCGCCTTCGAACCCGAAACGAGCAGTGCACCAGCCCGCAAATCCGCGCCGATCTTCACAAGACTCGGCTTGTAGTCTTTCACAAGCAGTTTCTTGTTGTTCTCCGCATCGTTCAGCTGCGCCTCGATGAGCTTTGCCAGCCCATCCAGATCGCGGCCGGTCGGCACGGGCAGAATCCGCACCGCCCCACCTGCGTCATCCTTCATTTCTTCATCAAGGCTTTCGATCATTCCCTTGATCTGGCCGAAATCGCTGGCCGTCGCGCGAACGATGATGCTGTTCGTCGCATCTTCGGCGACGATCACCGGAGCCTTGTAGGTCGCGCCCTTGCTCTTATCCACGCGGCCGGGGTCGTTGAACACGCGATTGAGCGTCCCTGCAATGTCCGAGGCATTCCCATTCGTCAGCGCAATTCGAGTCGGCACATCGACCGTTCCCTCTTTGCGCTCGACGTCCAGTTCCTTGATCTTCGCAATCGTGTCGTCCACGCCCTCGCGCTTGCCGACCACGATCACCGCATTCATCGTCTCCACCGCCTTGAGCCGCATGTCGCCGGCCAGAACGGTCTTGTCATCCTTCTTCAGTTCCTTCTCGGCCCACCACGGCATGAACTTCGGGCCTTCCTCTTCCGTCGATCGCTTGGCGACCTTCAGGTACTCCGTCAGGATCGCGATCATCTCCGACGCATCGACATACTTCAGCGGCACCATCTCCATGACCATCTTCGCCGCGTTGTCGACGTCAATGTCTTTGATGATGTCGTCGATCAGTTCCTTCGTCTTCTCGGAGCAATAGACCAGCAGCATGTTCGCTGAAGGCTCAGCCGTGATCGTCACCTGATTGTCCGCAGCCTTGGCCGGCGGCTCGCCCCCGCGCATCCACGGCGGCGTGTTGTTCTGTTGATTCTTCAACCCCGCCTTCTTGTCGAAGAACGCTTGCAACGTCTTGGCAACTTCATCCGCAACGGCGTGTTTCAACGCAATCTTGTACATCTGCATCGCACCGATCGCAGGACTCTTCGACACGACGTCAATCACCTGCTCCTTGATCTTGGCGAACTCGGCATCTGACGCAAAGACCAGCAGGGTGTTCGTCGGTTCGTGAAACTCGGCCTTCACGCCTTCCTGTCCCTGTGGCGAACCGTAGAGCTTGTTGATGTTCTCCACGACTGTCTTCGCCGGCACGAGATCGGGCATAGCGACGGTGAAGACCTTGCGGCCTTTCTCCACGTCGACCTTCTTCATCATCTCTTCGACTTCGTGGATGTAGTCTTCCGTGCCCGTCACGACGAGGCTGTTCGAGGCCATGTCTGCGGCGATCGAGACGGGATACTTGCCCTGCTGATTGGGGATCGTGCGGGACTGAAACGCATCGGTCAGCGCCCGCGCCATAGCGTCCGCCTTGCCATTCACCAGCGGGATGAACTTCGTGATCTTGATATTCGTTTTTGTAACCGACGCCAGGATCGGATCGACGATTGAGGTCTTGATCTCCGCTTGCTGCTTCGGCGTCGCCGTAACGACAACGATATTTGCGTCAGGGTTTGCCGAGACGACCGGTGCGATCACACCCGTCGTCTTCGGGTCGACGTTCTTGTACATCTCAGTGATGTTCGTCGCGAGCTGCGCCGCCTTGGCCTGGTCCGGCACGTTGTAGGTCACCGTCGTCGGCCGCACCGATTCATCCGCTTCCTGATCGACAGCCTTCAGCACGTCTCCGATCAGCATGAACGTGACCGGGCCGCCGGTGACGATGAGCGAATTGGTCCGTGCATCGGGCACCACGCCGACGAGATCGAGCTTCACGCCCGACAACCCGCCCGTGGCCATTTCCTTGGTCATCATGTCCGTCAGTTTCTGATTCACATCGACGGCCGACGCGTGCTTGAGCGGGAACGACTTGACCTGCATGCCGCTCGGCTGCGTGTCCATGTCGCTCGCGACCTTCTTGATCTGCTCAAACACCTCGGGCGCGGCATTGGCCACATACACTGTGCCGTTGTTCTTGTTGCCCTTGATCGTCAGCGGCTGACCGCCCTTGCCCTTCTTGCCGGCGCCGGTGAAGACCTCTTCCAGTTGCTTCGCCACGGCCTCGGCATCGGCCACCTTGATGCGGATCATCTTCAGATTCTGCGTGTCGGCCGCCTTGCCTTCGAGCGACTGAATCTGTTTGGAAATCTCCTCCATTTGCGGCGCGGGCGCCTTCACGAGGATCGTGCCCGACGCGACATCGGCCGTGATGACGATGTCCGATTCGCGACCGCCGCCGACATAGATGCTCTTCAGCGCGGTCACGATCGAGTTCGGATCGCCGCTGACGGGAAACTGCCGGACGCCGGAGCCTTCCTGATCGACGTCGAGTTCCTTGATGACCTTCTCGACGCGCTCAAGATCCTTCGACTGCCCAGCGAGGATGACGCTGTTCGTCCGCGAGTCGGCATTGACGCTGACATTCCCGCCGCGACCCCGGCCGCGACCACCGCCTTCACCACCGCCGCCCCCCCCACCCCCGGCCACCTGTCCGGCGACATCCTTCACAATGGAGGCAATGTCGCTGGCGCGGGCGTGCTCAAGGGCGACGCGACGCATTTCGGGCTTGGTCGTGTTGGTTTCTTTTTCAAGGTCGTCAATGAGCTTGCCAATCAGGTCAAGCGTATCCGTCGGCCCCTGCGCGATCACCGTATTGGTCTGATCTTCCGCCGTCAGCTTCACCTCATCAGCCGACACCGTTGCCGTGGCACCTGCCTGCCCCTGCTGACCGGCCATTTGGAAAATCTGTTGCTGCGGCTGGCCCTCCTGCGGCTGCGGCTGGCCCGGCTGGCCTGGTCGGCCGCCACGATTGGCCCCGCGAGCGCTCGGTTCCAAGCCCAATACTTCGCGCAGACTCTGCACCACCTGTCCCGCTTCGAGGTTCTGCAACCGGAACATGCGAATGTTCTTGTTCGACGGCGGCACCTTTTGATCGATCGTCTTCAACACGTCGATCACCAGCGGAATATCCTGCGGCGGCGCGACGACGAGAATGCTTTTCGTCCGCACGTTCGGGATCGCCTTGATACGGCTCGGCCCGGCCTGTTGCTGCATTTGTTGTTGCTGAGGCTGACCCGGCTGACCCGGCTGTGGCGGGCCCACCTGCCCCGGCTGGCCGGGCTGCCCCGGCGCTTTGCCCGGCTGCTGTGCCGCAGGCGCCGGCGCCATGGGGACCGCTGCGCCTCGCCCCTTCTTGCCGACGGCCGCCGCGCCCTGATTGAAGACCTGTTCAAGAAGCTGCGCGGCCTTGTTTACATCTTCGTACTTCAACGGAAACTGGCGAATCACCGGCGGCGAATCGCCCTCGAGCAATTCATCAATGAAATCTTCAATGGCGTCGAGTTCTTCCTCGGGGCCGACCAGTATCAACTTGCCAGTATCCGGATCGGGAATGATCGACACGGTCTCGCTCGCCGCCGCGATGGCCGCGAGCGGCGAGGTCGGTTCCACGGTCGCTGAGCGCGTCGGCTCAACGTGATTGTGCGACGCAGGCTCGGTCTTCTTCTCGTCATCCTTCGGTGTGTCATAGACGGGGTCGTCAAACGAGGCGGTAATCAAAGTCTCGAGCGACGCCACCATACCGCCGGGCAGTGTGCAGGCATTCTGCCGACAGATCGGGCATGTCGACGGATCGTGCATCGGCTCGGCCGTTTGCGCCGGACAGAGTGATGCGAGACCGATCAATAAGCTCGCCGGCAAAACGCATGGCGTGATCGTCGACCGCGATGGCTGCGTCGTCGGCTCCGGCGGTTCACCCGCGTGAATGTCGATGGTCGGCACTAGGCCGGCATCCATGTCGCCGAGCACCTTCACCTTGCGACCTTCAGCGCTTTGATAATTCTGTGCGACAAGCTTCGCCACCTGCGTCGGGGGGAGCTTCGACTCAAGAATGCGGCGGCCTTTTTGTCGGGCACCCTTCTCGGGTACGTCATACATCGCCACGACATCCATCACCAACTGCTTCTGTGTGGATTTGCAATTCTTCACCAGCAGCGTCTTCTTGTTCGGTCCTTCGTCAACCTTTATGCCCGCCGACTTCCCTTCGGGGTTTACGAGGTCTTCCACGTCGTAAGCAATGTCAAACGCATCCTTGTTCTTCAGCGCAATCGTGAAGAACGGCTGCGCGCCCTCCTCCGGGCCGCCCTTGATCACGCTCGGATCTGCGAACGCCAATGCAAGGAAACTCTCAACGATCTTCAGATCGCCCTCGACCTTTACACCGACCAGCAGTGTGTTCTCGTTCGTATCCGCATAAATCGTGATCGCTTCCGGCGCGGCCAATTGCGGCGGCGGAGGTGTACCCGGTGCTCCGGCCGGCTTCGCACCCGTTGCTTTGCCCGATGGGCTCATCGCCAGCATGGCGCGGAGCTTCTTCTCATCTTCCTCCGCATCCTGCACGCGGAACTTCCGGAAGATCGGCTGGTCGTACGGCATGTCAATCTGGTCGAGCAACTGCAGGCACTTGGCCACCTGCTCCTGGGGACCTTCGAGGATAATCGTGCGGCCGCTCGGGAGAATTGTCATGCCGCCTGATGATGACGCCGGAGCACCCGGCGCCTTGACCGCGGCCGACGCTCCGCCGCCGCTGCTGGTCAGCGTCTTGAGAATCTCCGCGAGTTCATTCGCCCCGCGGTTCTTGGCCTCCACGATCACGCGGGCCGTTTGCGACTTTTCTTCCATCTCGGTCACCAGTCTGTGAATCTGCTCCATCTCTTTCGGAGGAGCTTGCACCAGCAGCGAATTCGTGATCGGCTCGGCCACGATGCGAACGCCGCCCCCTGTCGCGCGCGGCCCGCCGGCAATCTGCGGCTGACCCGGCCCTACCGCCGGCGCCGAACCGCCACTCGCCACTCCGATGGCCTGCGTCAGAATCGGTGCGATGGACTCGGCCTTGGCGTGTGTCAATTTGATGACGGTCAGGTCGCCCTTTGTTGAAATGTCCAACTGCTTGATGACCGGCTCGACCTTGCGGGTGAACTCCATCGACGCGTAGATCTGAACGGCGTCGTTGAACTCGTCCGCGAGAAATGCGGCCTGCGGCGCGCCGGCGGGTTTGCCCGGTTGCTGGGGCGGCGGAGGGAACATCATCTTGAGCGTGTTCACGATGTCGGTCGCGTTGGCGTGCTGGAGCTTTACCGACGTGAGTTTCGATTCACCGATTCCGGTCTGTTCTTCAAGCTGTTTAATGAGCGGCTCGACGCGCTCCCACTCGCGATCGCTCGCATACACAATCAGGTAGCCGCTGGCGTCGTCGGGC
>CAZSBF010000017.1:28503-53450 GCA_964605185.1 uncultured Planctomycetaceae bacterium
ACGCTATGGAGCGGTTGCTAGATGTCGTTGGGCTCCCGCGCGAAGATCTGTTTCGCTCGAAAGACGACCTCATGGCGGAGGCACTTGCTCGCCAGGAAGATCGCATTGCCTACAAAGACGAAAGTCTTGCCGGCGATGAAACGGGGGAAGCGCCATGAAGATCTTCACTATCGGCTTCACCAAGAAGAGCGCACGCAAGTTCTTCGAGTTGCTGCGCGCGTCGGGCACGAAGCGCATTGACGTGCCGCCGACTTGGCCCGGCTGCGGCTGGCGACCCGGCATCGGCGCCTTGGGCGGCACGATGCCCGGCGCGATTTGCGTGAGGATGTTGGCGAGGTTGCTTGGCGTCGCGTTCGTCAGCTTTACAAGGTGTTGCTTGGCCTCGTCGTCGGGCTTGACGTCCAGCTTCGCAATCGTGTCCTTGAGCTTCTGGAATTCCTGCTTCGACGCGGACACCAAAAGAGAGGTGCTTGTTACCGCGGCGATCTTGGTGGGCTGCTGGCCCGGCTTGGGTTGCGGAGGGAAGAGCGTCGTAATCGTTGTCGCGATCGATGCGGAATCGGCATTCTTCACATCCACGATCTCGGTCACGGTGTTTTCATCCGGCTTGTCCCACTCGCGAACGAGCTTCTCCGCCGCGTCGAGGCCTTCCTGCGTGCCGACGAGGATGACTGAGTTCGACCCGGGGTCGGCGAAGCAATCGCGCCGCGTCGCCGCCTTGCGCTCCGGCGTCACATGCACGGTCGGATCGGAGATCAACTCCTGCTGCTCCCGTGCGAAGATTTGCTTGATGAGCATGGTCATCTGATTCGCGTCGGCGAAATGCAGCTTCACGATGCGCATGTCCACTGGGGCCGGCCCAGTGCCGGTGTCGAGCTTTTCGATCATTTGCGAGATCTCATCCAGCGCCCGCTGCGAAGCGATCACGATCAGCTTGTTGTTCTTTACATCGGGGATGATGTCAATCTTTTTCGCCGTCTCGGCCTTGGGATCAACGCCCGGCCCGCGCCCCGGCTGGACCGCTCCGCCAGCCGTCACTGGAAAGACCTGCCGCAACATGTTTTGAATGTCCGTCGCCTTCGCGACCTTCAACTCAAACGTCCGCTGCGGACGCGAATCCGGATCCTGCGGGCCCGACATGCCGGTCAACTTGTTCACCACGTCTCGAAACCGATGATGCTCCAGCACGATGCCGGTCAGTTCAATGACATCGCCCTTGCACTGAGTGCCATAGGTATCCGAAAACAGCGGGCGAAACTCCTCAATGATCTCATAGCAGCTCCACCCCTTGGGCGTGGGCAGATTGACCATGACGATGTCAAAGTCATCCGGCTTGGACGCGTCCATCTCCTCAAACGAACGGAACATCCGCTCCGGCGGAATCTCACGCATGAGATCCGGCAATCGCTTGATGGTGAGGTAGTTGTCCTGCCGGTGAATCAGATACTTGTTAATGGGCCGACTCAGCAGCAACTCGTTAAGTTGATGAAGCGCTTCCTTATACGTCATCACGCGCGGGCTGCGAAACGTCATGTTGTCCGTCAGCGGCGGATCGGGCTGATTGAGGAACGGCAACCCGCTCATTCGCGCGAAGTCCGTCAGCACGTCGCTCCAGGGCATCGCCTGATAGTCGAAGCGATAGGTCTTCGAATCCGGATTCGGCGGGTCAACCTCAAAGATTATCCTCGTTTGCGTCTCGCCCAGATCGGAGGCCGGCGTCGACGGTGCCGTATCAGCGGCTCCTGCAGGCGGCGTCGCTCCGGGCTTGGCCCCCGGCGTCGGTGTCGCCTGCTTCGGCGCTCCGGCGGGTGGTGGAATCAAGGCCGACGATTTCGGATTCGTCGTCCGCACGGGCCCCTCAGGCTTCTTATCATTCTTGGCCGGCGCGGGCTTTTCCTGCGGAGCCGGTGGCACGGCACCCGGTTTCGTGGGCGCGCCCGGTTTTGCGCCGGGCGTGGGCTTCACACCCGGGCCTTTGCGCGGCTGCTCCTCGGCTTGCGGTTTCGCTGCCTTGCCCTCGGCCTCCAGCACCGCACGCTTGGCGGCTTCGATCTCATCGTCCGACGGGACTTCGGGCTTCTTCGCATCCGTGGCGGCCGGTTGAGTCGTCGCGGGCGCGGCGGGCTGCGTGGTCTGGGCGACAACGGCTGCGCCACAGAGTCCCAGGAGGGCCAACGCGATCATGAATCCGTGTACGGTTCGAGTCGTCATATCAGTTCGCCTTGCGGTCATGTCACGCGCCTCCGCGGCCCTATTGCTTTGTCCACGCGTCAATCGCCGTGGCCAGTTCTTGTTCTTCCTGCGCTTCCAACTTCACCCGATCCGTGAACTTCTTCCCCAGTGGGTACAGATAAAAGTTTCCGCTTGGCATCTTGACAACGCCCCCCAACGGATGCACCGCCAACAGGATGCCGCCATCCACCGTCGCCGGCTCGCCTGCGCGGATCACTTTTCGCGTTCCGCTGGCGTTGGCGATCATCTCCTGCGTCCCTTCATAGGTAACGAGGCCCGTGACCACCGCCCCCGCATCGGCCGGCGGATCGTTCACCGGCTTCGGCGCTTCGGCCACCGATTCGACCGGTTCCACCGGAACGGTATATGTCTTGTTACTCGTGGAGGGGGAAAAGGTCGCAGATGCTGCCTTCTTACCGGATGCATAAGTGGCTGTGATTTGCAGACTCTTGCACGGATAAGCCTCCAGATCCTCTTTGTTGGCACCCTTCACGCGAATCGTGGGCTTGGTCTTCGCCGCGCCCTCTTTCGGGGTCACGGTGATCTCGATGTCCACCGCGTCCTTGTCTTTATTGTCTACTGCAAGGTCAACGACCTCGGGCGGTGGCGGTTTGTTGTATTCCTTTACAACGTAGGTAAAGTCCTTCTTCGTGTTGAAATCAAACTGCTCAGGACCAAAGGCCTTGCCGTCGGGCGCATATGCCCCCTTGATCACGACGACATCGCCCTTCTTCGTATACGTCCGCTGCGTCTTGCTCGGCAGCGTGTCGACCACTTCCTCGTTCAGTTTCCCATCCCAGAGGAATGCAACGCGAAGCGCGACCGTCTTCCAATCCTGGTTGTCCACGATGATCGCATTCGTAGGCGGCGGAACGTATGGCCGGAAGATGAGTCGATCCGCGAGCAATGGAAGATCGTCCGCCGATTTCGGGTTCGGCCGCGCCGGGCTCATCGCCGGGTCGTCCTCCATCGGCAACGTCGCTGCATCCGCCGCCTCGGGGATCGCCTTCTTGTCGATTTTTGGCGGCACCGGCGTCTCGATCGTCAACTCCATTTTCACTTCGTCGCGGCCGCGCCCCTTCTGCAAAATGGGCGACCACGCGATCTTCGATATCTGGCACAAGTTCTTGGTGCGATAGAGGTCGAGCACGCACCCAAGCATTTCGCTGAATCGCCCTTCTAGGGTGAAGCGATAACCCACGGCTTCGATGCCCGACCGGCTGCCGATCTTCATGCCGCCCGCCGGGGCGACCGACGTCACCGTGATGGTGCGATTCTTCGCGATTGCTTTCAGATCCTGGCCGAATCGATTCAGTGCCTCGGCCGAGTCGTAGGAATACGTTCTTGCGATCAAGTCCCGCCATCGCCGTGCCAGGTTCTCGCGCGACCGAATCACGCCTTTGAGGCGATTTGTCTCGGTGGTGAACTTCGCAATCTTGACGTTCGCCTCGGCGATCGGATTGAGGAACAGAAACTTCACGCCGCTGTAGACGACAAAGATGCCGACAATCGCGCCGATCAGGATGAGGAGTTTCTTTTCCCGGGGGTTCATCGCGACACCCCCTTCGCCGTCGTCGGTGACACTTTGCCATTGGCCGGCGGCGACTTCGCTTCCGGCTTCGGCGTATCAGCCGACTCCGCCGGCTTTGCACCCACCGGCTTCACTTCGACCGGCTTTTCGTCAGTCGGCTTCGCCTCAGGCGACTTCTCAGGAGCCGGCGCCTTGGTAGCCGGCGATTCCGTCGCACCCGCGTCTTTTGCAGCCTCATCCGCGCCCGCACGAGGCTCTTCTTCCTTCTTGGGCGGCGGCACGATGGCGTCGATGTTGGTGTCGTAGCGATAGCCATCCTGCGAATTGAAATTCGGCGTCTCCTTACCCGGGACGACGTTTGCAAAACCCGATTCTCGCAACTTGGCGGTGAGGCCGTTCACCGTGCCCAGCGACGCCGTGCGGAAGCGAATCCGCATCAAGGCGTCGAGCGTGTTCGTCTTGGGATTCGCCGAAATCTCAAAGTCCGCCCGCGACACATAGGCCTCAGTCTCCGCGGGGAACACTTCCGTGAGCATCGCCAGCACGGTTGGCCAATGCTGCTCCGAGTCGATCCACTTCTCAAGCGTCTCCACCTGCTCCTTGAATTTGACGACCGGCTCTTCCTGCTTTTTCAGCTTGGCCCGTTCGCCGTCCAGTTTCTTTGCCTGATCCTGCAGCGGCTTTACGAAGCGATAGTGAAACGTCACGGCGGACCCAAGGAAAAGCAGCGCCGTCGCCACGGCCACCGGCACCTTGCGCATCTGAACGTCGCGCTTGCTCACCGGCTTCTTCGGGTGAAGGAAGTCGATCGTCTCAAGGCCCTTTCGGGCGTGGCCGATGGCCAATCCGATTGCGGCGTTGAAGCCGCGAAGCTCCTTCGCACGCGATGCGGCAAGTTGCATGGCGCGATCCGGCGTGAACAGTGCCGCCGTCGTCGCATATCGTGCGCCGAGCGCCTGCGTCAGATGCGTCTCCAACCCCGTCGCGCCGCAGACCACGATGTGATCCAGGCTTACGGCCGGATCCGTCGCCCGGTAGGCCTCCACGGAGCGGACGATCTCCACCATCAGATCGCTGACTGATTGACGCGTCACTTCGTCCTCGTCGCGCTCAACCGCCTTGTTCGTCGCGATTCGGCTGTCGGTGACGGACTCGCCCACACCGTGCTCCGGCAACGCGAGCAGCGCCGCGCGGCTGAACACGAGTCGCCCGTTGCGCACGATGTCGATCTCGGTGAACTGTGGACCGATCTCGACGAGTAGCATCGACTTCTCGGCAAGTTCCTGCGCACGCGAGGTTACCGCGATAAGGTTCGCGAACGGTCGCAGCCCGACGCGCTCCACGGTCAGCCCGGCATTCTCAACTACCTGCTGATAGAAGTTCAATTGCTCCCGTCGAACGGCCGCGACGAGTACGCTGACCGGCAACTTCGGATCGAACACACCGCTCACGGCAAAGTCGAGCGCGGCCTCATCCGCGGAGAAGGGCAACTCCTTGGTGATTTGAAATTGGACAATCGCCGGCAACTCATCCGCCGGCATCGGTGGCAGTTCGAGCGTGTTTAGGACAACGTGATCGCGCGGGATGGAGATCATCGCCCGGCTTGCACTGATCCCGACCTGGCTCATCGCCTCGCGGATGAATGCGCCAAGCGACTCGGCATCGTCATGGCGAACCGACTCCGGTATCTCCACCGATGACGCCTTGAGCAGATCCACGCCGTCGGCGCGCGGTCGCACGAGCACCATGCGCACCGTCTTGCGGTCCCAGTCGAGCGCGAGCAGTTTGCCTTTTCCGAGTCCGAGCTTCATGGTCAGCGCACGCCCCCCGCGGTGTTTCGTTGTTCGATCCCATGCGGCCGATACGCCGGACCGAGCTTCGACAGATTGCGCGTGTACAAGTATTGCGGCATCGGTCCGCGCATTTCGAGCACGACGTTCATCCGTTCGACGACGCCGGTGTGATCGCCGAAGCCGACGGATTCAATCGTGAACGCCGAAGACCCGGTGGTAATCTTGTCGAAGATTTGTCGGAACCGATTCTCGCTGATGGCATTGCTCCGCAAAAGCCATGCGGCCGTCGTACGATCCTCAGGCTTCAGGGTGGGCCGCGCGGCTGCAATCGCGGTCACCTCGTCGGGCTTCAACTGTTCGATCGCCGCGAGCACTTCGCGCGGCGCCGTGCTCACGTTGATCCGCCCCGTCAGAAACGGCGCGGGGTTCACCGTCAGTCGATCGAGAATCTGCGGCAGGTCGTCATACGTCCCGGGCGGTGGTGTTGGCGTCAAATCCTTGAACACCGGTGCCTTGCCGCTCTTCCCGGACTGCGGTGGGTTTTGATCGGACGATCCGCCCGACATTCCTCTGGACGGCTGGGAACTGGGTTGGCTCGTGGACGGACGGCTCGTAACAGGCTGGGAAGTGGGTTTTTCGCCGTCCTCGCCCTCTTCATCCTCGGGGTCCGGCAAAGGTGCCGGAATGAGGTTCATAACACTGTTAAAGCGGGTACTCCCCGTCCGAACCTCCATAATGTAGCTGGTAAGCTCGGGTCGGATTTCGGCATCTAATGCCGCTTGCAAATCCTGCGTGTTTTCCATGTTGAGGTTGATCTTCGGCCGACCGTCCGCGGAGAGGTTCATCTCGTTCGACCACAGCGTCAGATTGGGCGCGACGCCGGCGAACAAAACCCCGTCGCCGTTGTCAGGCGGAAACGTCGTCGTTCCGTCATTTTCATTGGGGTCGAGCATCCCGTTGCGGTTGTAGTCCTCACCAAAAAGAACCCACCCGCTGAACCCGCGCACCATGAGCAACTCCTCCACGGTGGCAAACGGCGCGCCCTTGCATCGATACGGCGGACGGAGCGTCTTGTAGAAATCCGACTTCGCACCGCTGGGCCGCGCAGCGTCACCCTGCTCGCGCCAATCGAGCAGCGACTGAACCAGCACTTCGATGTCCACCGGATTCTGACTGTCGCGCGGGAGTGAGACGTCGAAAAACCGGCGAAGCTGTTCCTCGGTCGCGGTGTTGATGTTGAGCTTGGATGTCTCCGCGGTGATGCCGTAGCGCACGGTCGAGCGGTTGTCGAAATTCGGCGCCATCAAACTGAACCGCCAGGTCGGCGGCGCGGTCGGGTCGTAGGTCTCCTGTTCGATCAACTCCTGTCGCGCCGCATCCTTGCTCTCGGTGTACACGATCGCGCCGCGGAAGATCGCCGGGTTGTCGTAGTACTGCCCCGGGTCGTTTCGTCGCTCACGCAGGAGCACGATGGCCCGTTCGATCCCGCTCTGCGCCGCGAGCCGCGCCTGGAAATGGTCGCGCTCTGTGAACGTCGAGCGCACGTGCGCCTGAACCATGAAGGTGTAGCTGGCCGCGAGCAGCGACAACAACACGACCACGACAAGAACGACGACGAGGATCAGTCCGCGAGGATTGCAGAATCGGCGCGATCGATTCATCTCAGGTCCCTCCCCCGCTGCCGCTCTCGCCGCCCTTGTCGCCGGACCCGACGGAGTTCTGCGCGCGAAGCAATCTTGACCCAAGGAAGGCGTCCGCCTGACGAAGCCAAACCGTCTCGGTGTACGTGCGCGGGTTGTAAGGTTCAGGCGGCGCGGGCATAAGTTGGGTGTCATCGAAGTCCAGCGTCTCCTCTTCTTCCTCGTCCGGCGGAATCTCGTCGTAACCTACCGTCACTTCAACGGCTTGCGGCAACGTGTTGGCAAACGCGCCGAACGGACTTGCCCCGAGGTTCCAGCGCTCCAGCCACTCGGCGCCGTCGAAGTATCGAAACCTCACATACCGAATCTCTGACGCGAGCAGATCGATGCTCATCGACTGTTCGTTGTTCTCATTCGGGTTGGTCTGGAACAGTGTCTTCACTTCGCTGCGCACCAGACCAATCGGTGCGGCACCTTGCGTTCCATCTGGATAGTCATGCGACATATCCTGGTCGTAGCCGAGGTAGTACTGCACCATGCGTACGTCGCTCTGACTCTGCACCGGCGCATCTTTGATACCACGGCGATGCAAGACGTCCTTGTCCGGCAGCGCAAGCGTGTGCAGCGTGATAACGTGCGCCTTGCCGTCGATCCCCGGTCCGACCGCAGGCAACTGTCCCCCTACGTTGCGAATCTCATCCGCGATCTTGCTGGCAATCACCCGCGCCAGACGCCCATCGGTCATCAATCGCCGGCCATGCTCGCGTGTCCGAATCGTCTGATCGAAGAAAAGGAACATCATCGACGCAATGAGCACCACCAGCCCCAGGGCAAGCAGCAACTCAAGCAGTGTCATCGCCCGACGCGTTCGAGGTCTCGCAGGTTTCAGGCAGAGCGTTCTCATCGCGGCCCTCCGCCCGCCGGTCGCTTTGGAACATTTGCAGGTCGCTGCGGCTGGCCCGTTGAATTACGTGGAGGCTGCCCACTCGGATTCTGCTGCGGCTGTCCCGACGGCGGCGGGTTTGACGCACCCTGTCCACCCGGCAGTCCGCCTTTTTGTGCCTGCTGTGCAAGATCCTGCAAGCCGCTCGTGTCGCCGGACTGCACGGCCTTCATGATGTCGCCGAGGTTCTCCGCGACCGCCTGCCCACCGAACGCCTGCATCAGGATCGGCAGCAGCTCCTTCAGCATGTCCATGTCCATCCGGCCAATGGCCCGAGGGTCGAAGCTCGTCGGGTCAAACAATGCCGCCCCGCCCGGTATGGACGCCGTGAGCTGCTCAAGCTGTTCGCCAGTCATTCCGAAATCGCGCTGCATGTTGAGCGGAACAAAGATCGCCTGTTGCGCATAGGTTCGCAAGATCGTCTTGCGCTGCGACTCATCGCTCTCAGGCGCACCGCTGAAAATCTCAATCTCGAAATTAAGCAAACCCGGTAGTTGATCCGATGACGTCACTGCCACTCGCCAGCACATGTCCGGCGGAAACTCATCGCCAAAGGTCCCCGTCGCCTCCTGCTCGCCGACCACCGTCAGCCCCGACGAGAGCTCGCCGAGCAATCGCTCGGACATTTGAATGGCCCGTGCTGTCTGCTCGGCGCGATCGACATAAAGCTCGCCGTTGCGAAACGCCATCCCCACCATGGCCATCCCAAGCAGCAGGATTGAAAGTGCGATCACCACCTCAAGCAGTGCGGCCCCTCGCCGCTTGCAATGCCTGCGCGCACGACTCGCGCGGACTCGCGGCACTCGGCATAAGCTGGCTCCGACCGACATGGAGGACTCCCTGGCGTCTGGCGAAATATCGTGCTCGCCGGGCCTCCCGCTTTTACCGACAAACCCCTGTCAGGTCGCAGGTTACGACCGATTCCACCACCACTTGGACCAAGGCACACGGCTGCCCCAGCGCCCATAAGGCGTGGAATCCTCAGAACTTAATGCTGAAACATGCGACGATTCACAGCCTCGGGAGCAGGTTATTGCCCGCCGGAAGGCTGCTGATTTTGTTGAAATGTCTTCCGAATCTCGGCCTTTTCCTCCTCGGTGAGATCGGAATTGGCCAACTGCTTTTCCAACTCAGCCATGGCGTCGCCCGCCGGCTGTTCGCCCGGGTTTGCCGGAGGGGCCTGCGGCAACTGGGGCGTTTGCGGCAATTGGGGTGTCTGCTGTCCTTGAGACTTACCGCCACCGGAGGCCTCGCCCGTCATCCCCTGCCCACCCATGGCGCCTTGGGCCCCGAACATCCCCCCGGCTCCGCCCGCAAGATCGCTCGCAATGTTGAGCGTCTGTTCGGTGACATCATTCTTCCGTGGCAAGATCAACTTCTCGCGGGCAATGGTGAATTCGGCGCTGGCAAGGCGATCTTCCGTGATTCCCTCGGTCACCTTCGCAAGGCCCGTGCGGCCGTCGAGCACGACCCAGTATTGCCGGTTGTTGTCCGTCAACTCCTCCGACGACGGCAACTCGGCGAACACCACCGTCGCCCAATCCGTCGAACCATCCGGCTCGAAGATCAAGTTCGGCCGCTTCTCGTCCGTCCTTTCATCCAGCGCCGTGGACTCGGCCTTCTGAATCTCGAGATTCTCCTGCGCCTGACCCTCTCCGAGGTCGCTCGTCGATTCGGCACCGATCGGGTCGTCGACCAATTCCTCTCCGCTCGTCGACACCGGCGTCAGGTAGGCCGGTCGACCGGGGATCACGGAATACACGTGAACGCCTTGAAGGATTGTGGGTTCCAGAGCCCAGTCTTCTTCAATCAAAACAAACTGGCCTGGTTGAAAGATTGGGTCCGGCTCGACTTCGACAAACGGCTGCTGCTCGCCCAGCTCGAAGCGAATTCGCACCCGCCGCTGCTCCATCATGGCATGGGCACGCGACAGGTACATGAGCGAACGAAACCGATCCGCCGACTCGGGAAGTTGCGAGCTGGACAGTCGGGCATGCATCGCCGGCCACGCTGCAACAGCCAGCAGCGAAAGGAGAAACACGATAAGCAGGACTTCGATAAGCGTGAAGCCCCCGGCGCGCCGGAGACGCGAATGCGAACGGATGGCAGTATCTCCACGCACCATCACAATCCCCCGCGCCTCAGGCGTCACGCCTCAGGGCTTCTCAGTCCCGCTTCCAGTTGCAGATGTCGTCATCGGTGCCGTCCTGACCGTCGGGACCCATGCTCCAAAGGTCGAACGAGCCTTCGTTCTTGGAGCCCTTGCCGTTGTAGAGATAGTCATGGCCCCAGGGATCCTTCAGACCTGAAATGTCTTCGAGGTACTTGGACCACTTCTTCGCGTCATCGGAGTTACTCGGCTTCTCGCAAAGGTCCTTGAGCGAATCAGGTGTATGGCCGAGGTCATACTTGAACATCTTGATGGCCTGCGACAGCGTGCCGTTGGGGCCGATCGCAGCTTCCACCATCTTGATCTTGGCCTTCTCGCCTTGGCCGATCAGCGCTGGAATGGCAAACGACGCCAGCAGCGCGAGCAGACCAACGACCAGCAGGATTTCAAGCAGGGTGAAGCCTCGTCGCTTCCGAATGATTCGCTTCGTGGTTCGAACGTTCATGTCATAACTCCTTCCGAAGGATAATACCGTACACCAGTGTATCGATTGCGGCCAGCGTAATCGCCGCCGCCGAAACGCCCTTACATAGCCCCCGAACTGCTCATGGTCAGGATCGGCAGGAGCAGTGCCACCGCGATCACCGCCACAATCGCCGCCATGCCGACCAGCAGAAGCGGCTCCAAGAGTCGGACCATTAGATCGATCTGCCTCGCCGTTCGGGCTTCGTACGAGTCGGCAATGCTGACCAGCACGTTTTCCAGGTTATTACTTTCCTCGCCAACCGCGATCATATCAATGATATCCAGCGGGAAGAGGTCGCTGCGAGCCAGCGGCGCTGCCAGACTGGCGCCCTTTCGCACGCTTTCCGTCGAATCTTCAATGACCTGCATCAAGAGTCGATTGCCCGCCGAGTCCCGCGATATTTTCAGTGCCTGAAGAATCGGAACGCCGTTGTGCAGCAGCGTGCCGAGAATACGGCAGAACCGGCAGATGGCCACCAGGGTAACGATCTTCCCCATCATCGGGGCCTTCAACTGAACCTTGTCATAAAACGCCCGGCCCGACTCGCTTCGTAACAGCGCTGCAATTCCCAACGCCACGCCGACGAATCCCGCCAGCGCGATGAGACCGTTGTCCTTCAGAAAATCGCACAACGCGAAAACAATCTGCGTCAGAAACGGAAGCTCGCCGCGAAGAAACCCGCGGACCTTCGGCACGACACTCAAGAGCAGGAAGATGACAACGCCGAGTCCGACTGTCATCAGAATCGCCGGGTACATCATCGCCCCGGTCAGCTTGTTCTTCAACTCGTTTTGTCGCTCGGTGAACAGAGCAATACGTACCAATACGTCTTCAAGGAATCCGCCTTTTTCCCCCGCGCGAATCATCGATACGTGCAGCGGACTAAATGCGTTCGGATGTTTTTCCATTGCATCGCCGAGCGTCTGGCCGCTGGAAAGATCCTCTCGTACTTCTTTGAGGACTTCCTTCAGCACCGGGTTCGAGTTTTGGCGATGGAGGACGTCCAGCGCCCGAAGCGCCGGCACACCCGCGCGAAGCAAATCCGCGAATTGCGAATAGAGCACCGCGATGTATTTGGTCTTGACCTTGCGCTTGCCGCGTCCCAATCCACGACTGGCTTTGCCGCCCTCGCGAACCTCCACGGGAAAAAGCGATTGCTCGTCGAGCGCTCGCAGCACCTGGGTCTGGTTATCGGCTGCAAGCACACCGGTGATGGTTTGCCCTTGCAGGTTGCGAGCTACATAGCTGAAGGTCGGCATGGTGCTGGTCGCAAACGACGGAAGTTATGCCATATCCGCGCATAACCCCATATATGATCGGCCATTATATCGAAGGCCTGTCTGGATTCTCAGGCTCATCCTGTCATTGTTCTTGTATACCGATAGCCCCCGGCTGCAATTGCAGTGCCTATCCGGACTTAGGTGCTCCCGCGTTTTTTTCGTGAACACAACGCCCGGCCTACGCTATACTTCAATAGTTCTTGAATTGTTGTAGGATACACTCATGCTCGGTTTCGACAAGTCATTCAAGGCCCTTGCCGACAAGACCCGTCGTCAGATTCTCACGGGTTTGCGCGAAGGCCCCTCCACGGCGGGCCAACTCGCCGAGCAACTGGGCATCGCACCGAATGCACTTTCGTTTCACCTGCGCGTGCTCAAAGACGCCGACCTCGTCTTCGACCAGCGCCACGGGCAGTTCATCGAATATCAACTCAACACCAGCGTCGTCGACGACTTAATGCGCTTTTTTCTCGAACACTTTTCAACGAAGAACCCCGGCGATGGAACCCCGCCGGACTCCAACGGGAGCAAATCATGATTCCACGTATCCACCTGCTCATCATCACACTCGCTGTACTCGTCAACGCCGGCCTTAGCGCGTATTACTATCCGCGTCTGCCGAACCCGTGCCCGATCCACTGGAACCTGCACGGCGAAGTGGACGATTATGGTTCGCCGCTCACGATGGCTTTGCTCGGGCCGTGTATCGCCGCGGGAATTGCCCTGCTGATGTGCGGGCTTCCGTTTCTCGGCCCATTTCGCAAGAACATGGAATCGTTCCGCGTCGTGTATGGCCGCATCGCCGTGACGCTCGTCCTTTTCTTTGGCGGATTGCAAGTCGTACTGCTACTCGCTACAACCAATAATCAGGCCCGGATCGGCCCGTCCCTGTGCGTGCTGTTTGGGATCATGTTTGCCATACTCGGAAACTGGATGGGCAAGCTCCGACGCAATCTTTACATTGGCATCCGAACTCCGTGGACCATCGCCAATGATGTTGTCTGGGAGAAGACACACCGCCTCGGCGGCAAACTCTTCGTCCTTTCCGGCGTCGCGACGGCCATTGCCGGAGCATTCGGTTCCGAAGTCGTCTGCTTCGCGACCTTGATGTCCACGATCGGCATCGCGGTCGTCTGGTCGTGTGTCTATTCACTGGTCGAATACCGGCGCCTCGGCCAGGTCGATCACCTTTCACCCGGCAACTCCGGAAACGGCCCTCAAGGAACAACACGATGAACCTCAAACACGGTCCAATTGCTGCGATACTCTGCCTCGTCGTCTGTGCACGAATCGCAAATGCCCAGGTCGACAAGAAGTCGCCTCCGGCGTTCACGACGGAAAAGATTTCCGTGGTCACGGACAAGTACAAACTACCGGGCAAACTCACATTGCCCTTGGGCGACGCAAAAGTCCCCGGCCTCATCCTCGTACACGGCTCCGGCCCGCACGACGCCGATGAGACGATCGGCCCGAACCGGCCCTTCAAGGACATCGCCGAAGGCCTCGCAACTCGCGGCGTCGCCGTGCTTCGTTATGAAAAGCGAGCCCACAAGTACGGGGCAAGCTTGACGCCGGCCGACGCGACCCTGAACTTCGAGGTCCTCGACGACGCGGTTTCCGCTGTCGCCCTGCTGCGCGAGCACGCTCGTATCGACGCGGCTCGCGTGTTCGTCCTCGGCCACAGCCTTGGCGGCACGTGTGCCCCCCTCATCGCCGCACGCGACCCCAAGATCGCGGGCATCATCAGCCTATCCGGGACGCCGCGATCCCTACTCGACCTCATCGAAGAGCAATTTGAGTACATCTTCAATGAAGACGGCGATTTCACGGAAAAGGAAAAGAAGACTCTGGCGGACCTGCGAAAAGACTCCCGCCTCATTCGAGAAGGAAAGCTGGATGAAGTTAAGCAACCGCTCCTCGGCGCGCCGAACAACTATTGGGCCGAGCTTCACAATACCGACGTAATCACCCCCGCCAAAAACTACGCCGGCCCCGTTCTCATCCTCGGCGGCGGCCGCGACTATCAGATCACGCGAAAGTGCTTCGACGCCTGGATGACCGGCCTTCGCGACAAGCCAAACGTCATCGACAAGTGGTACCCCAAACTCAACCATCTGTATTTCGTCGGGAGCGACCCACCGTCGCCAAAAGACTACGCCATCGCCGGCCGTTTCAGCCCGAGCGTTCTTGACGATATCGCTGCATGGGTTTTGTCTGATGGGAAGAAATTGGCCGACAAGAAGCCGCCGGCAAAGAAGTCAAACTGACTGACTAGTCATTCTTCGTCGGTTTCGTTGAGGACTTTTCCGGCTTCGGTGTGACTGCCGGCTTCGTCTCGCTCGTCGTCGAATCCTTCTTAGCGGAATCGCCCGACTTCGACTCGGTCTCCGACTTTGCCTTGTCCTGATAGCTCTTGCTGCGATAGTCCGTCTGATAGAACCCGCTCCCCTTGAACAAGAGCGCCCCGCCCGTACCGATCAAACGTCGAACCGGCTGCTTACTACCGCAAGTCTCGCATTCAGCCTTGCGCAACGGCGAAGCCTTGATCGACTGAAATACGTCAAACGTCTTGCCGCATGTCTTGCATTGATATTCGTAGGTCGGCATATCGTCACCCGTTCCGCTCAACTCGCGGCACCCTCACCGGCGGCCCCCTCCGCCGCGACCGCCACCTTTGCGTGCCGCAACACCCGATCATGCAGCCGATAGCCCCGTTCAAATTCCTGCGTGACCGTTCCCGCGGGTTTGTCTGTCTGGCGATCATGCAACATGGCCTCGTGGACCATCGGATCAAAGGGGTGCCCGACCGAATCGATCGCCGTCACGCCGTGATCGCGCAGGAGCTTTTCCAACTGCTCCACGATCAGCTTCACGCCCGCCACCACCGGGTCATCCGGCTTGGCATCCTTCAGGCTGGCCAAGGTGCGTTCGAGATTGTCATGCACCATCAGAATCGAACGGGCCAGCCCCATGTGGGCGTACTTGATGGCATCGCCCTGCTGTTGATTGAGCCGCTTGACGATATTCGCCTGCTCGGCCTGTGCCCGAAGTAGGCGATCTTTCAGTTCATCGCGCTCGCGGGTGAGCGCTGCAAGCGGATCCACGGGTGCTGCCGTCCCCGCCTCCACCTTGGCGAACTTCGCCACGTCGTCGGCGTTGGGCAATTCAATATTGGGCGTATCTTCAGTCGTGTTCATATCGCAATCGTCGCGTCAGTCAGCCAAGATGCGACCAAAAGTCCTTCAGTTTATCAATAAAGCCCTTGCTCTCGGGCATCACGTTTCGATCTTCAGTCTTTGCGAATTGGCGGAGCAATTCCTCCTGATGCGAGTTCAGCCGCTGCGGAATCTCGATGAGCACGCGCACCACCTGGTGGCCGGGCTTTCGGGAACGCATGTCGGGCAATCCCTTCCCCGAAAGTCGAAACATCTCGCCATGCTGCGTGCCCGCCGGGATGGTCACCTCTTCGCGGCCGTCCAACGTCGGCACTTCGAGCTTCGTCCCCAACGCCGCCTGCGTGAAGCTGATGGGCACATCGCATAGCAAGTCGTTGCCGTGCCGTTGCAAGAATGGATGCTGTTGCACGCGAATGTAGCAGTGCAGATCGCCACGCGTGCTGCCGGTGTCGGCCGGCTCGCCCTCACCGCGCAGCCGGATGACCTGTCCATCCTGCACGCCCGCCGGCACCTTGATGCTGACAACGCGGCGCTTCGGCGTACGGCCCGACCCTTTGCAATCCTTGCAGGCTTTGCTGAAGCGCGAACCCTGCCCACGGCAATCGGGACAGACCGTCACGATGCGCGTTGAAAAGAATCCCATGCCGCTGGTGCGTTCGACCTGTCCATAGCCGCCGCAGGTTTTGCACGAATCGACCTTGGTGCCCGGTTCGGCGCCTTTGCCGCCGCATCGGTCGCAGAAGTCACTTCGTGTGAATTCAATGGAACGCTCGGTCTCTTTCGCAACATCCGCGAGACTCAGAATGATTTCTGTCTGGAGATCGACGCCGCGGTCGGACCGCCGGCCACCAAACGGCATCTCGAAGATATCGCCGAAGATGTCGCCGAAGACGCTGAAAATGTCGTCCGGCCGCATGTGCGAGAAGTCGTGACCCGCGACGCCGCCAAGCCCGGCATGGCCGTAGCGGTCGTATCGCCCGCGCTTCTCCGGGTCGGACAGGACTTCATATGCTTCGGCCGCCTCTTTGAATTTCTGTTCGGCCTCAGCATTCCCCTTGTTGCGATCGGGGTGGTGCTTCATCGCCGCCTGGCGATAGGCGCGCTTGATTTCCTCGGGCGATGCATCCTTCGCAACGCCGAGCACTTCGTAGAAATCCGCTTTCTGTGTCGCCACCGGCATCTCGTTTCAACCGCGGTTCTGCCCGCCGTATACGACAATCGGGACGCGGCTTTTCACCCTCGTCCCGACGTCGTGTTCTACGTTTCCATACACTCTCTATCGGACAACGCCGGGAATCTCGCTCTCCTCGTCCTTGTCCTTCAATTCCGTGACCATCACATTCGTCGTTAGCAGCACGCCTGCCACGCTCGCCGCGTTCTGCAGGGCCGACCGGACGACCTTGGCCGGATCAATAATGCCGACCTTGACCATGTCGCAGAACTCATCGCGCCGAGCGTCATAGCCGTAGTTGCCCTTCTCTTCGAGAATCTGCGACACGACGACCGCGCCGTCCTTGCCGCCGTTCTCGGCGATCTGCCGCGTGGGAAATTCCAGCGCCTTCGCGACCAGCTCCATGCCGGTTCGCTCGTCCCCCTTGGCTTTCTTGGACGCCTCAAGGATCGGCTCAATGCAGCGAAGCAACGCCACGCCACCGCCCGGGACAACGCCCTCTTCGGCCGCGGCCTTGGTGGCATGGAACGCATCGTCCACAAGGTCCTTGCGTTCCTTGACCTCGATCTCCGTCGCGCCGCCCACTCGAATCACCGCGACGCCGCCGGTCAGCTTCGCCAGGCGTTCCTGCAGCTTCTCCGAGTCGTAATCACTGGTGGTCTTTTCAATCTGGGCACGAATCTGATCGGCCCGAGCGGTGATGTCGCTCTTCTTGCCGCTGCCCTGGATGATCGTCGTGTTTTCCTTCTCGATGATCACCTTCTTGGCGCGGCCGAGCATGTTGATGTCGATCGTTTCCAGCTTCAGTCCGCGATCCTCGCTGATGAATTCGCCGCCGGTCACGACAGCCAGGTCGCCGAGCATCGCCTTGCGACGATCGCCGAATCCCGGCGCCTTCACGGCGCACACCTTGAGAATGCCGCGGAGCCGATTGACGACCAGCGTCGCCAGCGCCTCGCCATCGACATCTTCAGAGATGATGAGCAGCGGCTTGCTGGAACTGACGACCTTCTCTAGCAGAGGCACAAGGTCGCGCAGCGAGCTGATCTTCTTCTCGAAGATCAAAATGTACGGGTCTTCCAGAACGCAGGACATCTCGCCCACGTCGGTGATGAAGTACGGAGAGATGTAGCCCTTATCGAACTGCATGCCCTCGACGACCTTTTTCTCCGTCTCAAGGCTCTTGCCTTCCTCAATGGTGATGACGCCTTCCTTGCCGACCTCTTCCATCGCGTCGGCCAAGAGCTTACCAATGCTCTCATCGCCATTGGCGCTGACCGTGCCGACCTTGGCGAGGTCGTCCGTGCCCTTGACCTTGATCGCCATCTTCTGAATCTGCTCGATGGCCACGTCCACGGCGCGATCAATGCCGCGCTTCAGCAGCAGCGAACTCGCGCCAGCCGCCATATTCTTCAGGCCTTCCTTGAAGATGGATTCGGCCAGCACCACCGCCGTCGTCGTGCCGTCACCGGCAACATCGGACGTCCTGCTGGCCGCCTCATTCACCATCTTCGCGCCCATGTTCTCGAATGGGTGCGGCAATTCGATCTCCTTGGAGACCGAAACGCCGTCCTTCGTCACGCGCGGGGCGCCCCACGACTTCTGAAGGAGCACGTTTCGCCCGGTCGGGCCGAGCGTCACCTTCACAGCCTTGGCGAGCTTCGACACGCCCTCGCAGACCATCTCGCAGGCCCGCTGATCAAAAAGCATCTGCTTCGTTGCCATAATTCGTTCCTTCGTATCGCAAGCGGGCAAGACGCCACAAAGACGTCGCCGCGTCAGAATTCCAAGTTACTTCTCGATGACCGCCAGGATGTCGCTTTCGCGAAGAACGGTGTACTTCGAGCCGCTTATCTCAACCTCGGTGCCGGCATACTTGCCATAGAACACCTCATCCCCGACCGACACGCACAGCTTCGCCCGGTTTCCCGAGTCCAGCATCTTGCCCGGTCCGGCCGCGACGATCTTGCCGCGCGTCGGCTTTTCCTGAGCATTGCCGGGAAGAACGATGCCACCGGCCGTGACTTCTTCCGCCGCTGCCTGCTCCACTACCACGCGATCATCCAGTGGATTGATCTTCAATCGAGCCATGTCCAACTCCTCTTATCGTTGATGCCTGTCTTAATTCAACAAACGCGCCGGAATCCGTCGCGATTACATCATTCCGTCCATACCACCCATGCCGCCCATTCCACCCATGCCACCCATTCCGCCCATGCCGCCCATGCCGCCCATGCCGCCCATGCCGCCCATCTCGTCGTCATGGCCATGAGCGTGGGCATCGTCGCCCTTCGCCTTCGGTTTCTCGGTGATGCAGCAATCGGTGGAGAGCAGAATCCGGGCCACGCTGCTCGCGTTCTGTAGGGCCGTGCGGACGACCTTGGTTGGGTCGATGACGCCGTCTTTCACAAGGTCGGTGTACTCGCCGGTCAGTGCGTTGTATCCGAATGAGCCGCTCTTGGCCTCGACCTTATGCACGACCACGCCCGGTTCCACACCGGCGTTTGTGGCAATGGCCATGATTGGTGCGGTTAGTGACTTGCGAATGACCTCAATGCCGACCTTCTCGTCCTCGTGCTTCGCCGTGACCTTCTCCAACGCAACCCGCGATCGGAGCAATGCCACGCCACCGCCGGGGACGATGCCTTCTTCGATGGCCGCCCGAGTTGCGTGAAGCGCATCCTCATAGCGAGCCTTCTTCTCTTTCAATTCCGACTCGGTTGCCGCACCGACCTTGATCTGCGCCACGCCACCGGCCAACTTCGCCAGGCGCTCCTGCAGCTTCTCGCGGTCGTAGTCGCTCGTGGTGTTTTCGATTTCCTTGCGGATCTGCTCGATTCGACCCTGGATTGCCTTCGACGAACCCGCGCCTTCGACGACGGTCGTGTTGTCGGCATCAACGTGAATCTTCTTCACTTGGCCGAGGTCGTTGATTGTGACGGCATCCAGTTCGATGCCAAGGTCTTTGAAGATTGGCTTTGCGCCAGTAAGGATCGCGATGTCCTCCAACATGGCCTTGCGGCGGTCGCCGTAGCCCGGTGCCTTCACCGCACAAACCTGCAGGATGCCGCGGAGCTTGTTCACCACCAGCGTGGCGAGGGCCTCGCCCTCGACATCTTCCGCGATGATGAGCAAAGGCCGCTTCGTCTTGGCCACCTTTTCCATGATCGGGACCAGCTTCGTCACACTGCTGATCTTTTCTTCAAAGACGAGTACGAACGCCTTATCCAGTTCGCACTCCATCTGATCGGGATTCGTCACGAAATGCGGCGAGAGATAGCCGCGGTCGAATTGCATGCCTTCGACGACATCGACCACCGTCTCAAGGCTCTTGCCTTCTTCGATGGTGATGACGCCGTCCTTGCCGACCTTCTTGAAACACTCCGCCAGCTTCTCACCGACGGAAATGTCATTGTTCGCGGAGATCGTGGCGACGCGGATGATGTCCTCCACGTTTTTCTCGTCCGCCTTGACCGGCCGACTCATTCGCTTCAATTCTTCAACAACCGCATCAACCGCCTTGGCGATGCCGCGATTGATCCCCATTGCGTTGTAACCGGCCGCCACACACTTGAGGCCTTCCTTGAAAATGGCCTCGGCCAGCACCGTCGCCGTCGTCGTGCCGTCACCGGCCGCGTCGGACGTCTTCGTCGACGCCTCTTTGACGAGCTGCGCCCCGAGATTCTCGTATTTGTTCTTCAGTTCAATTTCTTCTGCAACGCTCACGCCGTCCTTGGTGACGGTCGGCGCGCCCCAGCCCTTATCGAGAATGGCATTGCGGCCACGCGGTCCCAGCGTCGACTTCACTGCCGCCGCCAGCTTCTCCACACCCAACGCCAACGCCGACCGGGCGTCCTCTTGAAACACAAGTTGCTTGGCACCCATCTGTGACTCTCCTTGGAATCGGTAATGACCGCTTTCAATCCCGTGACCCCCAAACGACGCCGGGGGATAAGTTCAACGATTGCATGCCGATTCACTCAGAATCCCGCACGCACTTATGAGGTCCGCCACCAACGGACAGACCCTCTCCGCACACCCTATAAGCAACTGGCGTGCCGAAGTGCAGGGCTTGCCATGTTTTCGCTAACTTCTTTGTATGACTTGACTTAGAGATGATAGACCAGTGCGTAGTTCACATCCGGTCCCTGCCACATCGGCAGTCGCTAGCCTTTCGGCTGCCTTTGTGTCATATCGTGTTTCCGAACGCCAGCCGTGACGAAGAGCAGCCCGCCAGACATGACAAACTCTCGTCGATACGGCATTCTGTGACGTAATGACCGCCATCGAAGAAATACGGGAACGATTCGAGCGAAAGCATCCCACTCTTCATTATGTTGTTCAAGGCAACTCGTTGACGGTTCCGGCATTTCACGGAAACGGTTTCGATGTAATCCTTTTGGAATCGGATCGAGATTGGATGGTCAGCTACGACGGATGGCACGAACATTTCGACAATAAAGAGGATGCACTGGGCTGTTTCGGCTTCGCGTTTTCCGAGAAATGCCGCCTCAAAGTCTTCCTTTGCGGCGACTCCCCCTACAAATGGACAGTCGAAACCATCGAAAACGGAACTTGGACGGAAATGAGCACAACTGGCCTGATACCCTTCACGTTTTGGCGAAGAAAAAACGTAGTTTACAAACAGAATTCCCTGCCAAACGGCATCTGACTATTGGAAAACGAGCGACCTAATTCGCCACTGGAACTTCCGGCCCCGGCGGTGGATTATGCCCGACCACGATGCGCCCGCAGTCTTGGCACTTCGTATCGCCATCCTTGCCCACAAACGAGTTTAGCAGCACCCACGTCGCTTCCTTCTTTCGCTTGCCGTCCTTCGTCCAATAGCAGGGCTCACCGGGATAGCCGGTCTTCTTCTTGCTGAATGGAGAATCCACCGGGTATTGATCGCCGTCCTTCACCGTGTAGGGAAACGGCTTATTCGTCTCCGAACACACAAACATCGATTCTTCGCCCTGGGCCGATGGAATCGGTGCGTTCGTAAGCGTGCGATAGGTCAGATACCCGGCCGCGCCAAAGAGCAGCAGGAACAGGAAAACACCCAACCCTCCGCCCAGCGGGTGCCCCGACGCCTTTGTTCCGCCCTGTGGATCGTTTCCCATCGACATGAGTGGTCTCCTGAATAGGGAGCGCTGCGGCCCTCGGCCAGGCGCACCTCACCATTGCAATGCCGGAAATTCGAATGGGCGTTGCAGGACTCGAACCTGCGACCTCTCGGGTGTGATCCGAACGCTCTAACCAACTGAGCTAAACGCCCCGTTACCTCCGACTATTCTAACTTTCTTCAACCCCCACGCAACCAAGCGACGAAACCCTACCTTCCGTCGCCGATTTCCCATACATTCTTAACATTCCGCCATGAACGATTTGATTCAATCCGCCGTAAACGCTTGGCTCGCCGACCCGGAAATCGCCGAGGCCGACAAAGCCGAGATCCGCGCCCTCGTGGGCGCCGCCAATCACGCTGAACTCGCAGATCGCTTCGCCCGCGACCTCGAATTCGGCACCGGCGGACTCCGCGGCATACTCGGTGCGGGCCGAAACCGGATGAACCTCTACACCGTCGGTGCCGCGGCACAGGGCCTCGCCGATTTCATTCGCGCCTCCGGCGCAGCGAATCCCTCGATCGCAATTGCCTGCGACTGTCGTCGACAAAGCGACATGTTTTCAGAACGCGTTGCATGCATCATGGCCGCCAACGGCATCGTCGCCCATCTATTCGCCCAACCGCGGCCGACGCCTCATTTGTCGTTCGCGGTTCGTGAGTTGTGTTGCACGTCCGGCGTCGTCATCACCGCCAGCCATAACCCGCCCGAGTACAACGGCTTCAAGGCCTACTGGAGCGACGGCGCGCAGGTTGTGCCTCCACAGGATGCCGGAATCATCGCGGCTGTCCGCGCGGTCGGCTCCTTTGCCAATATCCGAACGGTTCCCTTCGACGACGCCGTTCGCGATGGCCGCATTCGAATACTTGGCAGCGACATGGACGAGAAGTTTCTCACCGCCGTGCAATCGTCCTGCTTGGCACCTGAAGAATGTCGCGCTCAGGGCCGCTCGCTAAAGATCGTTTACACCTCGCTCCACGGAACCGGCGGCACATTGATTCCCCAAGCGCTTCGCCTGCGAGGATTCGAGCACGTCTTCGAAGTTCGCGAGCAGGCCGAACTCAACGGCGAATTCCCCACGGTCGCCTCGCCGAATCCCGAAGAGGGCCCGGCCTTGAAGATGGCCATCGACCTCGCCAAGAGCGAGAACGCGGATCTCGTCATCGGTACCGACCCCGACGCCGATCGGGTCGGCATCGCAGTCAAGAAACCAGACGGCGATTTCGCCCTGCTCACCGGCAACCAAACAGCCGCGCTGCTGACGCATTTCCTCTGCGAGCGTCTAAAACGCCTCGGCCGATGGCCCACGCGCCCGGTCGTGCTCACCACCATTGTTTCCAGCGACTTGATGAAGACCATCGCCCGCCACCATGGCGCGGAGGTGGAGGAAACGCTCACCGGGTTCAAATGGATCGCCGAGAGGATTCGACTTTGGGAGCTGGAGAAAGTCGCGGAGTGTCACCGCCGCCAGTACGTCTTCGGTGCCGAGGAAAGTTACGGCTACATGCCGTCGACCTATGTCCGCGACAAGGATGCCGTCACCAGCGCGGCCATGATCGCCGAGATGGCAGCCGTTGCGAGCGCCTCCGGTCAATCGCTGTACTCGGTTCTCGACGACCTCTACCGCCAATTCGGCTATCACCAGGAGGGTGCCAAAAGCATCACCATGCCCGGCGTGGATGGCTCGCAGCGAATCGCGGCGCTCATGCAGAGTCTTCGGACCGACCCGCCACGAACCATCGGCGGCCTCGACATCTCGACCATCGGCGACCTCGTCTCAAGTGAAACGATCGACGCTCGCTCGCTCGCCGTCGTCGGCCGGTTCGATCTGCCAACGAGTGATGTCCTGATTTACACGCTTTCCGATGGAACGAAGGTCATCGCCCGCCCCAGCGGCACCGAACCAAAGATTAAGTTCTACATCCTCACGAAGGCCCCCGGCGACGACCTCACCAAGGCCCGCCAACTCGCCGCCGAAAAAATCGCGGCCATTGGTGCGGATCTCGCGAAACGCGCCTCCTAGACTTATTCACATCCGTCATCGTCGTAAGAACCACCACCAAACCGCATACGCCACCACCAGCGACCCCAAAACACCCAACGCCAGCCAACTCCACAGCGGCCGCACCGCCTTCACCATCCCAGGCGGCGGAAGCGAGGCGTCGCTTAAATTCATCGTCGCATCCGCCCTGCTCGGCGCCAGCGCCCCGAACAAGTCCATGGCCAACATCTCCGCCGATTGATAGCGATGCTTCGGGTCGGCCTGCAGGCACTGCACCACGATGTCGCGAAGTCGCGGCGGCCACGACGGCGGCAAGTCCTCACGCGTGATGCTCCGCGCATCCGCCGCCATTCGGATCATCTCCTCCTTGCTTTGTGCATGAACCATGCGGCGCCCCGTCAGCACGGCGTGTAGCACCAATCCAAGGCTGTAGATATCGCTTGCCGGCTTCGCCCCTTCGCCCCGGGCCACTTCCGGCGCGAGCCATCCCGGCGTCCCCACCGGCCGATTCCGAACTTCCTCGATTCCTTCCAATCCCTCGACGTCGGCCAGCCCGAAATCCGTCACCTTCACGTGCCCCGCGTTGTCCACCATGATGTTTGACGGCTTCACATCCCGATGCACCACGCCCGCCTTATGCGCTGCGCCGAGCGCCCGCGCCGCATGGGCAATCACGAAGCAGGCCTGATTCGCCGGCAGCGGCCCGCGCTGCTCGACCAGCGCGGCGAGCGTAATCCCGCGCACGCGCTCCATTGCAAAGAAATAATGTCCCGCATCCGAACCGATTTCATGCACCGTCACGATATTAGGATGCTGCAGCTTCGCAGCCACCCGCGCCTCCTGTACGAACATTCGCACGCCGACGGGTTCGCGACCGACGTCGTAGGCGCGCGGCAACATTTTCAGCGCGACTTCGCGCTTAAGGTCAGAATCGATCGCTTCGAAGACATATCCCATGGCCCCCTGCCCAAGCACCGACTTGATTTGATACCGCCCCAGGGTCCGCCCGACCCACTCGCTTGCCGCCGGGGGCTTTGCAGACTCCGCACCGGCAACGAGCCGCGCCATCGTGGAGCCGTGCTCCGTCGAGGCAAGCATCGTCGAACCAGCCTGACCAAAACTCGCCGCCGCCGAGCCGAGCGCATCCGCCACCTGCCCGACGACGCGCGTTTCATCCCGCCACACATGGCCGCAATGCCGGCAACGCACGCGCCGGCCGAATGTCGGCTTGTCCGTCTGATACCTCGCGCGGCACTGCGGGCAAACCAATGGCTTTCCGGCGGGCTGATCTGAAGATGGAGAAGTCTCGCCGCTCACGCGTTGCGAACTCCGACGATGACGTGATCAACCGGCCGCAAGAAGCTTCTCAATGACGCGCTCGAAGTTTTCACGCAATCGCTCATGCTCCTCCCCCGTC
>CAZSBF010000018.1:0-36639 GCA_964605185.1 uncultured Planctomycetaceae bacterium
GCTGAAGCTCGCCACCTCGGCCCATGGCTCCCACTCCTGGCTGCCGGGGAGCTGTGTCTCGATCTGCTCGCCACTGCGCCGCTCCAGCACCGGGAACTGCTCAAGCTGAAACAGCTGGCCCGGCTCGCCGCTGCTGGTGCCGTATCCGGGATAGTCAAAGAGGATGACCTCCCAACCCTTATCAACAAAGAACGGAAGCGTGACCACGTAGCGGCCCATATTGGCGTCGTTGCCCGGGACGACGATGACAATCCCGCGCGAGGTGCCGGCCGGCTTGATGCGCCAGAGGCTGACCGTTTCGCCGAGCGACGACGTCACGCTGTGTTCGGTGTAGGCATATCCAATCTCTGTGGGAAGGTATTTGTACGTCGCGGAAGGCTTTAGAATGAACGAATCCAGCACCGTGCTGCCGCAACCCGCCGCCGAAAGTGTGAACACCAACAGTCCGCATCGAATGCGTCTCATGAAATCCCCTTAACTCAGGCGAGGTGGAACCCGAACCCCGACGCCGACAACATCATCAGGGCCGGATAATTGTAGTGCAAGACGGCGCGGATGGAATTGCCGCATGAGATTGGGCGGGCTACGATGAAATCCGAGCCTACTCAGGAGACCACATCATGCGGCGAATTTCACTTTGTTTGGCAGTCTTTGGCGCAGCACTTTGGGCCGACGCCCTCCATGCGGATTGGCCGAACTTCCGCGGGCCGAAACACGACGGCATATCGCATGAAAAGGGCTTCGCGAAGTCCTGGAGCAAGTCGCCGAAGCAGCTTTGGGAGGCACCGATCGGGGCGGCCTACAGCTCCTTCGCGGTTGTAAGAAATCGGGTGTTCACCTGCGGCACGGAGAAAAAGCAGCAGGTGCTTCTATGCCTCGACGCGGACACCGGAAAAGTGCTGTGGCGCACGCCCATTGAGAAACAATGGAGCGACAGCATGGGCAACGGCACCCGAGCCACGCCGACGGTCAACGACGGGCGGGTCTACATCATGGGCGCCTTCGGCCGCGTCCTGTGCTGCGACGCGAGGACCGGCGACATGGTCTGGGCCAAGGAACACGAGAAATACCCACAATGGGGCTACAGCGGGTCGTTCCTGATCGATGGAAACATGGCCATCTACGCACCGGGAGATAAGTCGGGCGCGTTACTGGCCGTGGACAAAGCAACTGGGAAGAAGATCTGGACCTGCGGAAAAGACGCCGCCGGCTACAGCACGCCGTATCCGTTTGAGATGAACGGCAAACGGTATGTCTGCGGATTCGTGGCGAACGGCGCAGTCGTCGCGGAAATCGCCACCGGGCGCGAGGTGCTGACGATTCCGTGGGAGACCGACTGGAAGGTCAACGCGACGGCGCCGATCTACCACGACGGGCATCTGCTCTTAAGTTCTGGCTATACCACGGGCGCGGGGCTCTTTCGACTAACCGCCGCAGGCGACAAGTTGAAAGCGGAGCAAGTCTGGAAAAACAAGAACATGATGAACAAGTTCCAGTCGCCCATCCTTCTCGACGGCCTGCTGTATGTAAGCGATGAGAAGGGGCTCAAGTGCGTCGATTTTCTCACGGGCGCCCTCAAGTGGGAGCGGCGCCGCGTGGCAAACGGGACGCTGATCATCGCCGACGGGCAACTAATACTCATGACTGAAAAAGGCGGCCTTGAGATTGGGCCGATCGGAACGGCGGAATTCAAACCCACGGCCACGGCGGACATCCTCGGCAAATGCTGGACCATACCGGTGCTCAACAACGGACGGCTCTACGCACGCGATATGGAAAAAGCGATCTGTCTGGATTTGCGGGCGAAGTGAGATCGCTACTCGCGCCGGAGTGATGCGATCAATCGCCCGCGAAGGGCGGTGTGCATGGCCGCGATGATGGCACATAACCCCACGGCAAGCACGGCACCAAGTGTCAGACTGAGGGATTGCCAGGGCAAACGCGTGGTTCGGGCCATGGCATGGGGGGCGACGGCGAGCGCGGCCGAGGCAGTGCCCGCAAAGAGGCCGTAAATCAAAAGAGCGGCATTCTCCATCAGCACCAGCGTTTTTAACGCCCCGGGCGAGAAGCCGAGCGAGGCGAGCAATGCCAATTCTCCGCGGCGTTCGAGCAGATTTCGCAACATCACCGCTGCCAGCCCAAGAGTACCGAGCACAAGCCCAAGCCCGCCAAGCGTCTGAAAGGCGGACAGGTACGTGTTTTCGATGGCCATGTATTCAATGAGCCTTCGGCGCGACGGCGTGATTTCCATTCCAAAGTTCTTGAGGTCGCGCTGGAGATTACCCTCAACCCCCTCGGTCTTTCGCTGCGAATCATCGATCAGGAAAACGCGATAACCCGCGATCGAGGGATACAAGCGCGTAAACTGTGACTCCGCAATCACGAGTTCTCCCTGCAGGATGCTCCCGGCCAGCGTGGCAACGATCCGCAGATTCACCTTCTCGCCGCGCTCATTGGTGATGGACATGTCCTTGCCGATCCCGAGATGCAGCAGCCATTGCACCGTGTTGGCGTCGCCGATGCACGGAATAGCGCCATCAGGAAAACTCCGATTCAACAAGCGCCACGGATTCGCGGCCTTCTCCGCAGTCCCGTCGAGCGAATCGGAAAAGGCGAAACCACCGCGACCGATGAAGGCATCGCTCGCGCCGAGGATGCGAGGTTCGCGGGCTTGATAGAGATTGAGACAGCTTGTGTCGTCGCCCGGACGAAGCCGGAACGAATCGATTCTGACGCCCTCAAGTGACGCGAGCGCATTCTTCGATAGCCCGATGGCGTCGCGGCCTTCCTTGCTGTTCAGGTCATAGGCGATGGGAATGGCCGATTCGCCAATAAGGCGATAACCGCCGGTGCCGCCGGTCTTCGCGCGGGCATTCTCCGGGAGGCCATGTCGATTTGCACCAACCGCGATGATGACAAACGCCGCACACGCGACAAGGGACGCCGAGAGAACGCTTCGGCCGCGATGCCGGGCGGCGTTTCGCAGTCCAAGGCGGGCCAGTGCAAGGTGGCCGCGACGAATAACGGCGCTGGCGTGTCGGCGTTTGAACAAGGCGACAAGGGCCGCGATGAATGATGCAAGCAAGAGCGCGCCACCGATGAAGAAGGCAATCGCGACGGGGAGTGCCTGCGTGAAACGTGGCGCGACCAGCGCAACCAGTGCGAGTATTGCAAAGGCGACCGCGGCAAGGATCGCGCGGTACGGGCTGGACTCAGCGGTTTGCTGCTCCGACGTAACCAAGCCGGACATCAGGCTGCGCGGCGATTGCCTTGTCATCCCTCGAATCGAGAACAGCATCGTGACGACAACGACGGCAAGGCTGGAGCTGATCCCATTGGAAATCGTGATCGGCGTAACGTGAAGTGAGAGGCTCGAAATGGTAATTGCATCGGCCCACCAGGTGCGAAGGCCGGTGATCATGAATGCCGCATACAGCACGGCTGCGACCATTCCCACGAGCACACCGATCGCGGCAACCGCAAGTCCTTCACGAATCAGCAGACCCCGCACGCGCCGGGTACTCCAACCAAGCGCGAGAAGAAGGCCGATCTGCGTGGCACGGCGCTCGACGCCGAGGCGAAAGAGCAAGGCGACGAGCATCGCCGCCGAGATGATCAGGAAGGAACTAAAACCGAGGAAGAGCCCGTCAAAGTCGGTACTGCCCTTCGATGCGGCGAGGGCTTCTTCACGGACCGGACGGAAGACCATGCCGAACTGCTCGGGTTTGATTTGCTTGAGAAGCGATTCCTCGAATTGTTTGGCGAAGGCGGCGAGGTCTGCGCCCGCCGGCGGCGTAATTCGCATCGAGGTGTAGCGACCATAACGGGAATTGCTTTCCGACCAGAGTCGCAATCCGGTTTCACGACTGACAAACACCTTCGGCGTCGCCTTGTGTTCATCCCAATACGCTTCATCCTTCGGGCGAATCCGCTTCATGTCCATCGGAAACGGCGGGTCCCAGTCGGTGAGGCGCCTGGTGTCGGTGATGCCTTCATACGTCGGCGTAAGGCCGGGTTCGGCGCCAAGGCCGGAGAGCCGAACGATGCCGCGCAGCGTGAAGTCAGTTGCCTGCGTTTCGAGGCGGCCCATCGGGCGAGAGACGAAGTACGAAAGCTCAATGCGATCCCCGACCTTCGCACCGAGATCTTTGGCCGTCCACTCATTTAGCAACACCTCGTCGGGCCCGAGGCTGGGAGCGTTCTTGCCATCGATGAGGACTAGATCAGTGGTTGCGTCCATCGCGCAGCCGGTTGAATACGGCACGCCATTCGACGTCGTCGCACCGTCGCGGACCAGTTCGATGGAATTGATGAGATAACTCAGAACGGACGACTGCCTGGCCTTTGTGTCGACGATGGCATCAAGGACAGCCTGCTCCAGCGGCGGCTCCACGAGCAATCGATCGCTTTCGATCACAATGCCGCCGTTTGCCGCATCGGTGCGAACGCGGAAATCAAAGTCGGCGGCACTGAGGCTGTGCTTCAACGCCGAGGACAAGAGTGCCGAATCACCGTCCACCGCCACAAGCGTATTGACTCGATCCGGCCGCCGAATGGCCTTCTGCAATCGCTCCAGCGGCACAAACGCATTTCGCGGCGTGCGAACGGAAGGGCGCAATGTGAGATTAGAAAGCCCTTTGCCCGCGACGATCGCCGTGATCTTCAGGCGAATTGACGCGCCGATGTCATCGCGACGACCGAGCAAAGTGTCGAGCGGCACGAGCTGACTCCGCTCGATAAACACATCGACTTCGTCCCCGACGCTCGCGCGGAATTGATCGGCCAGCTCCTTGTTGAGGACGACGCCATCCGATACGCGAATGGGTACATGGCCCGGCGCTGAATCCAGCTTCTCCAACCGTTCATCGCAACCAATGACGTTCACGCTGCGAACGCGCAGACCGGAGGGCAGATGCTCAATGGCCCCGGCCAATTGAATAATCGGGGCAACTCCATTTGCACGAGGATCAGATCTCGTTGACGTTGACTTGAGAATGTCTTCGTTGAAGAACCGCGGAGCCTGCAGGGCATAATGAATTGGCCCAAGCCCTGCCAGCGACTGATCGCGCAGGCTTCCGCGCATGGAATCGCCGACGATGAGTGCCCCGCCCAGTGCGGCCGTTGCAACGGCGACGCTGGCGATGACGGCGAGATGACTGCGCAGATAGAAGCGAAAGGTGGCGCGGCGAATCTGACGCAGGCGAGTCGAAGGGGTCATGCGGCCGGAGCGAGGCGTCCTTCATTTAGTTCAAAGCGCCGCTCAAAACGGCGGGCAAGCTCCCCGCTGTGCGTCACCACGATGAGACAGGCGTTCTCCTCGCGCTGCAGGCCGAGGAGCAGGTCGGCAATGTCGTTGGCCGAGGAGCGGTCGAGGTTGCCGGTCGGTTCGTCGGCGAGCAATAGAGCCGGGCTGTATATGAGGGCGCGAGCGACGGCGACGCGCTGGCGTTCGCCGCCGGAGAGTTCGCCGGGCAAATGGTCAAGCCGGTGCGACAAACCGGCGCGCTTGAGCAGGTCGCGGGCACGGCCCTCCAAGTCAGGCCCGGTCGGCTTGGCGAGCGTGGGGATTAGCACGTTTTCCAACGCGGAGCATTGCGGAAGCAGATGGTGCTCCTGAAAAATGAACCCAACGCGACGATTACGAAAATCGGAAAGCTCGTCCGCCGGAAGCGCGAAGGGGTTGTCTCCGTCGATCGTCAGCGTTCCACCATCGGGTGATTCGAGCGTTCCGAGGATGTTGAGCAGCGTACTCTTGCCCGAGCCGGAGGGACCGAGGATGGCGGCACTTCGCCCCGAGTCCAGCGTTAGCGAGCAATCGCGCAGGATTGAAAGTGTGCCGCTTCGCGTCGGATAGGCCTTGCAAAGAGATTGGGCGATCAGACCGGCCATGGGCGGCATCATAGAGCGGGCGCGGCGGGTCGCACAGGCGATGCGACGACCCGCTCAAACACGGCCCAAGCGGCGTCAGCCATCGCCCGGTCGGTGAACGTTTTCGCAACGGCGTGGTGGCCACGTTCCCCCATCGCATGACAGGCAGGCAAATCGTCCATCATGCCGGCGAGTGCCTTGGCAAGATCAGCCGGATCGTTGGGATTCACCAGCACACCGCCGCCAGTCGCTTCAATGAGTTCCGGAAAACTGCCGTGGCGGGGCTGCACAACAGCGACGCCTTGGCCCATCGCTTCAAGGACATAGATCCCCTTGGCCTCGCGATAGACCGTGGGCACGGAGAGTACATCGAGCGAACGCAGAAAACGGAGCTTCTGTTCGCGGTCGAGTTCTCCATCAAACTCAATCGCATCATCGAGCCGCAAATCGGCCATTCGCTTCTTGATCTCTTCAAGATACGCCCGATCCGACTCGCCGCAGTAGCCGCCAACCTTGAGTCGACAGTCGCGCCCTGCCTTTCGCAACAGGGCAAAGGCGTCGCACAGGTTGTGCAGACCCTTTTCCGGGCAGATGCGTGCGAAGTAACCGATGGTAAACACATCGGAGCCGGACATGAACGACATCTTCTCGCTGTTCGACTCGTACTCCACCTTGATCCCGAGTGGGACATAATGAACGCGATCCTTCGGAATGCCGAAATGCTCGACGGCATACCCCGCGTAATAGCGTGTGACGGCAATGAACGCGTCCACGTCGGCCGCACGATCTCGAATGAGGCCGACAACTTCCCGCCGCGCCGCATCCGGCAGCTTATCGATGAAAATATCCTCGCCGGTGAGCGTGCACACGACGCGCACACCAAGTCGATCACGCAACCCCTTCGCAAGGCCGACGAACATCGCATTGGGCAGGTGAACGGCATCGAAGCCGTGCGGGCGAAGGTCGTCGACAAGCTTGTCGAGTTCTTTGCGTTGCGCGCCGTCGTCGCCACTGAGGATGGACACGGTCAGATCGGCAAGGTCCTTCTGCGACGCCGAACCCGTTTTCTTCATGGCCCGGTTGAGGAGCCGGCGCGAATTCAGCAGTCGATCGACAACCTTCGGCGCGTGCCGGAACAAGGCCGACTTCTGCTGCAGATAGACGTTGATGCCGCCGTAGTGGACCGTGCGCTCGCTGACGTCTTCCTCGTCAACCCGGATCGGGGAATACATCGGCAGGAGCATGACGTCGCGCTTCTGCCGGCGGAGCGCGGCGACCAGCGTGTTGTCGCGCATGCAACTGCCGCAGTACATCCCCCCCGCGCCGGCCGTGAGATAGGCGATCTTCATTGGAACGGATCCGCCATCCGCAAAAAAAAAAAAGAAGCCCGCCGTGCAGTGCATCGGCGGGCCTCATTATAGCAATCACAATCGGTCGTCGATGCTTACCGCGAGCGGCGTCGCAGGACGGCCATCATGCCGAGGCCGAGCAGCGAAATCGCCGCCGGCTCGGGGAAGTTAGCGTGGACCGAGCAAGTGTAGTCCAGCCCAAGCGGCAGATAAGTGCCCTGCCAGTTCTGAACGACCGTGCCGATGGCTGGGTCAATCGGGTCGAAGGCGATGATGCCGGTCGAAGTGCTGGGGAAGAGAACGAACCCGCCGTTTTCGAGGCCAATCGACGTCAGGTCACCGGTGTATGTGACCTTGTAAGTCTCCGTCGTGGTGAAAACGCCGGTGCCGGCGTCAAACGAACTGATGCCGCTCGACCCGGGGACGATTTCGATTGTGAGGTCGCCGGTGTTCACGAAGCCGCCCTGTCCATCGGGAATGGTCAGTGGAGCGACATCCTGGTAATAGCTCTGGAACGAAGCAGCACCGGTGCCGGCCGGCTGGTCATCAACGGTGAGGCCAAAGCTCGTGTTCGAGATGAACGACGACGGCAACGGATTGCCTGCGAAGCTCAGCTGGAACGTACTGGCCGGGTTCGGCGCCTGAATGGCCTGAACGGCGATCGGCGCGGCGGAAGCGGTAGCGGAGGCAACGGCAACCAAAGCGATAGCTGCTGCGATCCGGATACCCACTGACTTATTCGCTGAAAACATTCTCTGATTCTCCTCTCTCAAATCTGGCTCGCCGGGCGACGCGTGTACCGTCACCCGGATGTTTCAAATCGTGGCAACTAGGCTAAACCCTGTCGCCGTTGCATGATATCGAACGGTAGCCCCTTTGCAACCCAAGCTCTTCACAGGGCTTGAGGGTCTATTTCCGCTCTCCAAAACAGAGGACTACGCCGTCCTCTGTCCCAATTACCAGTCGCCCCTGCCCAACCGCTGGGGAGGCATTAAACGGAGACCCGGCGTCGTATTGCCAGTCCTCCAACCCCGTCGAAACGTTCAAGGCGTACAAGACGCCGTCGGTCGAACCAAAGAACACACGCCTGCCCACCACCACCGGCGAGGAATCGATCCGCCCCTTGGTGCGAAACGTCCACGCGGGTTTGCCCGTTTTCGGGTCCAGCGCGTGCAGGGTCTTATCCCGACCACCGATGAAGACCGCCTTCTCGGTCACGGCGGCTGAAGAATAGAACGGAAACTGACGGTCAGGGTTTTCGTAGTTCCATAAGATTTTTCCCGCCGCCCAATTTACCCCGACGACTTGGTTGGTAAACGTGCCCACATAGGCGAAATCACCCACAACCGCGGCCGACGCCCCGGAATACCCCCCCAATTCCACCTCTCCCACCTGTTTCCCGTCGGCAAGGCTGATCGATCGCAGTTTTCCATCGCAACCGCTAACTAGGGCACGGTCGCCGACGATCGCCGGGGTACCGTGAACCCGCCCCTCGGTTTCGTATTTCCACAAGAGTTTGCCATCGGCCAGTGCCAGACAATAAACACTGTTGTCGTACGAGCCGAAGACCACGCGGTCCTTCCAGCAATTCGCCGACGAAATGACCTCCGCGGCAGCCTGAAAGGTCCATCGCGGCTTGCCGTCTTTGCTGGCGACGGCGTGAAACACACCATCCTGATCGCCGAAAAGCACGAGATCACCATGGACAGTCGGCGACGATTGAATCGCCGCACGGATCGGTTGCGATGCAGGCGCGGAAGCGGGCTGTGTCGCTGGAGCCGTGTAGGTCTGCCATTTCACGGAACCGTCGGCAAGATTCAGGGCATAAAGCGTGCCGTTGTCGCAGCCAAAATAAACGACTTGGTCGACAATAGCCGCCGTGGAGAGAATCACGTCGCCGGTCTTAAACTGCCAAAGCACGACGGGCTTTTCCGGAAGATCACACATGGCGATACCGGTCTGCTGCGGACCGCCGCGAAACATCGGCCATTGTGACGGCTGTTCGCGCGCACCCACCGGTTCCCCGAATGCCATCGCGGAGCAAACGATCACCAACGCTACAGCGATGCCTCGAATCATGCCGGTTTGAAACGTAAAACAAGCCCCGCGCCAACGGCGGCCATAAGAAGCCCGACATAAAACATCGGACTGGGCGGATTCGCGGGCTTATGAAGCATCATTCCAATGACGCTGGCCACAATCGGCGCGCCGCAAAAAACCAGCGGCGGAACGGTCAGCGGCGTGCCACCAAACTTGAGGGCAAGGATGACGCACAGCGCCCCGGCCGCGCCAAAGACGCCGGCAAGGGTGGAGATGCTCATGCCCTTGGTCGGAAACTCCATCGGCTCCAACTTACCCACAAAGATTAGCAGCCCCGGGACGAGCACCGCCGTGAGGCAGTATGCTAAACCGACGAAGAGGAACGCTCTGATCGCGCCTTTGTTGAAGGCAACCTGACCGGCGTGGATGGTAGGGACATATGCACCCCATGAAAGAACCGCGCCAACAACGAAGAGGATCCACAGAGATTTCATTTGGGTTGGACTCCGATGCAAGATTTCGCGACTGCTTGAGTCGATGTATTACTTCTTGGTCGTTAGCTTTTCCAGGATGAACGCCGGTATCACCGTCGAACGAAACGTACCATCCTTCATAACACAGCAGACGGCCTTGGTACGGCCGCGGGCAACCTTCACACCACCCTTGGAGAACGCGACCTCGTAGGTCATCGACTTCTCGGAAAGGTCGGTGATCATGAAGTGCAGTTCGATCTCATTCTCAAAATGAGCCGGTGCGAAATACTCGCAACTGGTGATGACGCGCGGCCAGCTATAGACCACGCCGCCATCCTCCTGCACGACGGAAAGTCCGACCGAGCGAAAGAAGCCGTGCTCGACCTCTTCCATCCAACGGTAGTAATTGGAAAAGTGCATCACCCCTGCGAGATCAGTCTCGGCGAAGGTGACGCGACGAGTAAGTTTGAATTCAGCGTGCATAGTTTGTTACATCAAAGAATTAGGCATGCGGGAATCTGGCTCGCTCAGCTTCTTTCCGAAGTGCCCTTAACAAAGAACTTGCCCAGCGTCACATCATTCGGCGGCAAGGTGATCATCGACACCACCACCAACGCCAACGTCGCCACCGCCACAATCGGCGCCACCGGCATCCAGCCGGCGACATGATAATCGGTGATCGCACCGTAATCCGAATCGCGGAAAAGCCACAGCCATGCCGCACCGCCCGCGGTGATGGAGGCGATGGCCCCCCACTTCGTCGCCCGCCGCCAATAAATCGCCGCGATCGTCAGCGGGAACAGCCCCGCGAAGCCGGAAAAGCACCACGTGCCGAGCTTGAACACGCTTCGCGGCTCAGCGAGGGAGACGACATACGTCAGCACCACAACTACAACAACGAATGCCCGGCCCATCCGCAAGAGTTGCTTCTCACTAAACCGATCGCGGCCCGCGTAATGAACGACAATGTCATTGGTGAACATATTTCCAAGCACAAGAAACTGCGCATCGAGTGAGTTCGTCGCCAGGATTCCCGCAGCCATGAGTCCGCCCAACAGCGGGCCCGTTGTGTTCTTAATGCCCATCGCAAGCACCTTGTTTGGATCTGTATCGGGCGGGAGGATCGAGTGACCGTTCACCTCGCCAGTGACAAACCAGACGCCAAGCAGCACGCACGGCAGCCATGTGATCATCACAAAGAGGGGATGACCAACGACCGAGAGCTTAAACGCCTTCGCCGATTTCGCGGTGAGATAGTATTGAAATAAGTGCGGAAAGACGGCCACACTGAGCGGAATCAACATGTAGCTCAGCCAGTCGAGCGGGTCGATCCCGGGCTTATGCGGCCTGCGCGGCGGCGGGCCGACTTTGGATTCCCTCCACGATGACATTCTCGTTTCATACCCAGCCATCGCGGCCTCGTAGCGCGGCTTGTCGGCCTCGTCCATGGATCGCTTCAGGAGACTGGGGTTCTTTTCCCGCGCCATTCGCGTGGCATTCTCCAATCCGCCCATCTTTTCAGCGATTACGAACATCGCCACGATTCCCACGCCCATGAAAAGCACATTCTGAAACGCGTTAACCCAAAGCGTGCTGCGGACGCCGCCGACGAAAATGTAAACCAGCACGACGCCGACGATGATGCCTTCGCTCAGCCAAGGCGGCACGGCGCCGTTCGTGCTCTTGAACAACTCGGGAAACGCCCCCACCGTGACACCGCTGATGCAACCGCCAAGCCCGAGCACACCCGTCAGCAGATAAGGAAACAACATCAGCACGAGCAGGGGAAAAAGTAACAGCCCCACCGCATCAGACTCAAACCGATCGCGGAAGAACTCGATCTGCGTGAGATAGCCGTGCCGCTTGCCAAAGGCCCACAGCTTTACACCCACTAGAAAAAAGCACAGGGCATGCACGATGCCCGACGCCGACGCCATCAGTCCGTAAACGCCAATCCCCGTCTGCGACGCCTCGCCGCTGCTCCCCACCATCGCAAACGCCGTCATCGTCGTTCCGAAGAGCGACATGAGCAGCATCACCGGCCCGACCCCGCGCGACGCAAGGAAGTAATCCACCTGCGTCGCCTGCGAGACGCGATTGCTCGCGAAGCCCAGTAGCAACAACACGACCAGGTACCCGAGAATGACCCACAGCGGTATCAAAGCTCGGCTCCCGATTTACGCGGAGCGGCCGCCTCGTGGTCGGCCACATCGACATCGTTCGGCCAGCAGTATTTGACGGCGAGCCAATAAACAATGGCCGTGAAGATGGATAGCAGGACGTGGAAGGCCAGCCCGATCGGCATGAAGCCAAGGATGACCGGATCGATTCGATCCCACCACCAGACGTCTTGATGGAGAATGAGGAGCAGCAGGACGAGTGCGAAGACGATTCGTTTCATCAGGCGGGCTGTCCGTGTTCCAGCATGATTGACTCGGGCAGCGTCAGGTGCTTGGCCAGCGTGTCGAACAACTCGCCGAGATTATCCTCGAAAACGTCGCCGATGAGGACACGCGTCACGTCGTTTTTCAAATGCGGGTATTGCGAGACAAACTTGCCCATGCGAAACGTCGGATCGTAATAGGCATAGACCAGCATGCGGATGCGGTGCATGCCCTCGGCAGCCTTGGGGCCATAGCGACCGAGCCGTTCTTCTGAAAAGTCTTGCGCCTGAAATGCGTCGTGGATGCAGTCCGCCGCAAGCTCCGCACTCTTGAGCGCCAGAAGCACACCGGAGGAATAAAGAGGGTCGAGGAACCCGAAGGCATCGCCGACCAGCACCCACCCATCGCCGGCCGCCCGGCGCGAGCGATATGAAAAATCGGCGGTCGTGTAATACGGGCGAACGCGTTCGGCGTTTACCAGCCGTCGTGCCAATCCCGGCGTGTTGGCGATTTCTTCCTCGAGGATGGCTCCGGGATCATCGCCACGGCCGTTGTACAAATGCGCCGGCGGGGCAACTACGCCGATGCTGGTGATGTTATCTTCCAGCGGGATAAACCAGAACCAACCCTGCGTGTTTGGCAAGGCAATGACCAGCGTCGCCCCGGCGTTGCGACCTTCGTCACGAATCGCATTTTTCCAATAACTGTAAATGACCGCGTTCTTCAGCTTCTCGTCGCCATAGCGCGTGTCGAGTTGCCGCGAGAGCATCGCCGACTGACCAGTGGCATCGACCGTCACCTTCGCGCGAACTTCTTTCGTCTCTCCGCCGACCATCACACGGACACCGACCGCCCGATTGTCCTCAAAGATGACCTCGCGAACGGTAGCCTGCTCAACGACATTCACACCATGCTTGCGGGCGTTGTCGAGCAGCATCGTGTCGAACTTGTCGCGATGGACCTGCCATGTGTACGACCATTCGCCGGGGTCGCGGTCGGGAAAAAAGAACGGCGCCGACTCGCGGCCCGTGGAGTTGATGAACTGCACGCTCTCCTTCACGACGAAATTGGATTTCTTCATCTGCTCCAACATGCCCAGACGCTTGAGCGTCCAATAGGTATGCGGGATCAGCGATTCGCCGATGTGATGCCGCGGAAACTTGGTGCGCTCCAGTTGAAGCACGTTGTGTCCATGGTCGGCCAGGATGGTCGAACACGTGGAACCGGAAGGGCCTCCGCCGATGACGATGACGTCGTAGGTGCTGTTCATGATTCAGTGAAACTCACAATGTCGCGGAATCCGACCTGCGGATCGCGTTATTTCGTTACGACTTCCAACAGCCGAATCGCCGGTCGATCCTCAAAATAAATCGTCCCGATGCGGCCGTAATAGGGTGAATGCTCCGCGCCAAAATGGTCGCCAAGCAGTCTGCCGCCATCGAACCGCATGAACCACCGAGGCTCAACGCGTCGCATGACATTTGCCGAAATCAAAATGTCGCCGAGCGGACGCTTTTCGTCGAGAATCATAGCGCGCACGGCGGAACTTGTGCAGGCCAGATCGATGCGGACGAGACCGACTTCCACGACGCGATTCTGTCCGGCCGGCCGAAGGACAATGAGCCTCCGATACGCGTCGCCTTCAATCTTGTGGCTCAACACTTGTAGTTCGACCGCGCCACCGTGGTAGTCGCCCAACCGCGTGGTCATGTGGTCGTTGTGAACCAGCAGCCGGGCAAACGGCTCTGGGACGTTGCCGGGGTCGATCACCATTCCCGTGGGCAAATCGTTCACACCAACGAGCCCGTTTCGCAGGTCGTCGAGGGCCTCGGCGGCGGAATCGTGCATGATGGCGTTTGGAGAAATCGGCTCACCCTCTCGCAGCGCGCTAGGTATAACGAACGCCGCGATACTCGCTTTCGAAAAAGCGCGGCAGGAGGCTGTCGACGCGAAGCAGGCCCGCTCGATTCAGCCGGATCTCGTCGCCGGCGATCTCCGCCATGCCGTCGCGCCGGATCGACTCAAAGGCCTCTGAAAAACGCGAGGCAATATCCACCGTGAACTTCGTACGGAAGTAGGAAGCGTCGAGGCGGCCGGTCTTCAGTTGCAAAATCAACTCGCGAATGAGCCGCTGGTCTTGCGTGACCGGCAATGCGCGGGCAATCGGCAGTTCCCCCCTGCCGACCCGTTCAAGGTACGAATCCCACGCATCGGCATTTTGATAATGAACCCCAGCCACATGCGAAAAGCTCGCCACACCCGTTCCCACCAGATCGGCCCCATGCCAGAGCGAATCGCGATAAACAAACCCACTCGCGGGTGAGGGCTTCACCAGCGTGTATCCGCTTGAGACGCGATAGCCGTCCGCCTCGAATTGCGAAAAGGCATAATCGACCCAGGCGCGCTTGGTCGCCCAGTCGGCCACCGGCGGCGCGTCGCCCGATTCCTTCGACTGACGCGAGATTACCGTGTTGAACGGCAACTCCATTTGATAGATCGTCACGCTATCCGGCTGCATGGTCAGGGCCTTGGCCACCGCGGCCTTCCACTTGTCCGGAGTGTCCCCCACCATCCCGGCGATGAGATCGATGTTGATTTGCGGAAACCCCACCTCGCGGGCCCACTGCCACGCTCGCTCGATCTCGGCGGATTTATGGGCCCGACCATTGGCAACCAGTACGTCGTCGTCAAAGTGTTCGACGCCGAGCGACAGACGCGTGACACCAATCTGGCGAATGGTACGAAGCTTGCTTTCCTTGAGCGTGCCCGGTTCGCACTCAAAGGTGACTTCGCGGGCGGCTTCCCACGTCCAGTGTTTGCCGATGCGATCGATCAATCGAAGCAGTTGTTCGTTGCTCAGAAAGCTGGGCGTGCCGCCGCCAAAATAGACGAATTCGAATTGACGCCCGGCAAAGACGTTTCGCTTGGCATAGAGGCCGATTTCCTTCGCAAGCGTGTCGGTATAGACATCCACCTCGTCGGCGTTTTTGTCGGTATAGACGCGAAAATAGCAGAACGTGCAACGCTTGCGGCAAAACGGAATGTGCAGGTAAAGACCGAGCGGTGTCTCGGGGCGCGCCGGACCGTCGAGTGCATAAATGGCGGAAGATACGTGCTCCGGCTTCCATGCCGAGAACGGCGGATAATTGGCAATAAAGTAGCTGCCGATCTCGGTCGGTTCCGGCGACTTGATTTGCGGAAGTTCAACCATCGGGCCATCGCGCTCGTGGAAGGACCGTTCGCCCGACCACATCGCGGGCTCAACAAAACATCATAGTGTAGCAACGAAGCGGGGCTGGCTGCCAAACGCGCCGAGCTTACTTTTTGGCGATCTTGATTTGGGCCTGGGCACGGGCAACGGCGCGACGGCGAGTCTCTGTGGACTTTTCGTCCTTCATCGGCATCTGATTCGCAGCGACAAGGGCCTTTTCGGCATCGGCCCGAACGATTGATTCGGCACTGGCGGCTCGTTCGGTGAGGATGGTGACGTCGTTGTTGAGGACCTGGGCGAACCCCCCATCAACGAAGAATTCCTTACTGCCGTCAGTTGGAGTATCAACACGCAAAACGCCGGTCCCAAGCTCGCAAAGAAGCGGGGCGCGCAAGTTCATGACACCAATCAATCCGTCATGAGCGGGCAAAACGACGTTGGTCGCGTCGGCGTCAAAGACCTGTTGTTCAGGGGTAATCACGCAGCAATGGAGCGTCTTGGCCATGCGGTTACGTTAGGGCAGGGCGTTGTTTTCGTCAATGAACTGTGCAGCGTCCGGAAACACAAGTCCTCCAGTCTGGCACACCGGCCGGAACGCTACTGGGTGCAGCTGCCGCCTGTAAGGATCTGTTGAAAATCGACCGTCGGCGTCGCATTCCCCGGCTTCGTCAGGACTTCCGAGGACCACGTCCCGCAGTCCGGGCCCCCATCGGTCCAGCGGAGAATGATGGTGTCGCCGCAGTTGAACATCATGCCGATCTGACCACCGTACTTCATATCGAACTGGGTTAACGATTCCGCGGAGTCGCCATAGCTCCACCCGCAAAGGCCGACCATGAAATCGGGTGCCGCGGCCGAACAATCGCCTGCGGTTCCCGCCAGTTCGCGCGTGGTGTAACTGACAGCCTGCCCCGGCGCAATGATCGGCGGCGTGGTGACGAAATTGTGCGGCAGATTCTCCAAGCCTTGCGGACACAGCCCAAGGTTGGGCGAAACAAACTTCGCCGTGCTTTCATTGACGAGATAGACACGGACACTCCCCGCGTCCTGTGCGGCGATCATGAGCAATTCGTTCACGCAACCCGCGATAAGCAGAAGTACCAGAAGTGCCGTCAGAATAATGAGCAACTTACGAAACATAGCCTTCTCCCCTGTAAGGCGCGCCGCTTCGAATGGCACCCAAACGCCACGAAGCGACGCCCGTATCGTATCATAAGACTATTTACTCTGTTTTTCTACGGGGCGTCAAGGAGCGTTGCCGGTCAGCCACGCCATGTTGAATTCGACGTGCTGGATGTGTGCCAATCGGTGGGAATATGAGACGTGAATCGTTCCGTCGCTCGTCTGAACGACACTGGGATAGGAGAGCTGGGGCTGGCCGGTCTCAAGAGGCTTGGGGGCTGACCAGGTCTTGCCCTCATCGGATGAAATCAGTGCCGCGATCGGCGTACGCTCGATGGTCGATGGATTGCAGACAAGCAGGAAATCGTCGCTGGCGAGCCGAATCATGTCGAGCGCACTACCGGGGTTCGGAATGTCCGGGCGTTCCTTGGTCTTCCACGTCGCACCACAGTCCTTCGAACGAGCCTCCCACGAAAATCCCGAGTCCGAGCCGTTTCGCATGAGCGCGAAGAGCGAGCCATCGCCACATTGAACCACGGCAGGCTGGAGGTTTGTTGAGGGCAAGGTAATGACCGCCGACTTTTCCGACCACGATGCACCGCGATTCGTGCTTCCCCACATCCGCGATTGAAAAATCGCCTCCCAATAAAGGGGCAGCAACCACTCGCCCGAGCGGAGCATGATCGGCTTGTTTCGCCCGAGCAGACAAAGGGAATCCACCGCTGACTTCGGCGGGCCCCACGTCATGCCGCTGTCATTGCTCGTGCGAGAAAAGACCTTGCTGAGACACAGTTGCCCGGCCCCAATCAGTTCGGAGTAGAAAAGCCACACGGTCCTTTGATCGTCGACGAATAACACCGGGTTTGCATGCCCCTGATCGACATTCGATGAAACGACAACACGCACTCCCCACGTTGCCTCACCCTTTCGACGCCGTGACGCAATGATGGCCGTGTCGCGAGCCGCCTCCTTCGAACCGCCGACCCATGCAATCAAAAGATCGCCGTTGGGCATTTCGCCGATCGAAGACGCGTGGTTGTATGGATAGATCGCCGGATCGGTGGGGATCGCATCGGTTGAGAATTGGGGCGTCCCGCCGACCACGAGCGTGGTTGACGGTGACACCTGTGTCGCCATCTGCGTGGTGCATGGTGGCGCATCCTGGCAGCCGACGACGCAATGGAGGATAAGACAGATAATCAGATTGATCCGAGCCATCGAATGCCACTCTAGCGAACGTCCGAATAGACAGCCAGTCACGCGGGCCATCAGTGGGCGCGTAGCTCATTCTCCTCTACATTGATCGCCGAAAAACAGGGCATATCGCGCGAGGCCCGCGCCATCGAGAGAGACCCCATGCTGAAATTGATGTGTATCTGCGGCGCACGCCCGAACTTCATGAAGATCGCCGCCCTGGTGGATGCCTTCAAGGCGACCAGCCGCATTCAGACCCAAATCGTCCACACCGGCCAGCACTACGACGAGAAAATGAGCGACCTGTTCTTTCGCGACCTCGGAATCCCGAAGCCGGATATCAACCTCGAAGTCGGCTCGGGAAGCCAAGCGGTCCAGCCGGCGGAGATCATGAAACGCTTCGAGCCTGTTGTCCGCGAACATCGGCCCGATTGGGTCGTTGTGGTCGGCGACGTGAACAGCACCATCGCGTGTGCCCTGGTTTCCGTAAAGCTGGGGATCAAGGTGGCCCACGTCGAAGCCGGCCTGCGCAGCAACGATCGCTCAATGCCGGAAGAGATCAACCGCCTGCTGACGGACTCAATCTCCGACCTGCTGCTGGTCAGCGAAGAGAGCGGCCTGGCCAACCTCAAGCGCGAGGGCGTGGCCGACGCAAAGGTGAAGTTCGTCGGCAACGTCATGATCGACACCTTGATGAAGCATCGCGCCCGCGCCAATGAAAGTAAGATCCTCTCTGATTTCGGTCTGTCCCCGAAGCACTACGCCGTCGTGACCCTGCATCGGCCGAGCAACGTCGATGATCCAAAAACGCTTGGCGGCATACTGGATGCCTTCGAAGAGATCACCAACGAGATGCCGATCGTCTTCCCCATGCACCCGCGAACGCGAAAAAACCTGGCCACGATGGGCCTCGCCAATCGCGTCGATAACCTCAAAGGCCTGATGACCCCCGAGCCGCTCGGCTATCTCGACTTTCTCAAACTCACGGCGGATTCGGCGTTGGTGCTCACCGATTCAGGCGGTGTGCAGGAGGAGACGACGATCCTCGGCGTCCCCTGCCTGACGCTTCGAGAAAACACCGAACGACCCGCCACCATCACCCATGGAACAAATAAGTTGACGGGCCCGCAGCCCGAGGCGATTCTGTCCGCGTACAAGGCCCAGATGGCGATGAAGTTCGACGCGAACCGCAGGCCGCCGATGTGGGACGGCTCGGCAGGCAAACGAATCGCCGACGTATTCCTAAGCCACTCGTAGGGCCCGCTGCTCGGATCAGCCAAAATGAAAAAAGCCCTCATCACCGGCATCACAGGACAGGACGGCAGCTACCTTGCCGAACTGTTGCTCGCCAAGGGCTACGAAGTGCACGGCCTCGTCCGCCGCAGCAGCTCCTTCAACACCTCGCGCATCGACCATCTCTACCGCGACCCGCACGACCGAGACGCGCGAATGTTTCTTCACTACGGCGATCTCACCGACGGCGATGGCCTGCGCCATGTCCTGACAGAGACAGTGCCCGACGAGGTGTACAACCTCGCGGCGCAGTCACATGTGCGCGTGAGTTTCGATCAACCTGTATACACCGTCGAGTCCGGAGCGCTGGGCACCCTTCATTTGCTCGAAGCCATCCGCGATCTGAAATTGCCCGCCCGGTTCTATCAGGCATCCAGCAGCGAGATGTACGGCAAAGTGGTCGAAACGCCGCAACGCGAATCAACGCCGTTCCACCCGCGCAGCCCCTACGGCTGCGGCAAGGTGTATAGCTATTGGCAAACAGTTAACTATCGCGAGGCCTATGGCCTCTTCGCCTGCAACGGCATCCTCTTCAACCACGAAAGCCCGCGCCGAGGTGAAACGTTTGTCACGCGAAAGATCACGCGGGCCGCAACCCGCATTAAAGAAGGCCTGCAGGACAAACTCTTCCTCGGCAACCTCGACGCCAAGCGTGATTGGGGATTCGCCGGCGATTACGTCGAAGCAATGTGGCTGATGCTGCAGCAGCCCACGCCGGAAGACTTCGTGATTGCAACCGGCGAGACTCACAGCGTCCGCGAGTTCGTCGAAGAAGTCTTCACCCTCGTCGGCCTGGACTGGAAAAAGCACGTCGAAGTCGACCCGCGCTACTTCCGCCCCGCGGAAGTGGATCTGCTGCTGGGCGATCCAACGATGGCCAAACAGAAACTCGGCTGGTCCCCGCGCGTGTCATTCAAAGCCCTGGCAAAGATGATGACGGACCACGACGCCGCCCTCGCAAAAGAAGAGCGTCTGATCGCCGAGCATCGAAAGAACCCGAAATAGAAACCCGATTCAAACGCGCGTACGAGCGTTGCACCGCTTCACATCGCCTTCCACAATCCAAGAACCGTCCCCTCCGGATCTTTGAACCACGCAAAATGCCCCATCCCCGGCACTTCGGTCGGCGGAATCAGCGTCGAGCCGCCGTTTTTCCCAACCTTGTCAAGATAAGCAGCCAGGTCATCAACCTGAATGTAAAACGTGACATAGTTGTGCGGCTCATGGCCGAGCGAGTTGATGTGGCCCTGAATGCCATCCTTCGACCCCGTGGCAATCATCGCCGCCATGCCGGTGTCCTGCACATCCCAACCGAAGACCGTCTGGAAGAACGCGGCCGTCTTGGCCTTGTCGCGGCAACCAATCTCAAAATGAACAACAGGCGATCCCATTTGATTCTCCTACTCCCCACAATTCTCGACACCTACCAACAAAATAAAACGATACCAGATCAGGCGCCTTTCGGGCTAATTCCCGTTTCAACAAAGGCCCGAACGTCATTAATGTCCCCCTCGATGCACTTCTTCATCGACCCCGCCATTAGCTTGCCCAAAGGGGACATCAGCTTCGCGACAAACGTCAGCGGCTTGCATACCATTTCCAGATCAACACGCGTACCGCCGGCATCGGGTGTGAAGCGAAACGTGCTGGACCACGCCACGCCGCACGATGTGCAAGACAGGGTATAGAGCTTGCCGCGCTCATAAGCCGACACCTCCATCGTCTCCGTGGCTTCTTTGCCGAACATCACGCGCGTCTCCTTGAAACGCGTTCCCTTGCCAACCGGGCCATTGGTCAGAAGTTCGACGCGCTTAATTCCGCGTATCATCTCCGCCGCACGAGGAAAATCCGCGAACGCGTCAAAGGTCTTCGCCGGGTCTGCCTTCACGTGTGTCGTCATCTGCATTTGGGTCATCGTTCACTCGCCTTTCCTTACGGGCTCTTCGTCTCATCGGGCGCGCCTTCCCTAGCCGAATCCTGCATCAACTGCCGGCATTCCTCCACCCACGCGGGCGGCGGTTTGCCTGAGACTGGTTGAAGACTTCTCGCCAATTCCAGCGCCTTGGTCAACTCTTCTGTCGCCTCGGGTTCAGCGCGCAGGGCGTGCAACGCCTTCCCGAGACAGGCATGCGCCTCTGCCAGATCAGGCTTCAATCGCACGGCCTCTCGCCCGGCCGACACCGCGTCGGACCATGCGCGGTTCTGGTGGTGGGCGATGCTAAGATCGACATAGGTCGCCGCATGATTGGGCTGATGGAGAATCGATTGTTGAAACGCCGACACCGCACCCGAAACATCTCCGGTCTCGCGAAGGGCGATTCCCAACTTGCGCCAGATGCCACCAACATGAGGCCGAATCGCGATGCAACGATGCAGAATCGGAATCGCCTCGGCGTTTCGCTGCACGCTCATCAGCGTATAGGCGTAATCAAACGTGAACATGAAGTCGCTGGGGTGTAGCAGCATCGCCCGGGCATATAAATTGCACCCAGCCTCTGTATCGCCCGCCGGGGGGTACATCATCGCCAGCCATGAAATCGTGCGCGTGCGCAGCGTGGCAAGGTCGGCCTTGGATTCCAGTGCCCGAGTGGCCGCCAGATCGGGCTTGCCGGAATAAAGCAGCTTACGAAGCTCGGTTCGAAACGGATCCGTGTCGATTCGATAAAGCAACGCACTCCACTTCAGCAGTTCTTCCATTGGCTTCGTCGCCGCGCCAAACTGGCCGAGCTGTGCATGCGTTGCGATCCAGAGTTCCAAAGCATCGGCAAGGTCCGTCGCAATTCGGCTCTTCAATGCCAGTACGACGATCTGCTCGTGCGACATCGTGTCAAGGTCGATGCCATACTCGCGAAAGGCCTGGCGCATCGCGCCTTCCATCCAGAGCCAGCTTTCCTTGTCCTCATGCGTTGCCCCCTGAATCAGCGCGTCCTCGATCAACTCGCTGAAGCGGCGTTCCCGGAGCGTCGCGTCGTATTCCACGTCAAACGCCGCGGCCTTGGCCTTGATCGCGCCATCCATATCCGGCGCACTCACCGCTCCGCGCATCGCCGCCGCCGCGGACTGAACCTCGCCCCACGCGGCCTTTTCGCCGATGGGCGACCGCCGAGCCCGTTCGAGCGCAACCGCGGCACGTTCAATCGCATCGTTCGCCAATTGCGCGGTCGCAATTCGGGATGTGGCCTGCCTCCGCTGTGCCCAGAGGTAAATCGCACCCGCATCAAACAACCCAAACAGAATGGCCCCCGCCAGCGCGAGCGTCACCCGCCGCGTCCGGCGCTCCTGTTGCGCCTTCCCTTCGGCCTTTGCCGCCGCCACCTCAAGCGCGCGGGCCTTTGTCTCCAATGACTCAAGGTATCCAGTCATCCGCGCAGCCACGGCCGAAGCGTCGCGAGGCCTTGCCTCTCGGCCAACACTCATGCACTGCGACGCGAGTTCCACCAATTCCGCATCCGCGCCGCAGGAACCGAGCGCCGTTCGCGCAGCCTCCTGCCTGCCCGCTCGTGCCGCAACCAGTGCATTGTCGCCGCTGTATGGAGGCCGACCGGTGAGAATTTCGCAGAGAATAGCCCCGAGCGAAAACACATCGGCCCGCTCATCCACTTCTTCGACGCGGCCCAACGCCTGCTCCGGCGACATGTACGCTGGCGTTCCCATCACCGTCCCGACGAGCGATTCCGCCGCCGCGCTTCCCGTCCGAATCGTTGCAATCTCGGGATCAAACGCATGAACAGTTTGCCCCTCGTCCGCCGCCCCGCCGCGAGGCAACACCTTCGCAAGTCCCCAATCAACAACATGCAGTTCACCAAAGGCCCCCACCATCACGTTCGATGGCTTCAGGTCGCGATGAATCACCCCTTTTGCATGGGCATACGCAATCGTCTCACAAACCTGCGCAAAGATTCGAAGATATTTCTGCCGCTCATGAACAGGGTCGACCCGATGCGACAGCAGCGCGGCAAGCGTCTGTCCGCGCACGAGTTTCATGGCGAAATACGGCCGACCATTATCCTGCCGACCAAGTTCGTAGATCGGCAGCACGCCGGGATGCTGCAACTGCCCGGTGATCTGTGCCTCCTCGATAAACCGTTGCACCATGTGCGATCGGCCCGCGTGATCGGGCTTCAACACCTTCATCGCGACGTCGCGCCCAAGGTCCAGATCGCGCCCCTTGAGCACAATGCCGACACCGCCGCGCGCAATCTCGCCAAGCACCTGATAGCGCCCATGCGACACCGGCCGCACATCCCGCGTGTCGGTTGAGGGCTTGACGATCAGATCGGCCTCCCCTCCTTCATCGCGCAACAAGACGCTCGGCGAACCTTCCAATATCCCAAGTGAATTGCTGACATGCGACGACCCGCCAAACGCCGCCCGAAGACCGGCCGCGAGGGTGTCATCGGTTTCGGAATCTTGGCTGGGGGGCAAGGGCAAATCGCTCATGAAGCGTTTCCTCAGAGAGGAGAATTGCTGAACCATACTACTGGTTCAGGGCATTGCCGTTTTTTGCAGGGAGATTTTACCGAAGATTGCGAGTAGCTCGCGCATTCCGCTTAGGGAGTGTACTGCGGCCAAGAGGAGTCGAACCTCCACAATCTTGCGATTACTAGGACCTGAACCTAGCGCGTCTGCCAATTCCGCCATGGCCGCGGCGTTCGGGACCGGCCTCAATAGCCGATTCCGCTTTCTGTAGCCCGGCAAGTCTAAGCAGCATGGCCCCTGTCGGCAAGATTGCATCTCGCCGCCCCGCCATCGGAGGCCGAATCCCCGCACCTGACCGGCCAACTCCCGCCGATAGGTCGCCAGCACAGTGTTTTGACAGGTCGCAATGGTCGCACCCACCCCTTCCTGTTATACTTGCCGATCTTTCCCCGGGGCCGAGCCAAGGCGAGCAGTCCGGGTGAATCGCGCTATGATGTCGACGCCGCACCGGTCGGCCCGAGCCGATCGCCGATTCGTTGTCTCCCCACGGCGTTAGGTCTGAGAATAGCGGCCCGCACCCTGCCGCATAAGACATTGCGAGGGCGCATTTGTCGCGCGTCCGACATGCTTCGGAGCGCCTGTTTTGGTTTATCGCGGACACTGGAGGTGTCCGAAAGCTGTATACCACCCGCACAGGATTGATCCATGCGGGCCACTCACAAAATTGCGGGGAATCCAACGGCAGTGGCCGCCCCCACCATCCCGGGCAAAGCCCAGAGAAGATGAATGTCCACAGACACACTCGTGATGCCCCCTTCTACAAAACCAATCGAGTCGCTTGACGAAGTCACCGTCCGATTCGCCGGCGACTCCGGCGACGGCATGCAGCTCGCGGGCATGCAATTCACGAACAGCACGGTCATCTTCGGAAACGACATCAGCACCTTTCCGGATTATCCCGCCGAAATCCGTGCACCCGCCGGCACCCTCGCCGGCGTCAGCGGGTTTCAGGTGAACTTCAGCAGCCACGAAGTGCACACACCCGGCGACGCGGTGCACACCCTCATCGCCTTCAATCCCGCCGCCCTCAAGGCCAACATCGCCGACGTGCGCCAGGGCGGCATCGTCATTGCCAATGAAGATTCATTCGGCAAGACCGACCTCAAGAAGGCCGGCTACGAAAACAACCCCCTCGAAGACGGCACGCTGGCTGGCAAGTATCAGCTCTATCGCGTGCCCATCGGCAAACTGACCGGAAACGCCCTCAAGGACTCCGGCCTCGGCGCCAAAGATATCGATCGATGCAAAAACTTCTTCGCCCTCGGCCTCGTCTATTGGCTCTACGGTCGACCGATGGAGACCACGCTCAAGTGGATCGACGAGAAGTTCGGTAAGAATCCGCAGGTTTGTGAAGCAAACAAAGCGGTGCTCAAGTCGGGATTCTTCTACGGCGAGACCTGCGAGATCTTCCCCAGCAGCTACAAAGTGCCCAAGGCCAAGCTGCCCGCCGGCAAGTATCGACGCATCTCCGGTAATGAAGCGGCCGCACTCGGTTGCATCGCTGCCGCGCAGATCGCAGGCAAGGATTTGTTCTACGCCAGCTACCCGATCACCCCGGCGAGCGACATTCTCCACACGCTTGCAAAATATAAAAATTTCCGCGTCAAGACATTCCAGGCCGAAGATGAAATCGCGGCCATGGCTTCCGCCATAGGCGGCGCATTCACCGGCGATATCGCCGTAACCGGCACAAGCGGCCCCGGCCTCGCCCTCAAGGGTGAAGGCATCGGCCTTGCTGTCATGACCGAACTTCCAGTGGTCATCATCGACGTACAACGCGGCGGCCCCAGTACCGGCCTTCCGACGAAGACCGAACAGGCCGACCTGCTTCAGGCCGTCCTCGGGCGAAACGGCGAGTGCCCGCTGTGCGTCATCGCCGCAAGCAGCCCGTCGGATTGCTTCTACGCGGCGATTGAGGCCATTCGCATTGCGACGAAGTTCATGGTGCCGGTCATTCTCCTCACCGATGGCTACATCGCCAACGGCGAAGAGCCCTGGCTTCTCCCCGACCTGAAGAGTCTGCCGAAGATCGAAATCAAACATCCGACCGGCGGCAACGGCCACCCCTTCCACCCTTACGAGCGAAACGAACAGCTCGCCCGGCCGTGGGCCATCCCCGGCACCAAGGGCCTCGAGCATCGCATCGGCGGTCTGGAAAAGCAGGACATCACCGGAAACGTCAGCTACGACCCCGAGAACCATGAGCGCATGATCCACCTTCGTGCCAAGAAGGTCGCCACCATCGCCCAGGACATCCCGCTCCAGACCGTCATGGGTCCGGAGAAGGGCGATCTGCTCGTCATCGGTTGGGGCGGCACGGCCGGTGCGATTCGCAGCGCGGTCGAGCGGGTGCAGGCCCAGGGCCACAAGGTCGCGTCGGCACACCTTCGCTACATGAACCCGTTCCCGCGAAACCTCGGCGAGATTCTGAAGAACTACAAAAGGGTGCTGGTCCCCGAATTGAACATGGGCCAGCTTCGCATGCTGCTCCGGGCGAATTTCCTCGTCGATGCGATCGGCTACAACAAGATCAAGGGCAAGCCGTTCCTCATCGCCGAATTGGAAATGAAAATTCAGGAACTGCTTGCCACCTTCTTGGAAAAAAGCCAAGGCTGATCGCTTCTCCCTCATGAAAGAGGGCGAGGATCGGAAGATTACAATTAATGGACCTGCCAGTGACGTTGAAGATCGAATCAGTGTAATTCATGAAGCCAGTGGTTTCATTAAACATAGGATAAGGAAATGGCCATCGAAGCTCTGCCCCAACTGACCCCCAAGGACTTTGCCAGCGATCAGGACATCCGCTGGTGCCCCGGCTGCGGCGATTACTCCATCCTCGCCCAGACCAAGAAGATCATGCCCGACCTCGGCATCCCCCGCGAGAAGATCGTCTTCGTCTCCGGCATCGGCTGCTCCAGCCGCTTTCCCTATTACATGTCCACCTATGGCTTCCATAGCATTCACGGCCGAGCACCGGCGATTGCGACGGGCGTCAAGGTTGCGAATCCAGAACTGTCGGTGTGGGTCGCGACGGGCGACGGTGACGGCCTCTCCATCGGCGGCAACCACCTCGTTCACGTCATCCGCCGCAATCTGGACATCAAGATCCTGCTCTTCAACAACCGCATCTATGGTCTCACGAAGGGGCAGTACTCCCCTACCAGCGAACTCGGCAAGAAGACCAAGTCCACGCCGATGGGCTCCGTCGATAATCCGCTCCATCCGCTTTCGATCGCCATCGGTGCCGAAGGAACCTTCGTGGCCCGCAGCATGGATGTAAACGTTAAACACCTTGGTGAAATCCTGACCCGTGCGGCCCACCACAAGGGCACCGCCTTCATCGAGATTTATCAGAACTGCAACGTCTTCAACGATGGCGCCTGGGAGCATGTCTCCAACCGCGAGACCAAGGACGACACCACGCTCTTCCTTGAACATGGCAAACCCATGATCTTCGGCAAAAACCGCGACAAGGGCATTCGACTAAACGGCAAGATGGAGCCGGAAGTCGTGCAGCTTGGCAACGGCATCAAGGAAGACGACCTGCTCTTCCACGACGAAAAGGCCGCCGAGCCCAGCCTCGCCTTCATGCTCAGCCGCATGCGCTACCCCGAGTTCCCCGAGCCGATGGGCGTGCTCCGCGCTGTCGATGCCCCGCTGTTCGATAAGGGTGTTCACGATCAAATGAAAGCCGCCGAAGCCAAGAGCGGCCGCGGCACGCTGGAGCAATTGCTGAACTCCGGCGACACCTGGGTCGTGCAGTAAGACAACTGCATCGGCGATCCGTTTGAGGGCGTCCGTGCCCGCATTCGGTCGCCATCGTTGACTTCCGTCCGCGCATCCACTATCAATTCCGTCCGTGCCTGCCGCCCCCATCGTCTAGAGGCCCAGGACACCGGCTTTTCAAGCCGAGAACCGGGGTTCGAATCCCCGTGGGGGCAGTCTCGTCGCCGTCCTACCCACAATGCCAATTCGCCTGTCCGATGATCAGGGCGACGCGTTCAGCGCCCGAAGGCGGGCCTGCACCTCCGGTTGCCCCGGAGCGATCTTGAGAACCTCTCGAAAAACGGTGACGGCAAGCTCGCGCCGCCCCCCTGAACTCAACTCGTCTCCCAATTGGATGAACGCCCCGAGGCTTCGCGGCTCCAAACGCGCCGCATCCTGCATCGACTTCGTTGCCGCCTCGACTTTTCCCTGATTAAACAGGGCACGACCCCGATTCACGTGAGCGGGCACAAAATTCGGCGCCAGCCGAATCGCAATCTCCAGTTGGATAATCGCCTCGTCATAGCGCCCGGCCTTGGCAAGAGCAGCGCCAAAGTTGCTCCGCGCCCGATAGTTGTTGGAGTCCTGAGCGACCGCGGCCGCAAATTGCTCCAGCGCATCTTCCGGCCTGCCACGCTTGGCAAGCAGCGCCGCCAGATTATTCCTGGCCTTCGCTGCTTCTTCCGCAAGCGGTCGCGTCGATGGATCCCCGGCCCCCGAAGTTCCCGCTGGTAAGAGTCGAAGTGCTTTCTGATAGTGCACGATGGCGTCGTCAGCCTTGCCGATCTGCTGCAGTTCGAGTGCCAGGTTGTAATGCACGCGCGCCGATTGCGGATTATGCGCGACCATTCGCCGGTAAAGACTCTCGGTGTCCTTCCACGGCACGTAGTTCAGACGCGTCGTCCAAATACCCGAGGCAATCGCCGCAATCAAACCAAGAAAGCCGACGACGCGCCAAGCCTTCAGGCCCGGCTTGCCGCCCGCTTGTCCCAGCCGCCCGACCGCGACCGCGAGAATCGCCAGGATGCCGATGGCCGGCATATAGACAAACCGATCGCCTGCGATGGCGAGGTTCACGCGAATGATCCCCATGGCGGGCAGAATCGCAATCAGGAAGAAGGCCGTCCCGGCAAGCACAGCACGCGTCCAGCGAAGCGAGACAATCACCCCGATCGCAAGAAGAAAAGTACTGACAACGCCGACGACGACGGCGCGATTCGAAAGGGCCAACGGCTGCGGCCAATCATAGAAAAACGATAATTCACCCGGCCACGCCATTTGCTTGAGGTAAAGCCCAATATTGTGACAAAGCACGAAGAGTGTCACAAACGAGCCTTGTTCCGCCGGCGACGAAATCGAGCCGGTCCCCGCATGGGACTTCAGCGTAATAAACACGGAGACCCCCGCCACCAGGAAGTACGGCACCTTCTCCAACGCAGCCCGCAAAGCGAGCCGCCGTAGCGGCCACCAGTCCAAAATGAGAAGAAGCGCCGGGAATGGAGTGCTGGTCGGCTTCGAGAGCACGGAGAGAGAAAACGCGATGAGACTTGCACCGTAGAAAAGTCGCCGATTGATCGCGTCTTGAACGATCGGCACCGCTGACGCCGACCGTATTCCTGCGTCACTGCACCGACGCACGTAGGCCAAGTAGGTCAACAGTCCGACCAGTGCGAAAAACATGGACAGAAGCGTCTTGCGCTCGCCGATCCAAGCAACCGGCTCAATGGTCAGCGGGTGAACGCCAAACAAAAGCCCCACGAGTACGGCGGACCACACTCGACGAAATAGTCGCCAGAGCAGAAGCACGCATAACCCCGTATTGACCGCGTGAAGTGTCAGGCTCGTGATATGAAAGACGCGAGGGTTCTCGGGGCTGGCTCCCCACGCACAATCCAACATCAGCGACAAGATGCCAATCGGGTGGTAATAGCCCGGCACAACCGTTGACTTGTAAACCTCCGATACGACCTGACGAGCGGCTGCCCAGCTCGGATTCGGCACCAACGGGTTTCGAATGAGATAGTCAAAGTCATCGAAACTCAGTGCCCGACTGGACAATGCCGGCCAGTGCACAGCAGCCGTGATCATCGCAACACAACCGGCCGCAAGCAGAACGCGACTCAGCCCTCCCGAGGGCTCTCGCCGTATTTCTTGAGGGCCATTCGTCATTCACGAACCTCGCGGCGACCCGAATGAACTGCCACCGAAACCGTCCGCTCCATCACGCGCCGGATATCAAATCGCTCGCGAACCCGGGCCTGCCCAGCCGTACCCATCCGTCGGCACAAATCAGCACTCTCAAGGAACCGCTGAATCGCCCCCGTTGCCGCGAGTGCATCCCCCGGTGACACGACAAAGCCCGTCTGCCCATCGACCACCAGCTCCGTCATGCCGCCCACATCGGTCACAACGCACGGCAGCCCCCGCGCCATCGCCTCTAGCACGCTGTTGGACATCGACTCCCGCCGCGAGAGCTGCACGCAAATATCCGCGTCCGCGAAAAACGCATCGCGATCGCGCAAATGACCGGCGAACCGCACGCGACCATCCAGCCCCACCGCCGCAGCGCGGGCCCGAAGCGCCGGCACATCCGGCCCATCGCCGACGAAGATCAGCCGCGCATCGGCAAATCGAGGCGCAATCCGCTCAAACGCCGCAAACAGCACGTCGGCGCCCTTCGCCTCGGTCACACGGCCGACACAGAGAATCCGCCGCGGGTGCGAAAAATCACGCGGCGGAAAATCCGCCCGCTCGCCGTTCGGAATGACATGGAACTTCTCAGCCGGCCAGCGGTACTCCGCCGCATACGCATCGGCCACCTTGCTGCTGTTGAAGATCATCGCCCCCGCCGCAATGGCCGGAAGCCTGCGCCGCCAATGCAATCGCGTGGAGCCCTCCGGAATCGCCATGGGCTGCTGCCGCGCCGAAACAACCACGCGCATCCCCAGACATCGCGCCGCAAGGATGGACGCACCAAAGGCCCCGCCGCCCGCCTGCTGTACCACAAACACCGTGTCCGCCCGCGTGCTCCGCAACCAGCGCCGGCGCTCGAGAATCGTCCTCACATGCAGCCTCGCATCGCCGGAGAGATTCGCATCGATCCAGTTCGTGCGTTCAACCGTCAGTTGTCGCGGGTGCGCGGTATCGAGCAGGTCGTCATAAATGGAGGTCCCGCTGTATCCAACGTGAACGTGCGCGCCGCACTCCAAAAGCGCACGAATCACTGTGCGCGTGTATTTCTCCGCCCCCCCGCGATAGACGATGCCCCCAACCTCCACATGATGCACGGCCAACACCGTGACCCGCTTCCCAGCCGCCAAATCCGGCGGAAGCCCCAGCGGCGGCTCCATCCCCGGCGCAGCTGTAAACGCCAGATCGGCAGAGCGACGCTTGGCAATGGTGGTTGGTTGGTTCACGTGCGCCACGCTCCATCATGGCTTGCAGGATTAGAATAACTCCGCATCCATGCGGAGGCCGAACCCGATGCACTACGGCTTAACTTCCGATGGCGGCATCATGGATTTCTTCACAACCCAGGGGTTCGGAATATACACCGGCGCCAGCGGGTTCAAGATATCCTCTTCTTCCATCGGCCACTCCGCCTTCTCGGACAAGAGCGTATCCGCCACGATGTAGGGCGTCGTCGATTCGCCCGTCCGAACGAGGGCATACCCAAGGATTCGCTGATCAGGCGAGGCGGCTGTGAATGTCTGCTTCACCGATGCCGGCTCGTTCAACAAACGCAGGAAGGTCGGCACGGCATCGACCCGCATCAGCAACAAGTCCCGCGGCTTTCCGTCGCGCGTATATCGAAACGCCGCGACCGACTCGCGTCGAACATCCATCACATTGTTCAACGTCGAGTCCGAGTCCGCGTCCATCCTCCAAGCAGACCGCACCGCTCGATAGCCGGTGCCATCCATTCGATCGCCGGCCAGCATCGCGACATAGCCACGCGGCCCCTGCACCTCGCCGCAAACGCCCAGACCGCGCACGCTGGTGATCTTCTCGAACTCAGCCTCCCCCAGTTTCGGCAGGCGGACGAGAAAATCGGATTGAACATCATCCCAGACATAGTGCATTCCAACCTCCAGCAACGAATGGCGAGGCGCGAGATCCTCAGTCGGCGGCACGCAGTTGTACGCAAGCCCCGGCAACGACTGATTATTCCAATCGCAGAACCGCACCGAAAAACCCCAGCCGCGATTGCGCGGCGCCGGCCACGATTCAATCACCGCCCGAAGCTCATTCCACCCCTGACGCAAGTTCGCAGAGCCGCACACCGTATCGACGAGGTTCCGATCCTCATACTTACCCGCGGAGTAGTAGTCCCCGCGATGGATGCACTCGCCGTTCAGCCACAGCGCAAGCCCATCATTTTGCCCGAGCCACATTCGCACTTCCTGATCGACCGGTGAATAAACCCAGCACGTCGCCACTGCCCGCGCCCATCCGGCATTGGGAAACAATTTCGCTAGATCGACAAAGTCGGTCTCGCTTACGTGGTGCATCGCACTGCCGCCAGATGGAATCGGTTCAAGCACATGATGAGAGAGCTTGCCATCGGCCGGCGCAGCGTCTTTCACAGGAATTGGTCCCTGAATCGACCACATCCGAAGATACGTATCCGGCACGGGAAGGTCCGCAACCTTGACCCGATGGTGCATCGCCTCAACGCATCCATACTTAAGCGCCGACCGAAACGCATACCCGCGATTCGCCCCCGGCTGCGGCCCGCACGCCAATGCGCTTACTTCGTCGGGAATCACCGGCGAAACCTCGCCGGCCCGCGCCGCCCACAAATACTGCTGATAGAACGCCTCGACAATGGCGGTCCACGTCGTGTTGTGCGGCAACACCGTCATCGCCGCCCCATTGGGGCCCTCATCGCCGCCGACCGTCGAAACCACGATCGGCTCCTGCCCCTCCACTTGAGGAACGACGCTATAAACCGCATCAAACCAGCCGCGATCGCCCACGATCGAATCACCGGGACCATAGATTCCGCCCGACCGGAATTGATACGACCACTCCGTCGGATCGGAAATCTGAAGAAACGAAGGAATCAATCGAATCTGCCCCGACGTCGCCGACCAGATCATGCCCTGTGCGATGAGAAAGTGATTCTTAGTCTCGGCAATGTCGGAAGAAGACAGCTTCTTGCCGGCGCGATTGTCGAGCATGGCCACAAGAACGTGCCAGTTGTTCGAGGTGTAGCCCTGCCGCGCCCCGGCCGAGCGAACCATGTGCGAAAAAACCGCCTGCGCCGGCATGGACAATCGGTCCGCAACTTCGCCGCACTTGTATTGCGCCTCGGCATCCGACGAGTCAATGATTCGGCATTCATTCCACTCGGTCAGCGCGGCCCCAAACAGTCCGCAATGCTGCAGATACAAGGCCCATCGTTCGTGTTCGTTCAGGTTGCCGCTGAGTTTGCGGGGGCGAAATTCATATCGCATCAACCGATCGGCGCGGCGCGCCAGCATCGCCACCTTGGGATTGCTCGACCCGAGCAGCCGTTGATACACCGCACGAGCCTCGGCCTTTTTCCCCGTGAACTCATCCACCATCGCGCTCAGATAGGCCTTCACATCGGCGTCTTTGGCCGACGCGGCAAGATCGGCCAATGGGCCGTCCGTCGTCTCATCGAGCAAAAGCGGATCGGGCATTCCATAGGCCGCCATGTTCAAGCCCTCGGCCTGCGTTTGCAGGTCGATCGTGAACGAAAGCACGCCATTGGCATACTTCGGATTCGCCTTGAGCGTCGCCACGTTGATGACATACGCCGAGGGCAAAGGCTTCAACTCCCATGGCGGCAGCTTCTTTCCCGCGACGGTAAACGTCAGCGTGGCAGGAACCTGCTTGCGCTCGGTATCGCCAAGATTGGCATTCGGAGCCGTCACCGGAAAATCGTGCCACGGCTGCGCAACGATGAAGACCATCGGTTGCAGGATCGGCCCGAAGGCGTCCTGCGGCAGCCGAAACTCCCGCTCCATTGAACCGGGCACCACGCCCGTCGTTCCGAGCGGCAGAACGGACACGTCGGGATTCGCCCCGGCCAGCGCCGTCGCCGCGGACAGGACAATTCCCAACACGGACATTATGCAAAGGCCGTGCGTCGGGTGAGCCACGGATAGTCTGCGTCGTAAGTGCATCACGTTTCGATCCTGCCAACTGACCATGCCCTATTGTCTCGAATAACGGCCCTACCGCAAGCGTCGCACGGCCTACGGCGATGAATCGTGCTCTTTCAACCAATCGAAATCGGATTCGCTCGGACCAGTCGGTCGCCGAGTTGTTGACGACACCACGGACACCGGCCGCCTTGCGAATCGCCGCAAGAACAGCCAGACAATCGCCGCCCCCGCAGTGGCACCGGCGATCCACTGCACGTCAGACACCGGTCGCGCTGCAGACGCTGGCGCCGTCGACGAGGTGGTGACGATCACCGGTATGGTGACGGACGACACATCGCTCGCCGCCTGCTGCGTCGACGACGCATTTGATTGCTGCGGGTACCACCCAATCGCCGCCGAGAAGACGAAAAGGTGAATCACGGCTTCGATCCTTCCGAGGATCGCGCGGTTTCCAAAAGCTCGATAAGTTTACCCTGCCACGGCGGCCCGCCAAGTTCGGGGAACCATGCGCGCTCCGCCTCAATGGCCTTGATCACGTCGGTGGCCTTGCCGTGTCGTACCTGATGCGACAGCCATTGATACCGGGCCTCCCAATACACCTGCGGGGCAATGTCGCGAAGCGTCGAGTCCTCAAGGAGGCGCGCCCAATAAGCCTCCGCGCGATCGAGCAGCGCGGGCCGTTCCGACGAACCGGCCGCCTGTGCAATTTGTTCCAAAAGTGATGCCGCCATTTGCAAGCGGTTGCCGTTGTCCGGCTCCGAAGCGACGAGCTTCTCTGCATCCTCCAACGCCTCATTTACCCTACGCGCCGCACGAAGCACATTCACCCGCACCGACCGAATCGCGTTGAATTCCTGTCGTTCTTTTCCCAGCCACGCGCCCACCTTCTCCAAAATTGGAAGTGCCTGCGCTGCGAATTTCTCCACCTCCGCCGGCCGCGACGATGTATTGAACTTCGCCGCCTGCCTCTGAATGTCTGCGATCATCCCCATAATCGCCGGAGCGGACTTCGCACGATCCTGCTCTTTCAATAGTCCATTCAGCTCGCTCGATGCTGCGGCCATGTCACCCACCATCCGATGACAACGAAGCCGAATGACGCGAGCTTCGAGATTGTCAGGCAACTCCTGCAATACATCGAGCGCCTTCTGATATTCTGCCGCCCGGTCATGCGCATACAGTGCGCCCGCCTGTAGTCGCGCTTCGGCGATCCAAGTAGACGGAACCCTGTCGACACTCGCCGGCTTCCCAATGGAAAGTCCCTCAACAAGTAGCGCCCATTCAATCGCAGCCTTGCGATACGGATTCTCCCGCCGCAAGTCACAAGTGAGGGAGTCCAGTGGCTCCGTTAGACACTCCGCAATCCCACGCCGCGCCCACCAGTATTTCGCATGGTCGATACTGATCGCCGAATAGGCCTTTACAGCGTCGTCGTACTCTCGGGCCTCCTGATAAGCGACGCCCGCCGCATACGCCGCTTCAGACGCAAGCGGGCTCGACTCGTGAAGCGACGCCAGCCGCGACGCTGCCTTGGCCATCGCCTGCAACGATTCGGGAGTCTTCAAATCTTGCACGAGCTTTTTTCGGCATCGATAGGCATACTCCGCGGCCCGATCCGACACGTCGCCACTGCCGGCGCTCTCTGCCTTCTCAAAGCGCGCCGCCGCCTCGGCAATGTTTTGCACCTGGAATAGACAAACGCCGAGATTTAGCGAGTCATCAGCCGTGGATTGCTTGCGCGACGCCAATTCCGAAAGGACCGGCACCGCCTCGGCATACTTGCTCTTCGCCATCCACCGAAGTGCTGTCGTGCGCAACTCCTCCACCGACATCTGCGCCGATGGCTTCGTCGGCCCCGAGAGGTTAGCCATATACGTCTCCACAATGCCCGGCCACGGCCCGCCCTGCTTTGCAACAATCGCAAACTTCTCCATCGCGGTTTCGCGCAGCTTCACCATCTCTGGCGAGTTCTCAACGCGCGCCGAGCTTTGAAGAGCATAGCTATGCGCCTCCAGAAGCGGCGCCAGTCGAATGTAAAACGATGCGTCCGCAGCATCCGAAAACCGACTCAACGCCGAAAGCGCCTTGATCTCATCCCGTGCCGCGTGAAACTGGCCCGAAGCGAGGAGCGTTCGCACCTTCTCGTATCGCGCGCGAGCCACCGCAGTCGTTTCCGCCGTCGACAGAATGACGCGATTCAACGACGACGCCGCTTCATCGGCCCGCCCGCTCTCTCTCAGCGCCACGCCGGCCCCAATCAGGGCGTTGTATTTCCGCTCCTTGTCGCGCGAATCGCGCGCCACCTGATCAAACCCAGCCAGCGCGTTGGAAAGCTGCGCCCCCCGCCCCGGCGCCGACGGTTCTGAAACCGCTCCCAAATAGACGGCAGCCCATGCCGCACTCAGCCCCCGCGCCTCGGCAAGCCGCTCGATTCGCTCAGCCAGGCCGAGTAGCAGGTACTTCTCCTCCTGCGTCCGCAGTCCCATGACAAGCGGCTTCAACAAATCGTCCGCCTGCTCATATCGCTTCGCGGCTTCTCGCAATTGCTCCAGCAATCGCCCCCGGTTGAAGTCCAACCCGCTCGTCAACTCATAATTGTCGAGGTCAGCGGCACATTCATATCGCACAACAAGATCGGCATACTCCGTCAGCCATCCCGCCGCTTCAAAGCGCTGCAATTCATCCGAGAGCCGACCCGAGTTACTCAGCGCAGGCAGGCACCGACGAAACCACTCAAGCGACTTCGTGCAAAACGCCGACCGAAGCGCCGGGTCCCTCAAGGTGAGTCCCACACGCCCATAAGCGCCCGCGATGTGCGGATCCAACGCCTCGGACCGATCGGCCAGCAGCGACTCCACCAATTCAGGCATCTGACGCTCCGTCAGACTTGCGATCAGCCGGGTCTCATCGGCGCTGAGGCGTTCGTCTCGTTCCTTATCAGGCGGCTGGGCAAATGTGTCGCCGCAGGAAATGCAGACCAGTGCCGCAACAACGGCAACTCGAACGGAGTAAATGCTGATCGCGGCGCGGTTCACGGCTGTTGAGTGATTGTAGCCGGAGCCTTTGTCGTGACGACGACCTGAAGATTCGCAAAGCCCGCCTTCGTGCAGGCATCCATCGCCGAAATAACGTGCTCATAGCGAACCGTCGGATCGGCCCCAATCTGCACCGGCGAATTCACATCCGCGCCGTCGCGCCGTTTCTGAGCCAGCATCCCGGAAAGCGAATCGAACGTCCCCTCCGCCAATGCCGTTCCCATGACCAGAATGCGAAACCCGCGCGGTCCCGGGCCGGCCTGCAGATAGATTCGCACCGTGGGAACCA
>CAZSBF010000018.1:36649-52754 GCA_964605185.1 uncultured Planctomycetaceae bacterium
CCGCGCCGAAAGCTGCCCCTCCGAGGCCGCAAAGCTCGTGCCGAGCATGAAGAAAATCAAAATCACCATGACCACGTCGATCATCGGCGCGAGATTGGGCACTGCCGCATGGGCCGGAGGAAAGCCTCGTCGTTTCATCCGCGCGATTCCCCCTGCAAGGCCCCGAATTGCACGCCCCGAACGCCACTCCGCGCGCATTCCGCAAGCACAGCCTCCACGTCCGCGAACGAAACCGACTTGTCCGCACGAATGAGACACGTCATCCGGGCATCCGCCTTCGCCGCCGAGTTCAACTGTTCAAGCAGCGATGCCAGCGTGTGCGACTCCTCGCGAAGCATATAGACCGGCCGACCATTCTCGCTGCGGATGTTGACAACGAACCGGCCGGACTCGGTCCTCGGTGGTTCCTTCGCCTCGGCCGCCGTCGGAAGGTCGATGCGTGTGCGCTCCTGCTCCACCATCTTCGTCGCCAGCATGAAGAAGATCAGCAGGCACATCATCACGTCCACCATCGGGGCGAGGTTCAGTGTCAGCGGCGTGATCGGCGGAGGCTTGGTCATGTCGGAATGGAGGGCAGTTTGGGTTTTGGCGCAGCCTTTGGTGTGGGCGCCTCGGGTTTCGTCGACTCGTGGTTAGCCGCAGGAACCGCGTTGTTGGCAGGTCGAAAATATTCAAGCAAGTCCATCGCCGCGGCATGCGCCGTCACGGTGAGCGCATCCACCCGATTGCGACAGATGCCGAAAAACCCCAGCGCCACAATCGCCACAAGAAGCCCAAGAAACGTATTTACCAGCGCAAGGCTGATACCCCCGGCAAGGTCCTCGGGCTTGTACGCCCCATGCGAAGCCCGCATCTCACCGAAGGCGCGAATCATGCCCAGCACCGTGCCGAGCAGGCCCATCAACGGACCAAGGTTCCCAATGATGTTGAGGTACTCGACCTTTCGAAAAAGCCGGCTGCTCCACGCCCCGGCACGCTCGTTCGCCGCCTCCGACATCGCGTCGAACCCGTGCCGACCGTGGCGAAGACCGGCCGTCAGCACGTCAGCGAACATCGTCCGGCTGCCGGTGACAAGATCGAGGCACTCCTTGAACTTCCGCTGCTCGATCAAATCACGGGCCGCATCGACCTCCGCCTCGCCAAGCATGGTCTTGCGTCGAATCGTCCAAAAATGCTCGATAACAATCGTCACCGCCGCAAGCGACATGGCCGCAATCACCAAACCCGGCCACTCCGCCCCCTCCATCAAAACGCTGAGCAGGGATTTCGTCTGCGTCGCCCCCTGATCGGCCTGTACAATCGCGCAAACGGCAACAGAAAAGACAAACGCCGCGGCCAAAGATCGAATTCGAACTCTCATTGGGGTATCCACTGGGCCTCAGCGCTTCGCGTCATCCTCGGTCACGTGTTTATACGCCCCGCCATTGCTCTCGGCAATCTCGCGAAGCACCCGCTCGCCCGAGCCGATCGTGTCATAAACAAACAGGATTGTGTTAATACGCGTCCGCCGGGCCGTGTTCGCCTGTTTGATCAGGCCAATCAACCGCTTGTTGTCCTCGCCGAAGTCCCCGTCGGAAAGCAGAAACATAACGTCCGGCTGATAGGAAAGCGCCCGCTTGACCGCATCAATCGGCTGCGTCTGCCCGCTCGGCACGATGGACTTGATCGCGTCAAACGCCTCGCGCTTGTTCTCCAGCGTCGCCGCCTTAAGCCGCGGAAAGAGTTCCGTCGCCTTCCCCTCATTGAACCATAGCACGTTGAAAAGCTGCTCCTGATTCAGCGAGCCGACGGCCCGCATCAGCTCGCGTTGCAAAAGCGTAAAGGTGTCGGTCATCGATCCGCTGCGATCCATTACATAGACCACCGACCGCGCGTTCTGTCCCTGGCCCACGCCCCACATCGAACCCACCGGCCCTCCGCCGGCCACATCCCGATCGCCCAGACCGCTTCCCGACGCGCCGCCGCCGGTCCCTTGTCCGCTGCCAATTCCCACTCCGACGATATCCGACCGTGAAAGCTCCCCGCGCGAAAGTTCCGCGATCGTGTCACCACCGCTGACCGTCGCCGGACGAATCGTGTCCGTCCCTTCGGCCTTGAGAATCTCGCCGAGCACATCCCCCGTATTCAGCGATGGCCCGGCCCGCGCCGAGTCCGGCACATCAACCCCCGCCGTTCCGGGAAATCGAAAAGTCCCCGCAAACCCGACCGGCGTCGCCTCTTCGGAAACAAGTTGCGCCCCGAATTCGGCATTGCTCGACTCGGTCGCCGTCGAAATCGCCCACGTGGCAAGGCTGAAAAGAAGAACCAATCCGGCATGAATGAGAACACTGATCCCCGCCGACCCAAGCAGCGGCGCAACCCGCGGCCCGGCGGCGTTTGCCCGCCGAACAGGAAGTTCGCTGGAGCTTGGGGGGATGGCTGTCACGTCACCGTGATTATACCCCGCGCGCCGCGGCCACGGTGTTTGCAAGCAGCATGGCCACCGTCACGGGCCCCACGCCGCCGGGAACGGGCGTCAAATGCGACGCCAATAGCACGACCTCGTCAAAACGCACATCGCCGACGGTCGTCATTTTCTCCGTCCCATCCGCCTGCCGCGCTGGCACACGATGCGTCCCCACATCGATCACAATCGTCCCGGGTGAAACATGGTCCGCGCCGATCAGCCCCGCACGCCCCGCCGCCACCATCAATATCTCCGCATTTCGAGTGCACGCAACAAGATCGCGCGTCTGCGTATGGCACTGCGTCACGGTCGCATGAGCCCCGATGAGCAACATCGCGAGCGGCTTCCCCACAATTACACTTCGCCCGATCACAACGGCCCGCTTCCCACGAATCTCCACTCCGGTTGATTGCAAACACGCAAACGCCGCCGCCGCCGTGCAGGGTGCCAGCGCGTCGCGACCCATCGCCAGCAATCCCAGATTCTCCGCGCTCACCCCCTCCACATCCTTCATCGCCGCAATTCGCTGTTGCAACGCAAACCCGTCCAGCCCCTTTGGAACCGGCATGTGCAGCATGATTCCGCTCACGGCCGCATCCTGGTTCAATCGTTCGATCGCGTCGATCGCCTGCGGCATCGTCGTGTTCGGAGAAAGCTGCACGAGGTCGTATCCAATGCCGACCGATTCAGCGTGCTTCGCCTGACTCCGTGCATAGCTCGCCGCCGACGCGTCCTCGCCGATGAGTACGGACGTAAGGCGCACGGACCTTCCATACGAGCGGAGGTCCGCAACACCGCTCTTAAGTTTCTCGCGAAGTCGCGCCGCGAGAGTATTGCCATCGATCAGAGTCGCTGCCATCTCGGCATCATCCTCGAAGAACATCACCCGTCAATCAGATTTCGAATCGCCCACGACGGAAACTCGACACGCCTTCTCAAACGCAGCGTCCATCACCCCGAACGCCTCCTCGAACCCCTGCAAACAATCCGCGTCCGATTTCTCCCACGAGCCGGTCGCCCGTAGGTACGCCGCGAATTCTCTCGGCTTAACCGTGACCAGATGGCGCACCAAACCCCACGCCGCCGCGTACGCCTGCTGCGGATTTGCCGCCCCGGGCCCGATTCGCGTCGCGTCACGAACGATGTCCTTCAAAGAAACCACACCCGAGGGCCAGTCAATCGTCGTCCAGTCGGCGAGGCGATACTTGTTCACCCCGTCGGCCGTTTCAAACTGCATCGCCAGCCCCTCCTTGAGCCACCGTCGCCGCGCCTGATCCGCCCGTTGCAGTCCGAGGTTCCACAAAACCTGATGCGCGATTTCATGCCGCACGACAGTGGCGGAAATGAGCTGAAGATGCTCCTCCAACTGAGCCTCGACCTTGCGGATGCGAGCCATGCGCTGCTCGCGTTGCGCCGGCGTCATGGTGGAGTCCGCCGCAGGCAACAACCCCGCGCGCGCCGCGATCATCTCGCCGCGCTTCTGCCGAACGATCGCCGCGTTCGAATAATTGAACAGGTAGCACCGATTGCTCGCTTCATCGAAAAACCCGGGGACGGCTTCATTGACGACGAACCCCCGTGCCTTGGCAAACGCCTCATACCCGCCCCATTCGTCGAAAAGCACGACTGTCATGGACGCAACCTGCAATCGCGGCTTCAGGTCAAGCGACTGCGCAAACGCCTCCACGCGCCCGCGCGTATCGTTCGCCTTGGCGAGAATCTCACGCGCCGTGGCCACATCGGAGTCTGAGATAATCGCGAATGGCCCGGAAGTGTTGACGAGAAATTTCGGCCCGAGCTTTCGCGCAAACCGAACCGGCGACTCCTCCGCGTTCGCCGCGCCCACACACGCAAGCATTGCAGTAATGAAAAGTGTCACCAGCCGGGACGATGCGAGTGCTTCCTTCATCATCCGGTTTCCGCGATCCCTACTTCGCCGCCGCCTCAAATCCCTGCTTCGGCGCGAACTTGTCCCCCTTGTACGCCGACATCACTGCCTGCTTCTCGTCGAGCAGCCCGCGAAGGTACGTCGCCGCAGCCGGGAAAATCTTGTCCCCATCCGCCAGTGCCGTATTCCACAACTTCGGCCAATCGACCGTCAGGTATCCGCGATACCCCGTGCCCTTCAACAATTGCACCATGCGGGCAATCTCGCAATCCCCCTGCCCCGCTGGCACGTACCCCTCGAACGCCATTCCGTTGAACTTCGCATCGGTGACATGAACCATCCCGATTCGGCCACCCAAACGCGGAATCGACGTCGTCGGCCGCTCGCCGCGAATCCGTCCGGCAAACGGATTCCAGCAACACTTCACCGCCGGCGAATCCGCCGCATCCACGAGATACCACATCGCCACGCTGTCCGTAAAATCCCCGCTGTTCTCAATGAGCAGCGTCACGCGATGCATCGCCGCAAAGTCGGCCAGCCCACGGATGCTCTCGGCAATCCTCCCCAAAACCGACTCGCGCTTTTCGTAGCCGAAAAACGCCGCCTTCGGGATTTCAGCCCCGAACACTCGCACAAACGGGCACTCCAGCTTCCCGGCCAGTTCGACATACTCCCGAACCTGCTGAATATTGGTCGCGACCTCCTTCGGATCGCGCATGTGAAAGGCATTCCCCGTGGCAAGACAGATGATCTCAACGCCGGCGTCACGCACCAACCGGGCGATCTTGCCGGGGTTCGCGGCAAGCTCCGGAGCCACCGGCAGATACATCTGACCATTGAGGCACCGAAGCTCCAGCCCCTGATACCCGTACTCCCGGGCCTTTTCGACCATGGTGACCAGGTCCCAGGAAGGACACCCAACGCTGCTGAACGCCAATTTCATGAACAGACTCCGTGGAGCAAAGACGACGTCGAAACGTTAACGGCGACCGGCAATCCCGTCAAAACCGTACGTAGAGTGGCGTGCATCGCCGCCGCAGTCGATCTATAGTTGAACAGAGGGCTCGTAGTGAGGTCTTGATGCCACGAACGCTGATGGTTTCTTGCTTGGTTATCAATTTCGTCGGCCTCGCGCTCGCGCAGCCGAACGAGCCAACCTCTCAACCCACCGCGCCGCCAAACGGCTCCTATCTCAATTCGAGTTTCGAAGCCGCAGAAGGGTTGGCCCGCGCGAAGAAGCTCATCGAATCGCAGCAATGGGCGACAGCCGTCACAGCCCTGCAAGCTACCGCCGAAAAATTCGGCGATTTTCTCATCCCCATCGACACGCGCCGCCACACCTCCATCCGCGACTACGTCAATCAACAAGTCTCAAACCTTCCCCCCGATGGGCTCGCGGCCTACCGGGCAAACTACGAAGTCACGGCCCGAGTCGCACTCAAGTCCGCCATGAACGAATCAGGCGAAGCCGCACTGATCCGCCTCGCCGATCGATATTTCGCAACCCAGACCGCCGCCCTCGCACTTGACGAAGCCGGTGAACGGGCCATCGAACGCGGCGCTTTCAAGTCCGCCCGACGATGGTACACCAAACTTGCGACAGTCCACCCCGATCGCGAAACACGTCCCGACGATGCCCCAACCACACGCATCACACGCGGGCGCGCCTGGCACGCCAAGGCCGCGCTCTGCGACGCCTTCGACGGCGACGAGTCACCCCTGCGAGTCCTCATCGGTACCATCGAAGACCAAGGCGGCGATGGAACCGTACCGTGGGGCGGTCGGGAACAACCGCTCGTCGATTTTCTGCGTTCCGAATTGAAGCGGCTTCTCGCCGAACGGGGCAGTGCTCGCGATGCCGAACTCGTTTCGCGCGAAGCAACCGACGGCACATCGCTACTTGGCATGACACCCGACCGCCGCGGATTCGCGAAATCCACCGCCGTCGCCGAAGCCCGCTTATGGAGATTCCAAAGCTTCGGCCGCCCCTGGTGGGAGGACGAACTCACCGGCTACGAATCCCAGTCAGCCCGCAAGGATGCGTGGCTCCGCATGCTTCAAAGCGGGCGAATGCTGGCGAATATTCCCGTCGTCGGCTCACCAACGACAAACAACCTCGACCCTCCGTGGATCTATGTCCACGACGCCCGAACGGTCTGGGCCATTGACCCACTCCACACCGATCGGCCCGCCTGGCGATATGAGCATCCCGGCTCCCCCGATTCGCGCCCAACGTGGAACGCCGAAGACGAACCGCCTCTCCAATTCACGTCGCTCCTGAACAACGGTCGTCTGTACGTGCACCTCGATGCCGAGCAGCCCGTTACCGCCTCAGGGCAGACGCTGGTCTCGTCCGTCCTCCTGTGCCTCGACGCCAAATCCGGCGCGATCCTTTGGCAAAACAAACTCGACTCGTTCACAACGGCGTTTGAAGACACCCGCCTCGACGGCGCGCCGCTGCTCCATGACGGCGCCCTCTACGCCCAGGTCCGGCGTCGAAAGCCCTTCGGCTTCGAAGCGTGCTACTTGGTGCGATGCAATGTCGAGACCGGCGCGCTCGATTGGTTCGTACACCTCGGCGAAGCCGCCACCGGTAGCTACGGCTATCACCGCCCCACCGTGTCGCACGCCGCCGCAAGTGGTGATTTGATCTTCGTGCAGACAAATCTCGGCACCATCGCTGCCGTATCGTCAGACACCGGCCGCGTCGTCTGGCTCAATCAATACGACTCCAAATTCTCCGACGCGCCCGAGGGGTTCTGGCCGTCGCGCATGGGCAGGCCGACCCGCGCCTGGCAGTTCCCGGCCATGGTCGCCTGGCGTGATGCCGTCGTGGCAATGCCGCTCGACGCCGACACCCTCATGGTTCTCAACTCCGCCGACGGAAGCGAATTGTTCCGATCCTCCATGGAATCACTCGACAACCCGGAACAAATCATCGGCGCACGCGGCGACCTGATCTACTTCGTCGGATCGCAACTCATCTGCTACGACCTCTCCGTCCGAAGCCGCGTGTGGCAACGCCCCCTTGAACACGGCCAGTTGTTCGGGCGTGCCGTACTGACGACCAACGGCATCTTCGTTCCGACGAATCGCGAGCTACTCCGCTATCCGCTCGAAGGCGGCCCTGCAACCGCGTTTCGCTGGTCGCTTGAAGATGCGGGTAACCTCGCGGTATCGGCGGATCAAATCGTCGTCGCTTCAGCAACCAGCGTGTTTGGCGTCGCCGGAAAAGAAGCCGCGTTCGCCCAACTCGATCAGCGAATGAAGGATTCTGCGGAAGACACCGCCCTCCCGCTCGCCCTCGCCGAACTGGCCTTCAACACCGGCGAAGATCAGCGCGGCGTGGCGGCCGTGGAGGAAGCGATTCGTCGCGCTGGCGGCTTCGCCCGCCTGACGGACGACGTCCTTCGCCGGCGTCTGTTCTCATCGCTCATGCAATTCACCAGACAAGTGATGGCTGCCGACGGCGATGCAAACACGAGCGTTTCACTTCCACCACGCACCGACTCAGCACTAAAGCTCCTCGGCTGGGCCGCCCAATGCGCACCCGACACCACAGGCCAGGCGTTGTATCGATTGCAACTGGCGAATGTTTTTCTTTCCCGTCGCGAATTCACCGCCGCAACCAGAACGTACCAACAAATCTTGTCCGACCGTGGCCTGCGCTCAACGCGCATGAAGCTCGACGCAACGCTCACGCCCGCCGGTTTCCGCCAATCGCAGGATTCCGTCGAGGATGATTCCGATCAGGAACTCGGCGGTGCGATCCCGCGCTGGATCGCCTGGCTCATCGCAACGCAGGGCGCAAATGTCTACGCGGAAATCGAGTCATCCGCGCAGGATCGCATGACCGTTGCCCGATCCGCCGGCGATGCCGCCGCACTGCTCGAAGTCGCCGACGCATACCCCAATAGCAAAGCCGCACCAACGGCCCTCGCCGACCACGCCCGTGCAATGATTGCCCGCGGCGAAAGCGATTCCGCCATCCGCTCATTTCGTCGCGCCCTGTCCGGCGCAGCCTCCCGCGAAAACCCCGAGCTAATCCGCGAATTCGCCGATTGCCTCGCAAAGGACGGGCAATGGGCATCGGCCTCCCAATGGCTCGCCCGCGGCCGGCGCGATTTCCCATCGCACCGCTTCACACACGAAGGCAAACGCATCGACTTCGACGCCTACCGCCGCATGCTCATCGGCGGACGCGACACGTCTGCCCCCGCCTGTGCCGCAGCTGCATGGCCCGTCAAAGAGGCCTACAAACGCCTGTATCCAGAGCGGATTTCCATTCTCGATCCGGCTCACCCACAGTTACGGCAAACAAAATGGGATGCGCTCGTCACGTTCTGCGGCGGCCAGATCGAGGCCCGAAATCCGGCGACCTGCAGCGCCCTGTGGTCCCGACCCGTTCCCTGCGAATCCCAGCCTCAACTCCTCGGAATGGACGACGCACGATTCATCTTCGCCACCACCCATCGCCTCTTCGCCCTCACGCGAACCAGCGGCCAGCAGGCATGGTCCATCGGCGACGATCCCCCCGACGACCCCGACGAAGACCCCGAATCACACGAATCGTGGACCTGTCACCACCTCGGCCCGGCCCGGCTGGTCAGTTCCTCCGATCGTGGCGAACTGGTCTGCATCGACACCACCACCGGCAACACCTTGTGGCGAAAACAAGCCGACGCCCACACCAATAACCAAATCGTCGCAAACGACCGAGTCGTCTGCTATGCCACATGGCAGGGCCGACAACACGCCCTCGTCACGCTCGACACCGCCACCGGAAAAACCCTTTCCGACGCCAAGCCCGAAGAGGATTGGCCCGTGCTCGGCCTGGCCATGACACACGACGGCGCCCTCATCGTGCTGTTCTCCAATGCAATCCACGCCCTCGATCCAACCACCGGGAAGTCCCGCTGGCGCGCCGCAACCTCCGACCGCTTCGTGCCCACGACCTTGTTCGCGGATGACGAAGGCCTCTTCGTCAGCGCCGACGGACGACGCCTCACCAAGTATGACTCAATGACCGGTCGCCTGTGCTGGACCACCACGCCCATCTCGAATGCGTCGGCGGATGCCTTCTGGGTGCAACCATCAGACGGCGTGTTGTACGCATCCTGCGGAGAACAGTTGGGCGCCTACGACATGGCCGACGGGCGAACACTGTGGAACGTGCGCATCCCCCTTCGTGCCGACACACCGCGCCTGACCAAAGATTCGATTCTCATCGTGCACAATGAGAAACGCGCCGCAGAGAAAAAAGAATCCGGCAAGGCCGATCCCCCGAAGACCTACCGCATCCTTCGGTATCGCCGCGACAATGGCGAACACGCCGACGTCACCGATAACGGCGATCTGATACCCGCCGCGCTCTCATCGTTCGGCGGCGTCTATGCGCGGGATCGCAGCGTCATCCTCCTCGACGGCAATCAACTGCTCGGCTACGCTGCCGCCAAAGCCCCATGAGTTCCCCCATAAACATCGAATGCTTCGTGGACCCCAGCTTCGGTGAGAACGCCTACGTCGTCTGGGCCAAGGACAAAGGCGCATGCTGGATTATTGATCCCGGTCTGCCGCCATCGGCCGCACAAATTGTGCAATTTGTGACTGACCGATCACTGACCCCCGCCGCGCTCGTCCTGACCCACGGCCACGCCGATCACATCGCCGGCGTTCCCGAAATCCTGCATTCCTACGAATCGCTCCCCGTATACATGGCCTTGGAGGCACAGCCTGCGCTCACCAACGCCGGCGAGAATCTCTCAAGCGGAATGGGGTTCGACATGCGAATCGCGGCAAAGACACTGCACGATCTTCCCGCCGGCGGCCAACTCGAACTCGACAACTCCACCTGGCACCTGCTCGACACCTCCGGCCACGCCCCCGGCAGTCGAAGCCTCTATTGCGCCACCGCCGGACTCGTCATCGTCGGCGACGCACTCTTTCACAGCTCCATCGGTCGCACCGATTTCCACCACAGCGACCACGACACGCTGATCCGCAACATCAAAGACCGTCTCTTTGTCCTGCCCGACGAAACCAAGGTCTACAGCGGCCACGGCCCCGTCACCACCATCGGCCGCGAGAAACGCCACAACCCGTTCGTCCGTGCCTGACTCTGCGAAGTCCTAAGGCCAAGCCGACGAATCACGCGTTTGTCTTGGTAAACACCGCGCGCGTATAAAGAATCTCAAACCCGCGCCGCTGAACATTCTGATGCGATTTGGACCCCGGTTGCGTCGTCACCACCGCCAGGTCACATCCCGTTTTCCCCGCGTCCCGAAGTCGCTTATTAAGTAGCGTCGTCTGAACACCGCGACGTCGATACTCAGGCAGCGTGGCCGCACCGCAAAAATGACAAACCCCCTCGTGAGTTCTCATGCTTGCAGCGCCGACTGGCTCGCCTGACCGAAATGCCAAATAGTGAGAAAAGGCCGGTATCGACCAACTCGCCCGAAGTGACGTCTCAATCCCTGCCCGCTCAAACGATTCGTGCGATGGAAGTCCTCCCGTATCTGGAGCGAGAATTCCATTCACCAATACACTGACCCACCGATCAATCTCGCCCGCCTCGCATCGACGCACATCAATTTCATCCCCGGTTGACCCATGGTCAAAATCGCAAATGAGCCGCCCGAGCACGTTCTCAAAACCGCAAAGCTCATACCCGCGCCGAGCAAACGCACGCCCTATCTCCGGGTCGGCCAGGTGCGAAATTTCAACGTGAATCGGGCTTCCGCGATCGGCAAATGCCCGCTCCATCACGCCCAGAGACTCACCATCCGGCACACCGGCAAACCCAACCCCTGCGACCTTATTCAATGGCGATCCGATGCCTGCGAACAAGGCACGTCCGCCGGCAATCTCGATTGAGAAGGGTGAGCAATCAGGCTGCGCACGCCCGATGGATTCGGCCCAGGAGCGCGCTAGATCGAGTTCGGCCCTCTCGATACGGGCTGCCAGTTCGACGGTTGTGAAAATCATCCATCATGCTCCCGATCCCGCGGCCTGCCCGGGAATCATGAAAGAATACCCACCGGCGTCCGCGCCCGGTAGCCATGATCGCGTCAGACTTACTCGTCGTCGCCTTCCTCTTCCGCCTCAGCCGCCGCGAACTTCTTCTTCGCGTCGGCAATTGCCGCATCCAGCGCCTTCTCCGCTGGCACCGCGATATCCGGCGTCACCCCCGTGCCCTCCCAATTCGTCTTTGTAATCGGGTTGATCGCCCGCGCAAACGGCACACCAATGGAGAAATCGTTGGCCAGCTCGACGAACATCACCGGGTGCGCCCCACCGCCCGTCGTCTCGCCGACGATCGTTGCCCGCTTGAGGTTCTTGAGGTTGTAGGTGAACTCCTCCGCCGCGGAAAACGTGTGCCCGCTCGTCAGCACATAGACCGGCAGATCCTTGTCAAACCGACGCCCCGAAATCTTCTCTTCCGTCCACGTCTCCGTCGTGGAATCTTCAGGGCGATTGTAAAAACTGTTCAGATGCGTCTTCTTCTTGAAAAAGTAGCTGCTGATGAACTTGATCATCTCCGGCGATCCGCCGCCATTCTCGCGCAAATCAAAGATCACCGCCGACGAATACCCCGCGAACGCCAGCGCCCCCGCCGCCACTTCCATCGCCGCCGGCGACGGGTCAAATGCATTCAGTTTGATATACGCAATGTTGTCCGGAAGCATTTCCACCTTAGCGAATCCGAAGTTCCGCCCCGCCTGGTCGATCCCGCGCGTCGAACTGCGCGGCGAGCGAATGTCCCGCATGGGACCGGTCAACACCCGAAGGTGCTTGTCATGGCAGATGTCGCGCAGATCCTTGGTCAATCGATTGGCGAACGGCCGTGCCTTGTCGATCGCGTCATACGCCCCGCCCTTCAGATTCTTCATCAGCATCGCACACATCTTTTCCCCGACCTCCGGGAAGACGTAATTGCTCTTAAGCTGATCGTGAATCGACTCGATCACCGCCTCCTTCGTCGCCGCATCGAGCGACCGCGCCCCCTTCGCCGCATCCGCAGGGTCCAGCGGTCCGCGAATCGCGATGCCGTCAAGCCCGCCATCGGCATCCATTACAAACGTGTACTCGAACGCCCTGCCTTCCCGATCACCCTCGGCGAGCACGGTCAACTCCGTCTCCGATTCATCGAGAATCAGCTTCGGCGACAATCGGCCCGACTGTTTCGAAACATCCTCATGCTGTCGAAGCCGATCTTCCAAACTCCGTCGCCCCGACGCCGTCTTGCCCCGATGGGCCTTCTCAAACGCCGTCCACGCTGCATCCGTGCCCTCGGCTGACGCCTTGAAAAACGCCTCCGCGCACTTTCCCGCCGCCGTTTTGGGCATCCCAATCGGTTCGCCCGCATGGGCGGCAATAACTCCTGAAACAAGAACGACAACACTCGCACGAAGCGATCTGGAAACCAGCAACATTGAGAATCTCCGTGAAAAAGGCTCGGGCCAAAGAATAGGGACGACTGCGGAACTGGATGCCTGTCAAAAAACACGCCATCCAACCGGCAAAACGATCCCTTCGTATTGCCCCAGTCGGTAAAAATGTTCCGAAGAAAACTCAGCTCCGGGATTCGCCCGATTTCGCCCGTTGAGCCGCCGTGAGAAGTGAGTCCAGCCGTCGTTTAAGCTCGCCATACAACTCGTCATAAGGCTTGTTCAACTCGGCCAGCGCCTTTTTCCTCGCATCGCCATCCCGAATCGCATTGGCCGCCGCCACCCGATCCGCCTGCAACTTCTCCACCTGCCCCGCCCGACCCTGCACATCCTTCAGCATCGCCAGCGCCGCATTCGACTGCCCATCCGTCAACTCATACCGCGTGATGAACTCCCGAACATACTTCTCCCACGGGTGCATCGGCGCCGGCGCAGGCGTTTTCACCTCCACAGCCTGCTCGCTCTTCACAACATTCGTCCCCAGCGCCGGCTGACTGGTCGCATTCTCCCCCCGTCGGCGCCCTCGCCGCTCTCGAAATTCCGTCATTCGCCGCTCGCGCCGTTCCCGACCCGCCGCGGCCTGCTCCGGCGGAAGCAACTTCTCCACGCGCCCGATTGCCGACTCCATGTCGATCGGGTACTTGCGATCAAGCTCGCTCAGTTTCGCGCGAAGCTCCCGAAACTCCGACGAATCCCGCATCGCCCGAAATCGCGCCCGCCGCGCCTCGGGCGTCTGCTCGCCCCCTTCGGGCGGCGTCTGCAATTTCCGAAGCTCCTCGCGCAGCCGGTCGTACTCGCTCGCGTCCGCCCCCATCGCCACGCGCCGCTCCGCGCTCATCGTTTCCATTTCATTGCGAACCATGGCCCGCTGAAGTTCATCAAGGTTGTAGGTCCGCGCCGCCGACTCAAGAATGCGCTCATAGCGACGCCGGTCCATCTCATTCGCAATGTTCAGCGGAGGTTGCGACGCCTGCTCACGACGTTGCACCTCCCGCCGCTGGCCGCGACGCGGCTGCGTCGTCGGCGCGCCCGCGCCATCCGATGGCTGGGCCCCCGCCGCACTGGTCACCGCCAGTAGAATCGTGATCCATCGAAGCATGAACATCGCTACATCTTCAATCGGTTGAACCGGCTCCACCCCTGCATGACCACCCTATTCCAAACGACGCGATCCCCTAATTCTTGCCCGAAAACGTCAGCGTCTGATGCGGCCGCGCCAGCCGCCGATACAGCTCCAAATGCCGGCTCACCAGTTGCGCCGGCGGATTCGACACCCGCACATGCGCCTGCCCCGCAGCCGCCAGCTTCCGCGCAAACTCATGATCCCCGATCAACCGCAGCAGGCACTGCGCAAACGCCCCATCTTCCCCCTGCGGGAAAAGCAGCGCCGTCCGATCGTGGATCAACTCATCGCACAACGACCCCTCCGCCGCGACCACACACACCCCCGCCGCCAACGCCGCCATCGGCTCCTCCCGCCAGACGACCTGCGCCCTCGGCACGCAGAAAACATCCGCCGCATCGAGCACGTTTCGCCAATCGTCCAGTCGCCCCGTGAACGTCACATTATCCCGAATCTCCAGCGACTGATCCGTCCGCCGTAAATGATCCTCTGCCGGCCATTTGCCCAGCATGAACAGCAACGCATTCGGAAATCGCAGAACCACCTGCTTCACCGCCCGCAACAGCGTGTCCAGTTCCTCGTCTTCCCCAAGCGGCCCCGCATAGACCATCACCGGCGCACGCTGCCCATTCTTGAACGCTGAAATCTGATTCGCCGGATTCACCCCGATCGGAATAATCTCCACCGACTTCGCCGACCTCACCGACGGCGGCAGCATGTCCGCAAGTCCCGGCGAAATCGCCGCCAGCGCCGACGCCCGCGTCAACATCCGCAGCGACGCCGAATCCTCCACCTGCTTCATCGACGACACCGTGTAAACCAGATCGCTCCCCGATTGCACCGCGATCTCCGCCGCCACGTCCATCGTCGCCGGCGAAAGCCCGTGAACCACCGCCGGCGCCTTGCCCTGCAAAGATTCCAATTTCGAAACCGCATCACTGATAAACGCGCGCCGCGACCACCGGCCAAGCGGCCACGCCAGCGGTCGATCTTGCAGGATCACCGTCGTCCCCGCCTGCAGCGTTGTCAGCGGTTCCCCCTGCGTCACCACGCGCAGCGTCGAAACGCTTTCATCCACCAGCCCCAACTGAAGATATTTGATCAGCGTGGGAAACCGCTCCGCCGCATCCCGCCCGGCCACCAGGCACACGGTCATTCGCGGCGTTGTGTCCGATTGCGATTCCACGCGACATGCTCCGACGTGCCAGAGTGCAGGTGTACAGGCTGCCTTTACAAGCCAACCCCAGTATATTATCACCCATCCAACGGTCGGCACTTACGCTCCGCCGTCACGATAAGTGCTTGCTTTTTTCGACTGGACGCAGCGAATGAACATCGCCATCGGCTCCGATCACGGCGGCTTCGCTATGAAGGAGCACCTCCGCAAGAAACTCGCCGACGCCGGCCACGCCGTCCACGACTGCGGCACCTTCGACACATCGGCGTGTGACTATCCGACCATCGCCGCCGAAGTCGCCCGCCGCATTTCCGAAAAAATCTGCGATCGCGGCATCATCATCGACGGCGCGGGCATTGGCTCCTCCATGACGGCCAACAAATTTGCCGGAGTCCGAGCCGCGCTGTGCTACGATATATCGTCGGCCAGGAACAGCCGCGAACATAACGATGCCAATGTGCTGACCCTCGGTGCCTCGCTCATCGGCACGGGCCTGGCCGAGCAGATTGTCGATGTATTCCTCACCACCGACTGCACCGTGGACCGCCACCGCCGCCGCGTGGAAATGATCGAGGCCATAGAAAAACAGAACTTGGCCCACCCGTGCGCCTGCCGCGGCCACGCCGAGGCCGAGCCGCCCAGGAGCGCGGTTGCAGCCGTCGCTCAGGAGATTGCGAACGTGACCGAACTTTCCAACGAAGACCTCGAACGGATCGCCAACCGCATCGCCGCCATGATCGGCCCCACCGGCTGGAGCGGCGGACTCTGCGCCTGCTGCGGACCCGATTGTCGCGGCCACTGCGCCGAGAAAAACCCCGGCGCGGTTCGCGAACTCATCGCCGCAGGCGCTGGCCGAATCGCCCACGGTCTCGGCGGCGGGCCAATCTCCGCCGACGTCGCCAAGTTCATCGATCACACCCTGCTCAAACCCGAAGCCACACGCCAACAGGTCGAGCAGCTCTGCAGAGAAGCCCTCCAGTTCGGCTTCGCCGATCCCGCCGTCCCCGACTCGGTGCGCGCGGGT